>JANPJD010000138.1:0-17553 GCA_031425325.1 Rhodobacterales bacterium | reverse complement strand
TGCTGGTCCGGCGCGACGCCGAGCGGACCTTTGATCCGCGCGCTGTGCTCGTCACGACTGCGGGCGGCGCGGGGTTGGGATACGTGCCGCCCCTTGCCGCGGGCACGCTCGCCGCACTTCTCGACGCGGGAAACAGAGCACCCGCGATTGCCCTTGCCGCACCCGCAGGCCGGATCGAGGTGAGGATCGACCTCGTCACCTGACAGTGAGGTGCGAGGCGGTCGCCCGCCTTGCACCGCCCGCGCGAAGGCTGTATTCCGGCAACCGGCGTGCCCCTATAGCTCAGCTGGTAGAGCATCTGATTTGTAATCAGAGGGTCGGGAGTTCGAGTCTCTCTGGGGGCACCAGTCAACCGACCAAACCGCTTTGTCTTCTTTATCTGGGTTTGAACGGGCGAAGATTGGCCCCCAAGCGTGTCGCGCTGGTTTGCCGCGCCGCCGATGCTTTCGCAGGTCACATTGTGGCGCCGTCCATGACAAAGCGGTAGAGTTGACCGTCCCCGCCTTTCGGGTGATCGACGCACTGCGCCCTCGGGAGCGAGGCCAGTCGGCCCATAGCTGACATTTGCTCTCAATCAGACATTGCCCGTCTTCTGCCATTCAGCCCGGATGCAGCAAACACGACCACAGCCTTTTTGACCGCGGGCGTTTGACAGAGCTGCATGCAGGCCAGTTTGGATTTCGGCGGCTTTACGCAGCCGGAACGAAGGAACTCGCCCTGCACCACTCCACGACCTGGTCCGGATCGGCGGGCAAGGGGGTTGCCTGGTTGTCGCAGAACGCAAGGAAGGTCGGCAGGTTCAGGCCGTTGACCCCGACAAGCACCGGGAGCCCCTCGCCAAGGGCGGCGGCGATGACGGGTACCAGCCCCTTGCCTTCGGATTCACGCTTGCCGAACTTGTTCACGATCAGCAGCTCCGCTCCCGCCAGTCGCCGGTCCACCTCGAACACGGTCTGTTCCAACGCTCCGGAATCCAGAATGCAACCGCGTGCGAGGCTGCCGCGATCCTCGCTGATCCGCAGGATCGGGCCATCGGGCAGCACGCGCAGGTCCATGTCGCATTTGGCGCGGTCGGGGCGTTCAATGTTGGACTGCACGCACCCGGCAAGCCGCATCCCCTGTGCGTGCAGCCGCTGCGCGACCCCCATTAGGAAGAGGTCGGTGTTACCGCGCCCTTCGAGGCTGACGTAGGCAAGGTTCATGGGCGTCCTGTCGTGCAGGGGATGGTCCGCCCCGGAATGCTCTGGGGCGGGTCTTGCGGAAGGCTAGAGGGCGACTTCCCACGACTTGTAGGATACCCGCGCTGCCGCCGGAGTGGCATCCGAGATCTTGCGGATGTTGGCCCAGGTCTGCTTGTAGTTCGGCAGGATCAACTCGTTCGTTCCTGCGTTGATCACATTGCCCTGGGCGCCGTTGGGGGCCCCGAAGATCATGAACGTCTCGTTCCGGCGGGCGGTGGGTTCGGGATAGGCCAGCGCCTGCGTGGCGCCCACATCGTTGAACACCTCTACCATGTCGCCCGCCTTCAGGCCCAATTCGGCCATGTCGACGGGGTGGATCTGGATGAACGGAACCGGCAGGCGGTCCATGACAAAGTCGTTCTTCTGGTCAAGGAACCAGTTCTGCCAGTTCAGGTTGGCCCGCCCGTTGTTGATCAGGAACCGGTGGCTGGCCTGCTGCTGCGCTTTGCCGGGGGCCTGCAGCCCGCGCCAGGTGCCCATGCAGAACAGCGCCTTGCCATCCTCGCGGCCATGGCGGGTGAACACGCCATCCTCGTAAAGCCGCTTGGTGCCGACGAGTGCGCCGTTTTCATAGCCCTTGACCGGTTCCTGCACGCCATTGTTGCCGGCGGCCCGCAGGCGTTCGTAGGTCACTTCCGGGTTGCCCGAGTTGTAACCGTCCATGAATGCGTCTTCTTCGGTCTGCCAATCAAAGCCCTTGAACTGGTCGGCGTAGTCGTTTCGGCCTTCCTCGCGCAGAACGCGTTCCAGGTGGTTGGCCAGCCGGGCCGCGATGATGCAGTCGGGTTGGGCCGAACCGGGCGCGTCCATGTATTTCTCGACCAGCCTCAGGCGGCGCTCGCCGTTCATCGAGGTCAGATTCATCTCACCAGATTCCACCGCTGGCAGGATGACGTGGGCGGCTTGCCCGATCTGGCTGTGGATGATGTCGACGCAAACGCTGAAGATGCCGCCCGCATTGATCGCACCCACGATGGCATCGACCAACTCTTCGCGCGTGGCCCCGGCGCGGGCGTCCATCGCCTCTTTCACCATGTTGGACCGGCGGTTGTAGACCCGCTTGAACTCGGCGGCGTTCAGCGTGGTCTTGTAGTGGTCGTTGGCCCAGATGTGGTGCACCTTGCCGCCGCCCGCATTCAACAACTGGTCGATGTAAGGCGCGGGGCGACCGACATGGGCGTCAGAGGGGCGGAAGTAACCTTCCTGGTGCCCACCCAGACGGCAGACGCCACCGCCCTCACGCCCTATGTTGCCGGTTGCAAGACCGATGTTCACCAGCGCCCCGATGACGCGGTAGTTGTCGTTGCCCCAGATGATGCCCTTTTCATAACCGGTAACCGTCTTGCGGCGGCTGCCGTCTTCCTTGGGTTTGGCGATCCATTCGGCGGCCTGCATGATCTGCGCCTCGGTCAGCCCGGTGATCGCGGCCCCTTCGGCAAGGGTCATCTTGACCGCCGCGCGCGCCGCCTCGAACGAGCCGAGCGCTGCCGGGTGGGCGGCATCCTCGGCCACCGCCACGTCGCCCTGAAAGGTCGAGTTGGCGATGAAATCGGCGTCCACCCAGCCCTGATCGGCGATATAGGTGAAGAGGGTGTTGAAAAGCGCAAGATCACTACCGCTGGCGATCGCCAGATGCAGCACGTTCCCGGCCCCCGCGACCTGTTCGCAACTGTCGACCGTCACGGTGCGGCGGGGATCGACGACGATCACTTTTGCCCCGTTCTGCATGCCCTTGACCATGTGGTTCAGGAACAGATTGGTCTGACATTCCATCGGGTTGGTGCCGACCAGCAGGATCGTGTCGGTGTTCTGGTAATCCTCATAGGCATAGTTCAGCTCGTCCACGCCCATGTCGCGGGTGCTGTGGACTTCCGAGTTGTAGGCCGGGCGGTTGTGGATACGGCAGTGCTTGACCTTCATGCTGCCGAAGTAAAGCTTACCGGTGCCCCAGGTATTCTCGTACCCACCCGCCGAGCCGCCGTGGTCGAACATCGAGACGTAAAGATCGTCCTCGTTGTCGCGGTCGATCACCCGCGCCGTCACCCGTGCCACTAGGTCGAGCGCGTCGTCCCACGAGGTCGGCTGCCAGGTGCCATAGCGCCAGACCATAGGTTCGGTCAGCCGCTGCTGCTGCGTGCCGGTGATGTCGGACCGGCGGTTTTCGGCCATCCGCGCGCCACGCACCGACCCAAGGCCCGAGTTCACTACGCAGTTCACATCCGGCTTGATCACCAGATGCACGTCCTGCCCGTTCTGCTTGACGACGTTGTACATCGAGGGCGCGTACCACGCCTCGGTCTCGGCCCCCTGCTGCTGCGTCAGGTCCACGCCCAGCCAGTTGCTGTCGGTCGTGCCCTGCTTTTTCAGCGGCCAAGTGTAGGCCTTGTAGCCGCATCCGACGATGCAATAGTGGCAGGTGACGTTGTGTTCCGTGGCACCTGCGGCAATGATCGGCAGGCGGTCGACGTTGCGTTTGTAAGCCATGATCTTTGCCCCCTATGCCAGCACGTTCGACAGACGGCCGTAGATCAGCTCGTCCACGCTTTCGGCGAAGATGTCGCCCGCTTCATCTATACGCAGGCCGAACTGCGGCAGGTTCTGCGTGGCATGTCCCCAGACCTGCTGGCCGCCCTTCTCACAGTCGAACCGGCTGAAATGGCCCGGGCAGTTCAGCGTCTTGTCGGCAGCGTGGTAGGACATCTGAAAGCCCTTGTGCGGGCAGAGCACCGAATAGGCGACGATATCGCCATCCGGGCCCGCGCCGCCTTCGACCGCCACGCCGAGCTTCAGCAGGATGCCGGGGCTGTCGGCGTCTGGGTAGCCGATGTCCATCGGCTGATCCACCACCAGATCGGCGATATTGGCCAGCCGGTTCGACGGATAGTCCAGCATCGCCCGCGCCTGCTGCGCCTGTGCCTGCCCTGCAGGCAAGACTGTCGCCGCCGCCGCACCCGCCGCGCCGAGGACGCCCCCGCGCAGGAACTGACGGCGGCCGGTATCGACCAATCGATTGCATTTCATGGTAGCTACCCTCCCTGGCTGCCTTGGGCCAAGGATACCGGCGCGGCTGGCGGCGGCGCGATGGGCGACCGGGCCGCGCTGCAACGCGGCAAGCCGTTGCAATCCCGCCCGCTTTTCAGGCGTTCGGATTTCCGAACGCCCAGGTGGTGTCACAACCCCAGTTTCTGCATCTTTTCCCACAACGTCGTGCGTGACACATTGAGCAGCCGCGCCGCCTCGGTGACCTGTCCGCCGGTGCGTTCGAGCGCGGTCAGGATATGGGCCCGCTCAGCCGTGTCGCGCACTTCGGACAGGGTCGGCATCCCGCCGTCCGAGCCGGCCTTGAGTTCCGGAAACAGGTCGCTGGGAAAGATCGTGTCGCCCTCGACCGTCCCCATCGCCTGCACCAGCCGGGCGCGCAACTCGCGCCCGTTGCCCGGCCAGTCATGGGTCTGCACCGCCCGTTCGGACAGCGCCGAGATGCCGCGCAACGGGGGCGTGCGGCGGGCGTTGAGTGCGTCAAACAGCCGGTGCAGCAGCCAGACGGCATCCTCGGGGCGATCCTTCAGCGGCGGGATCGCGATTTCGAACAGGTCGAGCCGGAAGTAAAGGTCGCCGCGAAAGTCGCCCGCCTGCACGATCTCGGCCATGTCCACCCCACAAGCGGCGATGACGCGGGCCTGCGGTGCCGCATCGAGCCAGCCCATCAGCCAGTCCTGTGCCGCAGGCGGCAACCGGCCCAGCGCGTTCAGGAACAGCACGCCCTCGCCCACCTCGGCGGCGGCAGCCTGCAGAACCGCCAAATCGGCCCCGTCGCGCGCAAGGTTCACATGCACGAAAGGCGCGGCCGACCGATCCGACAGCCGGTGGATCTGTCGCGCCACCAACTCCTTGCCGGTGCCCGCCGCCCCGCGCAGCAGCACCGGGCGGCTGTTCTGTGCGGCGGTCAGGGCCAGCGCCTCGATCCGCTTGGCGGCGACCGAGATCCCCAGCAGGTCGGGAAGGTCTTCGGCGGCGCGGGGGCGCAACAGCATCGTCAGGCGCGCAAGAAATGGCCCCATCTCGAAGGGCTTGGTGATGTAGTCGGCCGCCCCCGCCTGCAACAGCCGCACGGCCTGATCAATGCCGCCCTGCCCGGTGATGAACAGGAATGGCGGCGGGGTCATCGTGCGGCAAAGCGTGGTGAACACCTCTTCGCCGGTGCCGTCGGGCAGACGGATGTCGCAGATCACTGCATCTATTGGCGCGCGCGGGGTACGCAGTGCGCCGATCGCCCGCTGTGCCAGTTTCAGCCACATAACCTCGGCCCCCTCCAGCGTCAGGCGCTGCGCGACGGACCCGCCCATGATCTCGTCATCCTCGATCAGCGCGATCCGGCGTCCCTTCAGCATGGCGAACGACGTGTGGGGAGCACGACGGTGATTTCGGTGATCCGGTCCCGCCGCGCCACGTCGATCCGGCCCCCCGACTGCCGCACCAAATCGCGCACCAGCCGCAGCCCGACACCGCCGCCGAGCTGCACCGAGTCGTCGGTCAGCAGGCGCTGGCGGGCGGCATCGGACAGGCCCGGCCCAGTATCCGAGATTCTCAGATGCAGTCCCTCGGGTTCTGCCGCGACGTGCAGGGCGACCGTGCCCCCCGCGCCTGCCGCCGCCGCCGCGTTCAGCAGCAGGTTCAGCACGATCTGGCGCACCAGCACCGCCGGATGCAAGTGAAGGTCTGCCACGGCAGCCTGCACCACCCAGTCCAGTTGCTGGCCGAGCCGCGCCACCTCGGGTTCGAACAGCAGGCGCAGGTCGTCGAAATCCTCGGGGCGCAGCGGTTGCCCGCTGCGGTCCATCCGGTTGTGGTCCAGCGTGGCGCGCGCCACGTCGCGCAGATGGCGCAGGCCGCGGTCCAGAAGATCAGCCGCGTCGCGCACCACCTCCGGGCGGTTGGCATAGGTGCGGATCGTGTCCGTCGCGTTCAGCAATCCGCCCAGAGGGTTGTTGATCTCATGCGCCAGCGATGACGACAGCCGCCCGAGGCTGACGAACCGCTCGCGCTCCGCCAGTCGGCGCTCCGCCTCGGCCTTGGCCTGCACGGCCCCGGACATCGAATTATAGGTCTGGAACAGCCGCGCCAGTTCGGTGTCGCCCCTTGGCACATCGGTCACAGGGATCGGCTCCAGCGTGCCTTCCATCCGGCCCATGTGGCCGGCCAGCCGCGCGACTGGCTTCAGCATCCGCCGCATCGCAAGATAGCCGCCGAACGCCAGCGCAAGCGTGGCCGCCGCATTGCCTGCCAGCAGGAAAAGCCCCGCCTTCCAGCGTTCGGCCACCAGATCAGTGACATCAAGCTCGCTGATGATGCGTCCGACGCGGCGGCCCTGATAGTCGAGATCGGCGGCGATGCGGATATGGCCCCCGGCCCCCGAAAGCCGGATCGCGTCAATCGGCTGGGCCCCTTCGGCCAGCGGTCCTGCATCCGAGTCCACCGGCGCGCGCAGCGGGTCCGACGCCGCGATGACCCGGCCCGCCTCGTCTGCCACTACAGTCAGCACCATGCGCTGCCCCGATCCGGCAGCCGCCGCGCGGTCCAGCGTGTCGTAGACCTCCCAGACATCGCGGCGCACAACCGAAGGCCCCAGCGCCACAGCCAGCCCATCGACATGCAGCCGAGCAAGTTCGCGCAGGCGCTCCTCTTGCACCGCCGAAAGGGCCGATAGCACCTGCTGCGACGCGACCATCCCCACCAGCACCATCAGCCCGGCGGCAATCAGCGGCAGCCGCAGCGACAGAGGCAGGCTTTGCAGCCGAAGGGTCAGCCCGCCCGTCATGCGCCCTGCACATCCCGCATTCGCGCCCGGATGCCGTCGAACAGGCCAGGGGTGTCCGCCTCGATCCTCTCAAGCTGCAACAGACGCAGGGCCTCTTGCCCCTCGGGCGAGCGGTTCAGGCCGAAAAACGCAGCCTGCAACGTCATGACAGCCGGGTCCGCAACGGCTTCGCGGCGGGTCACGAAGGGCGGAAAGCCCAGCCGTTCGGACCGGCCGATCACACGGGTCCTGGCAATCAGCGCGGGCTCCACCGCCGCCAGCGCCTCCCAGACATAGCCATCGACGCTGCCCGACCGCGTCAGCCCCCCCGCCACGGCGCGTGTCACGTTGCGGTGGCCATAGGCAAACAGCGTGCGGGCAAAGAACGTGTCGGGCGCCTCTCCCATCCGTACTATGTCGGACACCGTGACCAGCCAGCCCGAGTTGCTGTCGGGGTCGGAATAGGCATGCGTGCCACCCCGCAGATCCGAAAGGCCCGTCGCCGGATCATCCGCCCCCACGATCAGATAGGATTGATAGAGCGGCGCCCCCCGCCACACCGGCACCCCCAGCAGCGCCAGCCGGGATTCGTGTTGCAGGAACGGATAGCCGCACAGCCACGCTGCATCCACGCCCCCTTCCAGCAAAAGCCCAGTCACCTCCTGATAGGTCCGCCGCTGCACCAGTTCGATCGGCCGCCCGGTGCCCTTGACCAGCGCGTTCCTGAGGCGTTCGATCACCTCGCCGTCGTTGTCGAGAAAAACGGGGGTCAGTCCCAGCCGGATCGGAGTCTGCGCCTGTGCCGGGGCCGCAGCGGCAACGGCGGCGCCTATCAGGGCGAGGGCCTGCCTGCGGGTCTGTGTGATCATCTTGGCTCCCCCGATGCCACGATAGGCCGCAGTCGCAGGATGGGACAAGTCCGGACCGCGGTTGCGGTTTGACATGCCAGCCGCGACGCCCTATCGTTCATCGACGATTGGCGATGAACTGGCGATGCCGATGTTTGCCGTGGATACCCCGGACGATACCCGAATTGCCGAGCTGGCCAAGGCGCTGGCCCATCCCGCCCGGCTGCGTATCTTGCGCTTGCTGCTGGCAACACCCGGCTGCATCGGCGGCGATATCGTCGAGGCGGTAGGACTGGCGCAATCGACGGTCTCGGAACACCTGCGGATCCTCAAGGCGGCTGGCATCATCACAGGCGAGATTGCCGGACCGCGGATCTGCTATGCCCTTGCCCCCCGTGCCCTGACCGACCTTGCGGACTTCATCGCTGCACTGGTTCCGCCTTCGGGCGATGCGTGCTGCACTCCGGCTGCAGAGGTGCGCCATGGGGCTGTTTGAACGCTACCTGTCGCTGTGGGTTGCGCTGTGCATCGGGGCCGGGCTGTTGTTGGGTGCGCTGCTTCCCGTGACCTTTGCCCTGCTGGCAGGCCTTGAATGCGCATCGGTCAACCTGATTGTCGCCGTGCTGATCTGGGCGATGGTCTATCCGATGATGGTGGCGGTCGATCTCGGCTCGTTGAAGTCGGTGGGGCAGCGGCCAAAGGGGTTGATCATCACGGTGGTCATCAACTGGCTGATCAAGCCGTTCACCATGGCGGCGCTCGGGGTGCTGTTCTTCCAACATCTGTTCGCCGGGCTGATCGACGGGGCCAAGGCCCCCGAATACATCGCGGGGCTGATCCTGCTCGGCGCGGCCCCCTGCACTGCCATGGTGTTCGTCTGGTCGCAGATGACCAGGGGCGATGCGAACTATACGCTGGTGCAGGTGTCGTTGAACGACCTGATCATGGTCGTGGCCTTTGCCCCGATTGTCGCCTTCCTGCTGGGGGTGACCGACATCGCCGTGCCGTGGGAAACGCTGATCCTGTCGACCGTCCTCTATGTGGTGATACCGCTGCTGGCCGGGGTGGTGACGCGATCCGCCCTGATCCGCCGGGGCGGCGAGCCCGCGGTGGCGGAGTTCACCGCGCGCATCAAGCCCGCCTCCATCCTCGGCCTGTTGCTGACCGTCATCCTCCTGTTCGGCTTTCAAGGGCCGGTCATTCTGGCGCAACCGGCGCTGATCGCCCTGCTTGCCGTGCCGATCATCATCCAGTCCTACGGCATCTTCGCGCTCGGCTATGCCTGGGCCTGGGCGTGGCGGTTGCCGCACCGAATCGCCGCCCCCTGCGCGCTTATCGGCACGTCGAACTTCTTCGAACTGGCGGTCGCCGTGGCCATCGGCCTGTTCGGCCTGAACTCGGGCGCGGCACTGGTCACCGTGGTGGGCGTGCTGGTCGAGGTGCCGGTGATGCTGACCCTCGTCGCCTTCGCCAACCGCACGAAGGGGCATTTTCCGGCATGAGCTTTCGCATCGTCACCCCTCTCAACCCCGACTGTGATGGCCAGATAACCATCGACGCGGAAGGAAACCGGCTTGTCTGACACCCCCAACATCGATGATGCGCTGTTTCCGGGCGTCGACCGCGCCGCCCTGATGACGCCGCCGGCCAAAACCCACCCGCCCCGCATCCTCATCCTTTATGGATCGCTCCGTCCGCGCAGCTTCAGCCGCCTGTCGGGCGAAGAGGCGGGCCGCATACTGACCCGCCTCGGGGCCGACGTGCGGTACTTCAACCCGTCGGGCCTGCCGCTGGTCGATGATGGCGCCGACGCGACCCACCCCAAGGTGCGCGAGTTGCGCGATCAGGTTGCGTGGAGCGAGGGTATGGTGTGGTCGTCACCAGAACGCCACGGAGCGATGACCGGCCTGATGAAGACGCAGATCGACTGGATCCCGCTGTCCGAGGGGGCCGTTCGCCCGACCCAAGGCAAGACGCTGGCGGTGATGCAGGTGTCGGGCGGGTCCCAAAGCTTCAACGCGGTCAACCAGATGCGGCTGTTGGGCCGCTGGATGCGGCTGATAACCATCCCCAATCAGTCCTCGATCCCCAAGGCGTTCCAGGAGTTTGATGCAGAGGGCCGGATGCGCCCCTCTCCCCTCTACGATCGGATCGTGGATGTGATGGAGGAGTTGATGAAGTTCACCCTGCTGACCCGCGACCGGGCTGACTATCTGGTAGATCGCTACTCCGAGCGGAAGGAAACCGCCGAGGCCTTGATGAAGCGGGTGAACCTGTCGGCGGCGACGTAACGCCCCGGTCATTCCGGCCATCCAGTTTCTCTGCGGTTTCGCTGCACTCGGGGTGCAGGGTACCTTTAAGCAATTTCCGCCATTCGGCACCGAACGAGAAACCGACCAAGCATTCTTGACCCGTCTGTCGACAGATCAGGTCCTGCGTATCAACGAACCTTCCAGCGGCACCGCCCCGGACAGCGTGTTCGAGATCGTCCCGTACTTCAGGATGTTACGGTGCAGCAGGGCCAGACGCTGATCCGTCTCGGCACTGTCCACGGTGATCTGATAGCGGATCAGTGTCAGCTTGGGTGGCGCGTCCTGGCGGATCGCCTCCAGCGCAACCTCGGCGCCCTCGATCTGAAAGGACAGCATCGGCGTTACCCGCTCGATGCCTTTCAGCATGCAGGCGGCAAGGGCGGACAGGAGCAGTTCCACCGGGTTCATCGCATCGCGCCGACCGGCCATGTCGGTGTCCAGCACGACCTCGGCGTCCTTGGCGCGCGCCAAACTGCCGTGGCTGTCGATCCTACGCGCGGATACCCGATACTCGACCATGGAGTCCTCCGAAGGCCTTGTTTACATCAGACCTTAGCCAGACTGCGAATATCTGCAAGGCAAGCCGCACCTTGTCAGCTGGACCGCACGTCGGATGGTGACGTCGGCTCCCTTGCGAAAAGTCCCGGCGGGGTCAGGACGGCGGGATCAGGACGATCTTTCCGATGTGGCGCTTTTCCTGAAACACGCCCTGCGCCTCTGCGATCTGATCGAGCGGGTACGTCGCCGACAGGAGGGGGCGGATCTGACCGCCCTCAATGTAGGAGACGAGAGCGGGAAAGACTGGCGCGTCCCAGGCAGTGCAGCCGATGAGCGTGATGTCCTTGAGGTACATGTCGCGCAAGTCGAGGTCGACGACAGGCCCCGCGATTGCCCCGGATGACACGTAGCGCCCGCCCCGCTTGAGCATCTTCAGCATCGTGCCGAAGCTGGCCCCACCCACATTGTCGATGACCACATCCACGCTCTCGGGACCCATGAGGGCAACAGCGTCATCGTCTCGGCGCAAGACGCGGGTCGCGCCGAGGCGAGCCAGCACCTCTTGTTTCGCGGGACTGGTGACGGCCGTCACCTCTGCCCCCCGACGGTGAAGGAGCTGGACCAGAGCAGACCCCACACCCCCCGATGCCCCGGGGACTAGGACATGATCACCGCGCGAAACGCTGGCGCGCTGCACCATGTTCTCTGCCGTGCCATAGGCACATGGGATGGTGGCTAGTTCGGCATCGCTCCAGCCGCATTGGATGGTGAACGCCTCGTTTTCCGGAACCTTGACGTATTGGGCGAAGGCCCCGTCGAAATCTGTCCCGAGCCAGGCGGTGTCCAAGCAGTTGAACCCCGACCTCCGCATGCACGAACGAACAAGAACCCGATCTCCGATCCGAGCACTGTCTCCTTCGGGCCCCACCGAGACAATTCGCCCACAACAGTCGGCACCCTGGATCATCGGAAATGATGTCGGCCCGTTCCAGCCTCCATTCTCGCGATCGGCCTTCACCGCTGTGGCGTCGGTGCCGTCGCGGACCAATCCAGAGTACCAGCCGAGCCGGGTGTTGATGTCGGTATTGTTGATCCCCGCAGCGCGCACCGAGATAAGAACATCTCCCGGGCCCGGCACCGGGATTGGGACCTGCCTGTATTCCAGCCGATCGTATCCACCGGTGCCCGTCGTCACCACGGCCATCATGCTGCCCTGCGCGACGGGCGTCGTCCGTGCCGCAAGGTGCTGCTGCATCCTTCTGCTCCCGATATCCCCAGATGAAGAGATGATACCATCGCCGGAAGTGACCGGAAGTCCTTCGTCGGCCAAGCCTAACGCAGTTCGGTTGTTGGCCTCCCCGGGCCGCTGCAAGGGTCGCTTTTGTACAGAAGGACTTTTTTCCGTGCTTCAGGGAACAAAAAGTGCACGACCGGACCCGCTTCCATTGACTGCATCTCTGCTCCCTATCATTGCGCCTCTCTGCTGAGAGCCCGATCGTCATGCAATCCTGAATGCAGCCACAAAAGATCCGACCGCGCCCATCAAGGGCGCGGCCACAATTCGATCAAGCCGGGGATGCGTACTTCGCTGCGATGCTGCCAGCTTTTTTCTGGGCATCCAGAAATTCAGCCGAACTGAAAGCTTGAACTGTCTTGAGGTTCTCAACAGCTCCAGACGCGCCCGCAACCATGAGCGCCGCGATCAAGCCCGTTTTGTCGTTTGTCTCGGCGATCATCAAGAAGTCGTTGTCACCGGTGGTCATCAAAAATGTCTGGAGCTTGCCGCCCGACCCTTCGACAAGCGCGCGTGTCGCGGCTTCTCGGTCACTTGGATGGGAAATCAGGCCCTTCATGCCTGCAGAAGAGTAGCTACCGGTAATTATGTATTGCGCCATTGTCGTACCCCCCAAACGATCCGGAGCGTCGCTGGGCGAGATGCACAGGCCGGATCCAAGAGATAGTAGCACAGGACTGGGTAGACTTCGCTAAGGTCGCTTCCGCGAGTTCTTTCAGACCAGCTCCCGGAGCGGTCTGGCCCAGGCACATAGCCTTTTCGGCATTGCGGAGTATCCTCCTTGCCCTGCCTCGAGATGAACCCTCGGGCGATCAACTCGCTTGCACGCTTGGCGGAAGCGATGGGCCTGAAATACAACCTTCTCCCCCGTGCAACCAGACCCTCGCCTGGCTCGCGCGAAGTTCTTCTGACAGCACCTTGCGAAGCTTCACGGACGAAGCCGCTTTCAGGATCGGTCCGCTGAACCTACTTAAGCACCGGGCACCTGGCAGTGCCCGGTGCTTCTGTCCCATCCCGTATCTTCAGGCCGCAACCTGTGCGGAGAGTGCAGGGACAAACCGCAGGTTGAAGCTGGCGGCGAGCGCGTCGATCTCTTGAGGCGACTGCGGCTGGTCGGCCTCGACCGCCGGGAAGAAGCCCTCGAAGCCGCCCGGTGTCACAACGACCATCAGCCGGCCCGTTTGGTTGCCAACATTCTGGAAACGGTGGACAGCGCCGCGCGGGACGATAATCACGCCACCCGCTTCGAGATCGACACGTGCGCCGTCGCACCAGAAGGCGAAGCGACCCTCCAGAACCCGGAAGAATTCCTCCTCGCACTCGTGGACGTGGGGGGGCGGCCCCTCGCCCGCAGGGACCTCGGACTCGAAGACGCCAAGGCGGCCACCGGTCTGCGCGGCGGCAATGCGGATCACGTGGGGGCCGAAGGCATTGACGGAAGTTCCCGTACCGGGTGCCGAGTAGGCTGGCTTGTCGAACATCTGCATTTGTAGCTCCATCAGGATTGTGAACGAAAGTGGCGACCGTATAGGCTCAGGTTACCAACCGATAAAGCGCCCGCACTTCGCAGCGTTGTCCGGATAAACAGACAAATGAAAACGATCGATCCGCTTCATGGCATCGCCGCGTTCCTAGCCGTCGCCAAGCATGAGAGCTTCACCGCTGCGGCCGATGCGCTTGGTCTGAACCGGTCGACGGTCAGCGCGCAGGTCGCAGATCTGGAAGCTCGGCTGGGCCTGCGTCTTTTCCATCGGTCCACACGGCTTGTGCGGCTGACGGCGGCTGGCCAGGCCTATAGCGATCGTCTGGGCGACATTGCGGACCGCATCGACCAAGCCGAGCGTGCGGCCCGGGCCGAACACACCGCGCCGGAGGGGCGGCTCCGCATCACGGCGCCGCCGGATCTGTGTCAACGGTTTCTGGTGCCGTGGGTCGCCGAGTTCCTCAGGCTGCACCCAGGTGCCCGGATCGAGCTCGACCTGTCCAACGCAGCGCAGAACCTGATCGAGCGGCGGCTGGACCTTGCAATCCGAGGTGTGCTCGAGGTTGACCCGAACCTGATCACCCGCAGGCTTGGAACATCACCATTGAAAACCTGCGCGCATCCCGACTACCTCGCGCGCCGTGGTCGTCCCGACAGACCTTCGGATCTTGCCGACCACGACCTGCTTCACTTTTCCAGCCTTCGCCGTGGGAGGGTTTGGACGCTGGCCCGGGGAACCGAACGCGCAGAGGTGCCCGTCTTGCCCCGGCTCGAACTTAACGACGGCTGGGCCCTGCGGATCGCGGCCCTTGAGGGCGCAGGTATCTGTCAGCTCCCGACCTTCATTGTCGGCGACATGCTGCGGGCCGGCTCTCTTGTCCCGGTCCTGCCGGATTGGGATGCAGGGTCAGTCCCGCTTCACGCAGTCTATCCCGACAACCGCCTCATCGCCGAGCGCGTCCGCGCATTCGTGACCTTCGTTGCCCGAAAAGCCAAAGACGAGCCGGATCTGAGTGACCAATGACGATAAGGGCGGGGCAGAGGCAGCGACCGAGAAGCCGTTCTGCGGACCTGCGCCGCCGAGGCAGCAAAGCCCTCGTGCATCTCCGCCATCTTGGCCCTTATCCAGATCTGTGTGGTGGCAGGAGCAGCGCTGAAATTGTCAGCCCCTGATTAGCCGGAAGAAATCTCCGACCATATGACCCTCGCCGATATCGCGCAGGACGACGCGCTTGGGTTCCCTGCCAAGAGGATGGACCGGGCTTGGCACTTCGGTCGATGTACGCGGACTGGCCGTGCGCGGGTGCCCTGGAACCGGGATGGGCACAGAGTTGATCAGGCGCTGCGTGTAAGGATGCTGGGGATTGTCGAAGATCTGGCGGCGGGTGCCCATCTCGACGATCTGGCCCAGATACATCACCGCGACCCGGTCGGCGATGTTGTCGACCACCGCCATATCGTGGCTGATGAAGAGATAGGCCATCCCGAATTCGGACTGGAGCGCCCCGAGCAGGTCGAGAACCCGCGCCTGAACCGAGACATCCAAAGCGCTGACACTTTCGTCGGCGATGATGAGGTCGGGTTGCAGGGCCAAGGCCCGCGCGATGCAGATGCGCTGTCGCTGGCCGCCCGAGAACTCGTGCGGGTATCGGTCGAGATGCACGGCCTCCAGCCCCACACGGCCCATCAGGTCAGCCGCTTTCGCCCGCTGGCTGGCCGCGTCTCCGATGGCGTGGATCACAAGCGGCTCTGCGATAAGTTCGCCCACGCGCATCCGGGGGTTCAGTGCCGCCATCGGGTCCTGGAACACCATCTGCACCCTGCGGCGCATGGCCTTCATCCCCTCGGGAGCCAGCCCTTCGAGCGGGCGGCCCGCGATCTCGATCTGGCCGGTATGGGGTGCGAGGCCGACGAGGGCTTTCGCGATGGTCGACTTGCCGCAGCCGGACTCGCCGACAAGCGCAAAGGTCTCGCCCTTGCGAATGTCGAAACTGACGTGCTCGACGGCGTGGACATTCTGCCGGACTTGGCCCAGCAGACCGCCGCGCAGAGGGTAGCGGACGACGACATCTGTCAGTCGGGCGATCGGCTCGGCGTCGACGGGAGCGCGCGGTTTGCCCTGACCCATTCGTGGCACAGCGGCCAGCAGCGCGCGGGTGTAGTCGGCCTTGGGCCGGGTGAAGAGCTCGGCGGTCGAGGCGGTTTCGACCTGCCGGCCCTGTCGCATGACGATGACCCGATCGGCCATCTCGGCCACGACGCCCATGTCGTGGGTGATGAGGATGATCGCGGTGCCGAGGTCCCGCTGCAAGTCACGGAGGAGGTCGAGCACCTCGCGCTGCACCGTGACGTCGAGGGCGGTGGTGGGTTCGTCCGCGATGAGCACCTCGGGCCGCAGGGCAAGCGCCATCGCAATCATCACGCGCTGGCGCATGCCCCCCGAAAGCTCGTGCGGGTACTGGCGCATCCGGCGGTCGGGCTCCGACAGGCGGACCGCTTTCAGCGCCTCGACCGCGCGCGTCTGCGCTTCGCTACGGCTGACAGGGTCGTGGGCACGGAGCGCTTCGGTCAGCTGCGCGCCGACCGTCATGACGGGATTGAGCGAGGTCATCGGCTCCTGGCAGATCATCGCGATCCGATCGCCCCGGATCGCGCGGAGGTCGGCTTCGGGAAGGGCAGTGAGGTTCTGGTGGCCGAGCATCACCTGCCCCCCCGTCACGCGCACGGCAGGGGGCGGGAGGAGGCCCATGACGGCAAGTGAGGTGATGGACTTGCCCGACCCGCTTTCCCCCGCAATGGCAAGGGTTTCGCCCTTGTGCAGCGTGAAGGACAGGTCTTCCACCAGCGGCTTGAGGCCGATTTCGGTGCGGACCGAGACGCAGAGCCGTTCGACCCGCAAGACAGGCTCCGGGGCCGTGACAGCCCCGGGCTTTGGCAAGGCTTCCGCCATGGTCATTCGAAGACGACCCTCGGGAAGTAGAAACTGACGACCCAGTTCGGCATGTCCACGACTTCCGAGATGCGAAGGTCGCCGCAGACGGAGCAAAGCATGTAGGCGTCGACCGCCGAGATGCCTTGCTGCCGGGTCAGAAGGTCGATCATGCCGGACACGGCGTCCTTTGCGGCGGTCATCAGGTCTGGCCCGATGCCCGTCGTCGCCTCATAGCCCTTGGCGTCGAGGTGCCGCGTGACCGGCCCCGGCGTGGTGAAGCGGGGCGTCTTCAGCGGCTGGTCCTTGACCAGATCCAGCGTCAGCACCACGTTCATGGGCGACTCGATGGCTGTCCCGCAGACCTCGCCATCACCCTGCGCCGCATGGGTGTCGCCCACGCTGAACAAGGCCCCCTCCACCTCCACCGGCAGGTAGAGCGTCACGCCCGAGGTGAGGTCACGGATGTCGAGGTTTCCCCCGACCCGACGCGGCGGGACGATGGAGTGGTGACCCACATCCGCCGGGGCGTTGCCGATGGTGCCCGAGAAAGGCTTCAACGGCACACGAGCGGACTTGCCCCAAAGCGCAGGCTCCATGCTTACGGGATCATAGCCCCACAGGCACAGCGCCGGGTCGGTGAACTGGTCGGCGAGCAGGCCGAAGCCGGGGATGTTGGCCGTCCAGCCAAAGCCCTTGCCGTCGAACGCACGGGGCGCAAAGCCCTCCAGCGTCACCTTCAGCACGTCGCCGGGCATCGCCCCGTCGACGTAGATCGGCCCCGACACCGGGTTGATCTTTCCGAAGTCCAGGTCGACCACGCTTTGCAGCGTCGACGACGGGCCAAGCTGGCCCGCCGAGGAGTCGTGACAATGAAACTCGATGGTCGAGCCCGGAGCGACGCGCAGCGCCGGGGGCAGGGTATTATCCCAGCCGAAGTGGTGCTGCGCGCCGTGGATCGTGTAGTCGCAGGCCTTGCACATTACTCTTTGACCCAGACGTAGTCGTAGTTGACCGGGATCGAGACCGGATCGACGTAAAGCGCGTCCTCACCACCCATGCGGGGCGATTTCATCGTGTAGCGCTCTTCGTTGAAGACCGGCACCCAGGGGGCCTGCTCCATCACGCCCATGTAGACGTCGGACCAGGCT
>JANPJD010000137.1:0-10738 GCA_031425325.1 Rhodobacterales bacterium | reverse complement strand
GTGTTGCACTTCATGCAGGTCCCGTTCCGCACCAGCGTGTAGTTGCCGCACTCGCCGCAGGGGTCGCCTTCGTAGCCCTGCATCTTGGCCTTGGTTCGCGCGTCCATGCTGACGGTGCTGGTCGCAAGCGCGGTGGCTCCGATCGAATACCCGTCTGGGATCAGCATGTTGAGCGAGGTCATTGACACATCGCTCATGCCGCTCATGCCGCCTTGCAGCACCACGAGTTCCTGCGGCAGGCGCTTTCTCAGATAGCCCGTGCTGCTGATCTGCTTGAGCACCTCGAGCCCGCGCGAGGCCGCCTGGTCGGACAGTTCCGAGACGTTGCGCTTGCCCTCTTCCTCGCCGCGCCCGAGGTCGTCGAACGACGCGCCCTGCGGCTTCACATGCGCGAGGTCCGTACGGTCAAGGTAGCTCACGGCAAGTTCGCGGAAGATGTAGTCGAGGATCGAGGTCGCGTTCTTGATGCTGTCGTTGCCCTGCACCATGCCTGCCGGCTCGAACCGGGTGAAGGTGAAGGCTTCGACGAATTCCTCAAGCGGAACACCGTATTGCAGGCCGACGCTCACCGCGATTGCGAAGTTGTTCATCATGGCGCGGAAGCCCGCGCCCTCCTTGTGCATGTCGATGAAGATCTCGCCCAGTTGCCCGTCGGCATACTCGCCCGTACGCAGGTACACCTTGTGCCCGCCCACGATGGCCTTCTGCGTGTAGCCCTTGCGCCGCTCGGGCAGCTTCTCGCGGTTGGACCGGACGATCTCCTTGACGATCACGCGCTCGACGATCTTCTCGGCCAGCACCATCGCCTTCTCGTGGATGTTGCCCGAGGCTAGGACCTCTTCCGCTTCCTCGTCGTCCTCGACGAGCGCCGAGGCCAGCGGCTGCGACAGCTTCGAGCCGTCGCGGTACAGCGCGTTGGCCTTCACACCCAGCTTCCAGGACAGCTCGTAAGCTGCCAACGTGTCAGCAATACTCGCCGAATTGGGCATGTTGATCGTCTTCGAGATCGCGCCCGAGATGAACGACTGCGCCGCAGCCATCATGTGGATGTGGCTTTCCACGGAAAGGTAGCGCTTGCCGGTCTTGCCGCAGGCATTCGCACAATCGAACACGCTGTAATGCTGGGGCTTCAGGTGCGGTGCACCTTCCAGCGTCATCGTCCCGCAGACATGGTCATTGGCCGCCGCAACCTGCGCCTTGGTGAAGCCAAGATGCGCCAGAAGGTCGAAGGTCGGATCAGCCAGCTTCGCATCGGGGATGCCGAGCGTGCCCTTGCAGAAGGCCTCGCCCAGCGTCCACTGGTTGAACACGAAGCGGATGTCGAAGGCGCTTGGCAGCGCCGCCTCGACCTTGGCGATCTCGGCCGCACCGAAGCCATGGCCGATCAGCGAGGTGTGGTTGATCGCGGGCGCCTGGCCGAGCGAGCCGTGGCCGACCGCATGGGCCACGATCTCGGCCACTTCCGAAGGCTTGTAGCCCAGCTTCGCCAGGGCTGCCGGAACGCTTTGGTTGATGATCTTGAAGTAGCCACCGCCGGCGAGTTTCTTGAACTTCACCAGCGCGAAGTCGGGCTCGATGCCCGTCGTGTCGCAGTCCATCACAAGGCCGATGGTGCCCGTGGGTGCGATGACCGTGGTCTGCGCGTTGCGGAAACCGTGCTGCTCGCCAAGGTTCAGCGCCATGTCCCAGGCGCCGCGCGCCAGCGCCACCAGCGTCTGGTCCGGGCAGTTCGCAGCGTCGAGCGGCACGGGGGCCACGTTCACGCCTTCATAGCCATCCGCCAGCCCCATCGCCGCGCGGCGGTGGTTGCGGATCACGCGCAGCATGTGGCTGGCGTTCTTCGCATGGCCCGGGAAGGCGCCCAACTCGCCCGCCATCTCGGCTGACGTTGCATAGCTCACGCCCGTCATCAGCGCGGTCAGCGCGCCACAAAGTGCCCGGCCCTCGGTCGAGTCGTAGCCGAGACCCATGTTCATCAGAAGGCCGCCAATGTTGGCATAGCCGAGGCCCAGCGTGCGGAAATCATACGAGTTCTGCGCGATCTCCTTCGACGGGAACTGCGCCATCAGCACGCTGATCTCGAGCGTGACCGTCCAGAGACGCGTCGCGTGGATGTAGCCCTCGGCGTCGAAGCGGCCGTCCTTGTAGAAGGTCAGCAGGTTCATCGAGGCAAGGTTGCAGGCCGTGTCGTCCAGGAACATGTATTCCGAGCACGGGTTCGAGCCGCGGATCGCCCCATCCTCGGGGCAGGTGTGCCAGGCGTTCACCGTGTCGTGGAACTGGATGCCCGGGTCGGCGCAGGCCCAGGCGGCGTGGCCGACCTGGTCCCAAAGATCGCGCGCCTTGACGGTCTTGGCGACCTTGCCGTCCGTCCGACGGATCAGGCCCCAGTCGGCATCGTCGCGCACCGCCTGCAGGAAGGCGTCGGTCACGCGCACCGAGTTGTTGGAGTTCTGGCCCGAGACGCTCGCATAGGCCTCGGAGTCCCAGTCGGTGTCGTAGGTCGGGAACTCGATCGAGGTGAAGCCCTGCCGCGCGTAGTCGAGCACGCGCTTGGTGTAGGTGTCGGGGATCATCGCCTTCTTGGCGGCGCGCAGCGCGGGCTTCAGCGCCGCGTTCTTCGCAGGGTCCACGGCATCCGAGATGTCGCCGTCCCAACCGCGGATCGCGGCGAAGATGTCGTTCAGCCGCGCCTCATGCGCCTTCGATCCGGCGACCAGCGAGGCGACCTTCTGCTCCTCGATCACCTTCCAGTTCACGAAGGCCTCGATGTCGGGGTGATCCATGTCGCAGATCACCATCTTGGCCGCGCGCCGCGTGGTGCCGCCCGACTTGATCGCACCCGCAGCCCGGTCGCCGATCTTGAGGAACCCCATCAGGCCCGAGGATTTGCCGCCACCCGACAGCTTCTCGCCCTCGCCCCGCAGCGAGGAAAAGTTCGTGCCCGTTCCCGAGCCGTACTTGAAGAGCCGCGCCTCGCGGACCCAGAGGTCCATGATGCCACCCTCGTTCACCAGATCGTCGCTGACCGACTGGATGAAGCAGGCATGCGGCTGCGGGTGTTCGTAGGCGCTGGCCGAGGCAGTCAGCTGTCCCGTCTTGTGATCGACGTAGAAATGGCCCTGCGACGGGCCGTCGATGCCATAGGCCCAGTGAAGCCCGGTGTTGAACCATTGCGGGCTGTTCGGGGCGGCCATCTGGCGGGCCAGCATGAAGCGCATCTCATCGTGATAGGCGCGCGCGTCGGCCTCGGTCGAGAAGTAGCCGCCCTTCCAGCCCCAATAGGCCCAAGCCCCGGCCAGCCGGTCGAAGACCTGCCGCGCGCTCGTTTCGCCCACGAAGCGCTCACCCTCAGGCAGCGCCGCCAGCGCCGCCTCGTCAGGGACCGAGCGCCACAGGAAGGACGGGATGCCCTTTTCCTTGACCGGCTTCAGCCGCGCAGGCACGCCCGCCTTGCGGAAGTATTTCTGCGCCAGCACGTCGGCGGCGACCTGGCTCCAGCCCTCGGGCACTTCGACTGCTTCGTTGCGGAAGACGACCGTGCCGTCAGGGTTACGGATTTCCGACGTGGTGATGGTGAAGCCGATGGTCCCGTAGGCCCCCGTCTCGCCCGTGGTGAACTTGCGCTCGATCTTCATGCCCCGTCTCCTGTCCCCGGCGAGGCTTGCTGCCCCGTCCTTGCGAATACCTGCCGTCGATCTTGCGGCGACAAGGGTCCGGGTCCGGCCAAGAGACTTGGCCGGAACCGTCGCGCTCCTTGGGAAAGCGCTGTCGTTGATGAACCCTCGTTCCGCTGCGGCTACCATATGTGGTGTGTCGCCAGACAGCTTCGTCAAATTGTCGTAGACTGCCGCAACCTGCAACGGAAAAGTTTCGCCCCACACCCAAACTTTGCGCTTGCGTGACCGCCAACAGCCCCTGGTGTCCGGCCTTCAGATTCGGCCAGCGCAGTTCGTAGGTTGAGTTTTTCACTCGGGATGGCAGACTTGGCTGCAGCACCTCACGCCCGGCGCAAAGTCTTGCCGAACTGCATGGGGCGATCTGCGGTTCGACAGGCGCGGGCTACCCGTGTCTTTTGGGTGACGCAGCGGGCCGGTTGATCAGCACGATCCCTACCGCCACAAGCGTCGCCGCCCCGAGAATCCCGGGGCCAATCGGCTCGTCCAGCAGCAGCCAGCCGAGGCTGAGGCCGAAAACTGGCGTCAGGAACGAAAAGCTCGCAACCCCCGAAGCCGGATAGACCGACAAGAGCCACAGCCAGGCGATGAACCCCGCCGTGACGACAACGACCACCTGAAAGCCAAGCCCGACGAGGTGGACCGGTTGCAGATCGCGGATCAGCGGGCCGAAGGCGGGCGAGACCAGCAGCAACAGCGGCCCCGACACCGCGACCATCCACAGAAGTTGCATCTCGGGCCGCTCGCGCACCATCGCCGAGCCGCGCGTCAGATAGGCGGTGCCGGCCCAACCGATGGCGGCCGCCAGCGCGCAAAGGTCGCCCGCAAGGCTCGCCTCGCCGCCTGCCCCGCCCCGGTCGAGGATTGCCCAGGCGGTGCCCGCAAAGGCAAGCGCCAGGCCCGCCGCCTTGCGCCCCGTGATCCGCTCTCCGGGCAGACCCACATGCGCCATCAGCGCCATCCAGACGGGCATCGAGTAGAAGATGATCGAGGTCCGCACCACGGTCGTGAGGTCGAGCGCGAGGAACAGGAACAGAAACTCGGCGGCAAATACCGTGCCGATCAGCAGGCCCGGCCCCAGCGACCCCGGCGCGCTGCGGATCGGCAACCCGCGCCACCACATCCAGGCCAGAATACAGCCGACCGCAAGGACCGAGCGGAGCCCTGCGAAGAACACCGGCTGGAACCCCGCATTGACGAGCTTGATCAGCACCTGGTTGAACGCGAACAAAAGCGCCATGCCCGTAAGCGCCACCGCACCGGCCGCGTCTATCCTCTCCTTGCGCGGCACCGGCAATCCCCCTTGCAGTCGGCCCGGCACCCTCGGGATGGGCACGGCCCCTGTCAAGCACCGCCCGAAAGCACTGGCGATGGCGCGGCGGATGTCCTATGCGCTGCCCCACCACCGCAGCAGAGGCCCCCATGTCCGAGACCATCATCGCACGCTGCGAACGGCTTGGCCTGCGAATGACCGAGCAGCGCCGCATCGTTGCACGGGTGATCGGCTCGGCCGAGGACCACCCGGATGTCGAAGAGCTGTTCAACCGCGCTGCCCGGATCGACCCGCGCATCTCGATCGCAACCGTCTATCGCACCGTGAAGCTATTCGAGGAGGCGGGCATCCTCGAGCGGCTGGAGTTCGGCGACGGTCGCGCGCGCTACGAGGATGCCGAGCGCGACCACCACGACCACCTGATCGATATGAACTCTGGCGAGGTGCTGGAGTTCGTCGACCCCGAGATCGAGGCCCTTCAGACCCGCATCGCCGAGCGTCTGGGCTACAAGCTGATCGGCCACCGGCTCGAGCTTTACGCCGTTCCGCGCAAGGGCTGACGCGGTGACGCCGAACCTGCGCGGCATCCTTCTCATGTGCGCGGCGATGGGGGCTTTCGCGGTCGAGGATGCGCTGATCAAGCTCGCCTCGGGCAGCGTGCCCACCGGACAGATCCTCGCGCTGATCGGACTTGGCGGCACCCCGGTCTTTGCAGCCCTCGCCTGGCGGCAGGGCATCGCGCTGCGCCCTGCCCCCGCCTATCGCCGCGCGCTTGGACTGCGCTGCCTGTTCGAGGTCATCGGCACGATGGGCTTCGTCACGGCGCTGTCGCTGATCCCGATCTCGACCGCCTCGGCGATCATCCAAGCGACGCCGCTGGTCGTCACGGCGGGGGCGGCGCTCTTTCTGGGCGAAACTGTCGGCTGGCGGCGTTGGAGCGCCGTCATCGCGGGTTTCGTCGGAATGCTCATGATCCTGCGCCCGGCAGGCACCGGCTTTGACCCGGCCGCACTCTGGGCGGTCCTCGGGATGGCGGGTCTTGCGGGGCGGGACCTCGTGACGCGGCGGATGCCGCCGGGCCTGCCGACGCTCTTGGTCGCGACCTGGGGCTTCGCAGCGGTGGCGGCGCTGGGGCTGGCGATGCTGGCCGTCTCGGGCGGGGCGGTCGTGCCGCCGGCCATCGCCACGGCACAGATCGCTTGCGCTCTCGGCATCGGGCTGGTCGCCTACTGGATGATCATCGAGGCGACGCGGGCGGGCGACGTGTCGGTGATCTCGCCCTTCCGCTACACGCGCCTGATCTTCGCGCTGGTCATCGGTTTCGTGATCTTCGCGGAACGCCCCGACGGCTGGACGCTTGGCGGATCGGCCCTCATCATCGCCTCCGGCATCTACACCGTGCTGCGCGAGCGGGCGCAGGCCCGGCGCGCCCTAGCCAGCGCGGCCGCACCGCTGTAGAAGCGCGGCAAACGTCACGCTGCGCCCCGGAGGCCCAAATGAGCACGATCATCGACATCCACGCCCGCGAGATCCTCGACAGCCGGGGCAACCCCACGGTCGAGGTCGACGTCCATCTCGAGGGCGGCGCGATGGGCCGGGCCGCTGTGCCCTCGGGCGCGTCGACCGGCGCGCATGAGGCGAACGAGCGGCGCGACGGTGACAAGGGCCGCTACATGGGCAAGGGCGTGCTCGAGGCGGTCGCGGCGGTCAATGGCGAGATCGCCGAAGAACTTGTGGGCTTCGACGCGACCGAGCAGGTCGGCATCGACCGCACGATGATCGAGATGGACGGTACCCCGAACAAGTCGCGCCTCGGCGCGAACGCAATCCTGGGCGTCTCGCTTGCCGTTGCCAAGGCCGCCGCCCAGCACACCGACCAGCCGCTTTACCGCTATGTCGGTGGCACCTCGGCGCGCATCCTGCCGGTGCCGATGATGAACATCATCAATGGCGGCCAGCACGCCGACAACCCGATCGACATCCAGGAATTCATGATCATGCCGGTCGCCGCCGCGAACATCCGCGAGGCTGTTCGCATGGGCTCCGAGGTGTTCCACACCCTGAAGAAAGAGCTGTCGGCCGCGGGCCACAACACCGGCATCGGCGACGAGGGCGGCTTTGCGCCAAACCTGAGCTCTGCCCGAGATGCACTTGATTTCATTCTGAAGTCCATCGAGAAGGCCGGCTACCGCCCCGGCGAGGACATCTACCTCGCGCTCGACTGCGCCGCGACCGAATACTTCAAGGGCGGCCGCTACGAGATGGTGGGCGAGGGCAAGTCGCTGTCCATCGACGAGAATGTCGACTTCCTTGCGGGCCTCGCCGCCGACTACCCGATCATCTCGATCGAAGACGGCTGTTCTGAAGACGACTGGGAGGGGTGGCGGTTGCTGACCGAGCGTCTGGGCGACACGCTGCAACTCGTCGGTGACGATCTGTTCGTGACCAACCCCCGGCGGTTGGCCGAGGGCATCGCCAAGGGCTGCGCCAACTCGATGCTCGTGAAGGTCAACCAGATCGGCACGCTGACCGAGACGCTGGCCGCCGTCGATATGGCGCACCGCGCGCGCTACACCAACGTCATGAGCCATCGCTCTGGCGAAACAGAGGATTCGACGATTGCCGATCTGGCCGTCGCAACCAATTGCGGGCAGATCAAGACCGGCTCGCTGTCACGCTCGGACCGGCTTGCGAAATACAACCAGCTCATCCGCATCGAAGAGATGCTGGGAGAGGTCGCTGAATATGCCGGAGAGTCGGTCCTGCGGGGCTGATGCCAAGGCGGGGCGGGCGTCGTGCCTGCCCCGCAATCGACCCGACATCAGGGGTCTTGCGGAAGAAGAAGCGGGGAGGATGGTGGGCGATAACGGATTTGAACCGCTGACATCTTCGATGTGAACGAAGCGCTCTACCACTGAGCTAATCGCCCCACGGCGCGGGGTGTAGCGTCAGTCCCCGGCGTCCGCAAGAGGGTCTTTGCCGGACGCAGACGAGCCCGCCTCGGACGCCCCCTTGCCTGACGCCGCCTTGCCCGGCCGTCGCAGCTTCAGCATCAGCGCGGTGCCGCCGCTCAGGTCGCGGCTGCGGGTGATCCGGGCCTTGCCGAAGGGCGGCAGGTTCAACTCTTCACCACGATCCAGCGCCTCGCCCATCAGCGACAGCGTCGCCTCGACCGTGTCGCGGGCCATCTTCTTCTTGCAACCCGACAGGGCAGCGACGCGCTCCATCAGTTCTTTCTTGCGAAGCACGGTGGCGGGCGTGCGCGGAAGTTTCTTGGCGGTTGGCGTGTCCGCAGCGGGGCTGGCCGCCGTCTCGGCGGCGGCAGGCAGGACTGCCTTCCGGGCCGAAGGCTTCGCCGGCGCATCGGCCTTGGGCCTCGCTCGGGTCGTTGGCTTCGCGGCGCTCATGATCTGTCCCCCATGATCTTGCGTCAGCCTAGACGAACCGGGCTTGGGGCGAAACCGTCAAGCGATGCGGGCAAGGATTGGCGGGGACCATCGCCCCAGAAAGAAGCGGGGGCGCGATCCACCTGGATCGCGCCCCCGCTGTTCGCCTCTCGCCGTTCGTTCAGTGTGCGACAGATGCCGCAGGCGGATCACTGCGCGCGGCAAGCCGTGCGGCCGCCGCCGCCTCTTCCGCCGCTTCGTCCCATTCGACCGGCTCGGGTGCGCGCACCAGCGCGTGCTTGAGCACTTCACGGACATGGCTGACCGGAATGATGGTCAGCCCCTGCTTCACGTTGTCGGGGATCTCGGTCAGGTCCTTCTCGTTCTCCTGCGGGATCAGCGCCGTCGTGATGCCCCCGCGCAGGGCGGCGAGCAGCTTTTCCTTCAGCCCGCCGATCGGCAGGACATTGCCGCGCAGCGTCACCTCGCCCGTCATCGCGATGTCCTTGCGGACCGGGATGCCGGTCAGCACCGACACGATCGAGGTCACCATGGCGATCCCAGCCGAAGGCCCGTCCTTGGGGGTCGCCCCTTCGGGAACGTGGACGTGGATGTCGACCGTCTCGAACTTGGGCGGCTTGATGCCAAGCTGCGGGCTGATCGAGCGGACATAGCTCGACGCCGCCTCGATGCTTTCCTTCATCACGTCGCCAAGCTTACCGGTGGTCTTCATCCGCCCCTTGCCGGGCAGCTTCAGCGCCTCGATCGACAGAAGCTCACCACCCACGCTGGTCCAGGCAAGGCCGGTGACGACCCCCACCTGATCCTCGGCCTCGGCCAGTCCATAGCGGAACCGCTTGACGCCAAGATAGCTTTCCAGCGTCTCGGGCGTGACCACGACCTTGCCGCCTTTATTGCGGACGATCTCGGTCACCGCCTTGCGGGCCAGCTTCGCGATCTCGCGCTCGAGGTTCCGCACCCCCGCCTCGCGGGTATAGGTGCGGATCATTTCCATCAGGGCGGCATCGGTGATCTCGAACTCGCCCTTCCGCAGGCCGTGGTTCGCGATCTGCTTGCCGATCAGGTGGCCCTTCGCGATCTCGCGCTTCTCGTCCTCGGTGTAGCCAGCAAGGGGGATGATCTCCATCCGGTCCAGAAGCGGGCTTGGCATGTTGTACGAGTTGGCCGTCGTGATGAACATCACGTTGGACAGGTCGTACTCCACCTCGAGGTAGTGGTCGCTGAACGTCGCGTTCTGTTCGGGGTCAAGCACCTCGAGCATCGCTGACGCCGGGTCGCCCCGGAAGTCCTGGCCCATCTTGTCGATCTCGTCGAGCAGGATCAGCGGGTTGGTGGTCTTGGCCTTCTTCAGCGCCTGGATGATCTTGCCGGGCATCGAGCCGATATAGGTCCGCCGATGGCCCCGGATCTCGGACTCGTCGCGCACGCCGCCAAGGCTGATGCGGATGAACTCACGCCCCGTCGCCTTCGCGACCGAACGGCCGAGCGAGGTCTTGCCCACGCCGGGGGGACCGACGAGGCACAGGATCGGCCCCTTCAGCTTGGCGCTGCGCGCCTGCACCGCCAGATACTCGACAATACGCTCCTTGACCTTCTCCAGACCGTAATGGTCGCCGTCGAGCACCTTCTCGGCCGCCACGATGTCCTTGCGGACGACGTTGCGCTTCTTCCAGGGGATGCTCAGAATCCAGTCGAGATAGTTGCGGACCACTATCTCGAGGTGGATTACGACCAGTCCGACGTGATGTTCGTCACCACGGCGAACAGCCTGCGCATGCCGCAGCCGCTGCTCGACCGCATGGAGATCATCCGCATCCCCGGCTACACCGAGGATGAGAAGGTGCAGATCGCCAAGCGCCACCTGATCAAGAAGCAGTCCGAGGCGAACGGGCTGAAGGATGGCGAGTGGAGCCTGTCCGACGACGCGCTGCTCGACCTGGTCCGCTACTATACGCGCGAGGCGGGTGTCCGCTCGCTCGAGCGTGAGATTGCTGGCCTTGCGCGGAAATGCGTCAAGGAGATCGTCTCCAACAAGGCGAAGAAGGTCGCGATCACGCGCAAGAACCTCGAGAAATTCGCCGGCGTGCGCAAGCACCGCTATGGCGAGGCCGAGGCCGAGGACATGGTGGGCGTGGTCACCGGCGGACCTTTATCGGCTCGATGCCGGGCAAGGTCATCCAGGGCTTGAAGAAGGCCAAGTCCAGCATCCCGCTCTTCCTGCTGGTCGAGATCGACAAGCTCGGCGCCGACTGGCGCGGCGACCCGTCGAGCGCCCTGCTGGAGGTGCTGGACCCTGAGCAGAACTCCACCTTCGCCGACCACTACCTGGAGGTGGACTACGACCTCTCGGACGTGATGTTCGTGACCACCGCGAACTCACT
>JANPJD010000136.1:0-16145 GCA_031425325.1 Rhodobacterales bacterium | reverse complement strand
CGCGGCAAGTATCTGGGGATGCAGCTGAAAGAGGGCGACCTCTTCCTCTTTTCGTCCAAGACCATCCCCGGAAACGAGCGCGACGTGCTTCGGATCGTAAACGCCTTCTCCGAGATGGGCGTCGATGTGGTCGACGACAGCAACGGGCTTTACCACGTCTCGGGTCATGCCAACCGGCCAGACCTCGAGGCGGTGCACGAGATCATCCGCCCGGCCTTCCTGATCCCGATGCATGGCGAGCATAGGCATCTGCGGGCCCACGCGAAACTGGCGGCCGCGCGCGGCATCCAGGGCGAGGTTGCGACCAACGGCATGATGATCGACCTGACCGGCAATGCGCCCGAGGTGGCCGAGTACATCGAGACGGGGCGGGTGTACCTTGACGGCACGATCCTGGTGCCCGCGATGGGCGGCATCGTGCGCGACCGCATCCGCATGGCGCTGAACGGGCATGTTATGGTGACGCTTCTGCTTGACGAGCAGGACGAGCCACTGGGCGATCCCTGGGCCGAGATCATGGGCCTGTCCGAGACGGGCAAGACCGGTGCCCCGCTGGCCGAGCGGCTTGAAAGCGATCTCGGCGACTTTATGGGGCGCAGCGACGCGCGGCTTTTGCGCGACGACGACAGGCTCGACGAGGCGATCCGCCGGGTGGTGCGTCAGGTCTGCATGGAAGAGATCGGCAAGAAGCCCGAAGTAACGGTGGTCGTGAGCCGCTTGCAGGCGGACTAGGGGCACACCGCCGTCCTTGCCGGATTGTGGTCCGTCGACAAATCCGGCCGCGCCTGCCTGCCCCTGGCAGGCGCGTTACCGCGCCCGCCCAGGCAGCGCGGGCTGATGACAAATGTAAGGAACCCGGATGACCCTTTGCCTGCGGGCTTGCGCCCTTCGGCAATCGGATCGCGGAATCGCGCCACTGGCGCGTTTCCGGTCGTTCCTCATGGTGCGGCCCGATCGTCGTATCCGGGCCGCGAAGCCGTGAAGGCTATTCTCCTGACGGCGTTGTTGCGAAGCTGCGGGTCAGGAAATCGGGCATGTGGTCGCCCATGCCGACCACGGGCGGATCGTTGCGGTAGGGCTCGCGGCGGTCGCCGCCGCGTCCGTCCCGACGCTCGCCATCCCGACGCTCGCCATCCCGACGCTCGCCATCGCGACGCTCGCCGTCACGGCGTTCGCCGCCACGGCCACGGTCCTCGCGCGGGCGCTCGTCCCTCGGGCGCTCGTCCCGGGCACGCTCTTCGCGCGGAGCGCGCTCGGGCCGCGCAGGGCGGTCCTCGCGGATGCGCTCGTCGCGGACGGGCGGCGCTTCAACAACGGCCTCGGCCTCTGCGGCAACCTCAAGCGGGGCTACATCGCGGATAGGTTCGCGGGACGCCTCGCGGCCATGATCCTTGACGGGGCGCGGGCCACGGTCGGCCCGTTTCTCGCCGCCACGCTCGCGCGACGAGGGGCGGCGCGCGTCGGGGGCCGCATTCTCGTCGATGGTGATCGCGGGCGCATCTGCACGCGGGATCGGCATCTTCACGAGGCTTTCGATGGCCGCGAGGTATTTGTCGTCCGAGGGCGTGGCGATGGTAAAGGCTTTGCCCAGCCGTCCCGCGCGACCCGTCCGCCCGATCCGGTGGACATAATCCTCGGGGTGGCTCGGCACGTCGAAGTTGAACACATGGCTTACCGCAGGGATGTCGAGCCCCCGGGCGGCCACGTCCGAAGCAACCAGCAGCCGGACCGTCCCGTCGCGGAACCCGTCAAGCGTCTTTGTGCGAACCGACTGGTCGAGGTCGCCGTGGATCGGGGATGCGTTGAAGCCGTGCTGTTTCAGCGACTTCGCCACCACATCCACGTCCATCTTGCGGTTGCAGAAGATGATCGCGTTGGTGCAGGCCTCGCCCTCGGCCCCGATCAGGGCGCGCAGCGTCGCACGCTTCTCGGCAAAGCTGCGGTCCTTGCGCGACGGCGTGAACTGGAACAGCCGTTGCTCGATGGTCAGCGAGGCGGTGGCCTGACGCGCAACCTCGATCTTGGCGGGGTTGGTCAGGAAGGTGTTGGTGATCCGCTCGATCTCGGGCGCCATGGTGGCGCTGTAGAACATCGTCTGGCGGGTGAAGGGCGTGAGCTGGAAAATGCGCTCGATATCCGGTATGAAGCCCATGTCGAGCATCCGGTCGGCCTCGTCCACCACCATGATCTGCACGCCGGTCAGCAGCAGCTTGCCGCGCTCGAAATGGTCCAGAAGCCGCCCCGGCGTCGCGATCAGCACGTCGACGCCCCGGTCGATCAGCTTGTCCTGCTCGCCAAAGGCGACGCCGCCGATCAGAAGGGCCTTCGTCAGCTTGGTGTGCTTGGCATAGATCTCGAAGTTCTCGGCCACCTGCGCCGCGAGTTCGCGCGTCGGCGCAAGCACCAGACTGCGGGGCATACGCGCGCGGGCACGGCCTTGACCCAGCAGGGTGATCATCGGCAGCGTGAAGCTGGCGGTCTTGCCAGTGCCGGTCTGCGCGATGCCGAGCACGTCGCGGCCCTTCAGCGCCTCGGGGATGGCCTGCGCCTGGATCGGGGTCGGGGTTTCGTAGCCGGCTTCCTGCACGGCTTTGAGTACGCGCGGGTCCAGCGCGAGATCGGAAAACTTGGTCATGTGCGTCCTGTGAATGCGGTATCGGACCGCATGATTTGGGAGGGACGCAAATTATCCGGGCGTCCCGGCGTCAGGGGCCCGAGGGCCTGCGGTTCCGTTAGCTGAAAATGCGAGGCGGGTCAAGGCGACGTCCCTTTTTCCGGGCGAGCATGGCCGCGTCATCGGGCTGTCGCATGGGGGTCTTCGGGCTGTGATGCGTGCGTGTCAACCTCTTGTCGCACGTTCTTTCGGCCGGCTCTGCCCGCCGCAGAGTGCCCGCCTTCGCCTGCGAACAGGAGCACGACCATGACCGCTACACATCCCCATGCCGCTTTCGCCATACTGGGCCTCGCCCTCGCCGCCCTGCCCGCCGCAGCCGAGGAGACGTTCCCCGCCACGCTCGCAGGCCATGCCCTCATCCCGGCGCTGACGCTGATCGAGCCGCCGGCCGATGCCCCTGCCGATGCCCGCATCAGCGGCAAGTTCACGACGGCCGTCCGCGCGGACACGCCCGGGACCATTCCCGGCGACACGGGTGCTTCGCTGCACGGAAGCCGGCCCACCGGGATCTCGCTGCCGTTCCAGGGGCAGCCGCTGCAAGGCCTGTCGGGCTTCGCGATGGAGCGGTCGGGCGACGGCTCGATCTACGTGCTGACCGACAACGGCTTCGGCGCGCGCGGCAACAGCGGCGACGCGCTGCTGTTCTTCCACCGGATGGTGCCGGACTTTGCCGCCGGAACCGTGGCGGTGGCCGAGACCGTGTTCCTGCGCGATCCCGACAAGGTCATCCCGTTCCGTATCGTGACCGAGGGGACGGCAGAGCGCTACCTCACGGGCGGGGACTTCGATCCCGAAAGCCTCCAGCTCGTCGGCGAGGAGATCTGGATCGGTGACGAGTTCGGCCCCTGGTTGATCCGCGCGGGCCTTGACGGCCGAGTGCGCGCAATTCACGCGACCGAGATCGACGGCGCGGTCGTCAAGGGACCGGACACGCCTGGCGTGCGCGTGCCTGCACAGCCCGGCACCGACTTCACCGTGCAGCGCTCGGGCGGGTTCGAGGGCATGGCGCTTCAGCCGGGCACCGGCCTCCTCTGGGCGATGCTGGAAAAGCCGCTCTTCGATGCGGCGGGTACGCCCGAGACTTTCCTGCGCGCGATGGCCTTCGATCCGGCCGCCGGTGCGTGGACGGGCGAGACGATGCGCTTCGCCCTGGCCGAGGGCGCTACCGCGATCGGCGATTTCAACTTCATCGACGAGACGCGCGCACTTGTGATCGAGCGCGACGACGGCGAGGGGGACCCAAGCCTCCAATGCGCGGGCGAGCCTGCACCCGACTGCTTCCCGCTGCCGGCGAAGCTGAAGCGCGTGGTGCTGATCGACACGGCGACCCGCGACGAGAGCGGCCTTGTGCGCCGCATCGGGCATGTCGACCTGATGGACATCGCCGATCCCGAGGGCCTGTCGCGCGCCGAGACGGTTGCCGCGCGCGACCTTGCCGGGCGATTCACCTTCCCGTTCTTCACGATCGAGAACGTGATGCGGGCGGACGAGAGCCACATCCTCGTAGCCAACGACAACAACCTGCCGTTCTCGTCGGGCCGCGCGCTTGACGCGGCCGCGTCGAACGAGTTCATCCTGCTGTCCGTGCCCGAGCTTCTCGAGGCGCGCTGAATTCAAAGGAGAGCGTGATGGCGATCACGAACACAGCGCAGGCCCATTGGGCGGGCGACCTCAAGGGCGGGACGGGCACGGTCTCGACCGGCTCGGGGACGCTCAGCGGCATTCCCTACGATTTCCGCAAGCGCTTCGAGGGGGCGGGCGGCTCCAACCCCGAGGAGTTGATCGGCGCGGCCCATGCCGGGTGCTTCTCGATGGCGCTGTCGGGCGAGCTTGGCAAGGCAGGGATGACAGCGCAGGCGATCGACACGAACGCCACCGTGACGATGGAGTTCGTCGAGGGTGCGCCGACAGTGACCAAGATCCACCTCGACGTGACCGCGTCCATCCCCGGCGCGTCGGCCGAGGCGTTCATGGCGGCAGCCGAAGGGGCCAAGGCCAACTGCCCGATCTCGCGGCTTCTTGCCGCAGCCGAGATCACGATGGACGCGTCGCTCGTCTGAGCATCAGCCGGCCGAGGCGTGGAGCCTCGGCCGGTAGCCCGCCGCGAGGGCCGCAACGATGGGGGCAGGTGTCAGCACAGTGACCTGTCCGCCAAGACGCCGCTCTGGCGGACCGTAGCCGCCCGGCGTGAAGGGCAGGGCCAAGTCATTCCGAAGCAAGAGCATTCGCCCACCGACGCGCACGAACACCCCGTCCGGCAGCGTTTCGCAGGCCGCGTCATGCGTTGCATTGCGCGCCTGCCTTGGCACCACCCGCGCCGCATGCAGAGCCCGGTCCATCTCGGGGGCCGCAAACTCGGCCCCGAATGCCCGCCCCCAGGCTGCACGGAACGCAAGATGGTCAGCGCGCCGACACTCGCCGCACGGCCGATGGCCCGCAGCCAGCGCCACCGCTTCGTCAAGAAAGAAAAGCTCGGTATAATATGGCCCTGCGCGCATCAGTTCACGCTTGCGGCCTTTGAACGACAACTCGCAGCAGACCCAGTTGCGATGCCGCCAGCGCGCTGGTCCCAACCGCTTCTCCGCGTCATGCAGGATGCCCCGGTTCCCCATCAGCAAGCCCCGGGCCGGATCGGCGACGATCCGGCCATCCGGCAGGACACGGTTCTGAAGGGTCATCGGGCGGACCTTTTCACATGGCTGTCACATCGCATTGTTACCCGCACCGGACACAGGAACGGGAGATTTCCATGAAGATTGCAGTTTTACTGGCAACGACCGCATTTGCGAGTGTCGGGCTTGCCCAGCTGGCATCTGCCCAGTGCCTGCCTGCTGCCCCGGCGAACGGTGGCACCGTGACCTGTGCCGCCAATGACCCAGACGGCTTCACGACATCGGCTGCGAATGTGACCGTCAATATTCTCGAAGGCGTCACCGTCTCGGCCAATGATGCACTTCGCCTGAATGGCGCCGCCAACATCGTGACCAATGCCGGAAATCTGGACGGACAGGATGAAGGCATCGACATCCGTGGTGCGGGAACGCAGGTTTCGAACGCGACAACCGGCTCGATCAAAGGGGCCGATCGCGGGATCGACGCCGACGGAAATGCAGGTCTGACCGTGACCAATTCCGGCGAGATCGTCGGGGTCGGCAGCGATGCGATCCGCGCCGGGGCGAACGCCACGATCACGAATCTCGTGGGCGCTTCCATCATGGGGATGGACGAAGGCATCCAGGTGACCAGAGGCCTGAACCTGACGAACAATGGCTCGCTCGATGCTGCCGATGAGGGGATAGAGGCTACGGATGATGCGATCATCGTCAATACCGGCACCATCACCGCCGTTGACGACGCAATCCAGACCGATGACCGCACCTCGATCACCAACTCGAACCTGATCGAGTCGAGCGAGAACGACGCAATCGACATCGACACAGGTTCGGTGGTCAACACTGGTACGATCCGCACCACCGAGGGCGGCGAGGACGGGATCGACTTTGACCCCGAGGCAGATCTTTCGATCATCTCGACCGTCGACAACGGGACTGATGCGCTGATCGAGGGCTTGATCGGGATCAACGTCGATGCCGATAACAACGCGCGTCAGGCCATCGTTAACCGCGGCACGATCATCGGGCGCTCGGGCCTTGCGATCTTCCTCGAGGAAGGCGACGACAGCCTTACCCTGTTCGGAACCGGCATCGTCGACGGCCTGACCGACCTTGGCGCGGGCGAAGATGCGCTCAACCTGTCCGGCAACCAAGCTGCCCTCGTTGGCGGCGGCAGCCTATTCGATGGCGGGCTTGGCCTTGACATCGTTCGCTTCGACGTCCCGTTCGAGGCGTTGCTTCAGCGGTTCCTCGGACGGTCGAACGCGTTCTCGCTGACGTTCCGCAACGATGATGCGACGGTCAGCCGGGTTGCGGTGCGCGGCTTCGAAACTTTCGAATTCAGCGACCGCACCGTCGGTGTCTCGGAACTGCCTGCGCCCGTCCCGCTGCCCGCGCCGATCCTGCTGCTTGCAGGCGGGCTTGGCCTTCTGGGCCTGGCGCGCCGGATGGCGCGCGGCTGAACCGATGCGGGCAGCAGCGCAGGGCTGCCGCCCGCATCAAACCATCATCTCTTTCGTCGCCGTCAGCCGCACGCCCGGATGGTCGCGCTGAACGCGGTCAATGTCCCATTGCAGGCGGGTCAGGAATACGGTGTCGCCGTCGTGGTCGACCGCGATATGGCCCTTGTTGACGTTCACGAAGGCCTCGACCTCGGGCTTCGGGCCGCTGACCCAGCGGGCCGACGAGAAGGCAGAGCCTTCAAAGCGCACTGGCAACTGGTATTCCTGCTCGATCCGGCTCGCCAGCACGTCGAACTGAAGGGCCCCCACGACGCCCACGATGAACCCCGAGCCGATCATCGGCTTGAAGACCTTGGCGGCGCCTTCCTCGGCGAACTGCATCAGCGCTTTTTCCAGATGCTTGGCCTTCATCGGATCGCCCGCGCGCACGCCTTGCAGCAATTCGGGCGCGAAGCTGGGGATGCCGGTGAAACGCAGGGACTCGCCCTCGGTCAGCGCGTCGCCGATCCGTAGCTGGCCGTGGTTCGGGATGCCCATGATGTCGCCCGCCCAGGCTTCTTCCGCCAACTCGCGGTCGGCGGCGAGAAAGAGGACGGGGTTCGTCACCGCCATCACCTTCTTCGAACGGGGATGCGTCAGCTTCATGCCGCGCATGAAATGCCCCGAGGCGAGGCGCACGAACGCCACGCGGTCGCGGTGCTTGGGGTCCATGTTGGCCTGCACCTTGAAGACGAAGCCCGTGACAGCCTCTTCCTCGGGCGCAATCTCGCGGGTTTCCGAGCGCTGGACCTGCGGCGGGGGCCCGTATTCGCCGATGCCCGCCATCAACTCGCGGACCCCGAACGAGTTGATCGCCGAGCCGAACCAGATCGGCGTGAGCGAGCCGTTCAGGAACGCCTCGCGGTCGAAGGCCGGAAGCAATTCGCGCGCCATCTCAAGCTCTTCGCGCAGCTTCGCAAGCAATTCCGGCGCGACGAGTTCGGCCAGTTTCGGATCGTCCAGCCCTTGGATCTTGATCGACTCGGCGACCCGGTTTCGGTCAGCCCGGTCCATCAACTCCAGGCGGTCGTGCAGGATGTCGTAGCAGCCGACGAACTCGCGCCCGACCCCGATGGGCCAGGATACGGGCGAGACGTCGATGGCAAGATTCTCCTGGATTTCGTCGATGATCTCGAAGGTGTCGCGGCTTTCGCGGTCCATCTTGTTGCAGAAAGTCAGGATAGGCAGGTCGCGCAGGCGGCAGACCTCGAACAGCTTGCGCGTCTGGCTTTCCACGCCCTTGGCCCCGTCGATCACCATCACGGCGGCGTCGACCGCCGTCAGCGTCCGGTAGGTGTCCTCGGAAAAGTCGCTGTGGCCGGGCGTGTCCACCAGGTTGAAACGGTAGGCCCCGAAGTCGAAGGACATCGCACTGGCCGAGACCGAGATGCCGCGTTCCTGCTCCAGTTTCATGTAGTCTGACCGCGTGCGCCGCGCCTCGCCCTTGGCGCGCACCTGACCGGCCATCTGGATCGCCCCGCCGAAGAGAAGAAACTTCTCGGTAAGCGTCGTCTTGCCAGCGTCGGGGTGCGAGATGATCGCAAAGGTCCGGCGGCGCGCGATCTCGGGGTGCAAGGCGGGGCGATTTGTCATGCCTGCAGCGTATAGGGGCAGCCGCGCCCTGTCGCAACGGCCCGGAGCGCAGAACGATTCCCTGTTTCGGAAATGGGTGCGTTGGGGGCGCGAGGTTCTTCTTTGTCGCAACCTCTGCCGGGTGTAGGGTGAGAACATTAAAAGAACACGAAGGGAGTCGCCATGACACTGTCCGAGATCGCAAACGAACTCGTCACCGGGTGCCGTGAGCACCGCGAGGTCGAGAATCTACACCGCCTCTATGCCCCGGACGCCATCTCGGTCGAGGCCGCCGACATGGGGCAGGGGCGCGAGACGAAAGGGATCGAGGGCATCCTTGGCAAGCACGCTTGGTGGGACGCCAATGCCGAGGTGCATGACGCCAGCGTGACGGGCCCCTTCCTGCATGGCGACGACCGCTTCGCCGTGATCTTCCGCATGGATGTCACGATGAAGGACATGGGCCGGACGCAGATGGAGGAGGTCGCGATCTACCATGTCGCCGGTGGGCGGATCGTGCGGGAAGAGTTCTTCTACGGCGGCTGACTTGCCCGGCCCCGCCGAGCCTGCTAATCCCGATGGAATTGATCGGGAAAGGATCGGCCCTTGGCGGATGGCACGTCACGATTGCAGGTGCGTCACCTGACGCGCAGCTTCGGCGGCAGCCCCGTCGTCGACGACCTGTCGCTGACGATCGAGGCAGGGCGCGTGACCTGCCTGCTTGGACCGTCGGGCTGTGGCAAGTCGACCACCTTGCGGATGATCGCGGGGGTCGAACGCCCGGACACGGGCGAGGTCGCGATCGACGGCGCGGTCATGTCCGACCGTACCCGCTTTCTGCCGCCCGAGGCGCGCTCGGTCGGCCTGATGTTCCAGGACTTCGCGCTCTTTCCACACCTGACGGTCGAGGCCAACATCGCCTTTGGCTTGAGGGCCGCCCGCGACGAGAAGGCCCGCCGCGTGGCCGAACTGCTCGAGCGGGTAAACCTGACCGGCTTTGGCCGCAAGCATCCGCACGAGCTGTCGGGCGGCGAGCAGCAGCGCGTGGCGCTGGCGCGGGCGCTGGCCCCCCGGCCGCGCGTCATGCTGATGGACGAGCCCTTTTCGGGCCTCGACAACCGCCTGCGCGACGGCATCCGCGACACCACGCTCGATGTCCTCAAGGACGAGGGCGCGGCGGTCCTGCTGGTCACGCACGAGCCCGACGAGGCGATGCGGATGGCTGACGAGATTGCGCTGATGCGTGGCGGGCGGATCGTGCAGATCGGCTCTCCCTACAACGTCTATAATGCGCCCGCCGACCGGGCGGCGGCGGCCTTCTTCAGCGATATCAACGTGATCCGGGGTGTATCGCGGGGTGCGCTGACCGACACGCCTTTCGGTGCCTTTCTGACACCCGGCCATGCGGACGGGGCAGGGGTCGAGATCGTGATCCGCCCGCAGCATCTGAAGATCGACTTTGACCGGGGCGGGCGCGGGCCGAACCCTACCTCGCAGGATGGCACCGCCGCTCGGGGCCGTGTGCTGCGCGCGCGTTTCATGGGGCGCGAAAGCCTGGTCGATTTCCGCATGGACTATGACGGCTCGCGCCTGACGGCCTCGGTGCCGGGCGTCTTCCTGCCCCGGCCCGAGACGGACCTCTGGCTGATGATCCGCCGCGACCGCTGCTTCGTCTTTCCGGCGCGCGCCTAGCCGTCGGGCAGTTGCGCGAGGTAATCCTCGACCGTTTTTCCCGCTTCTGGACGGAACGGCCCGCCGCGAAGCTCAAGCGCCTGCACAAGATCAAGCCGGAATACCCTGAAATCGTTGCGCGTCTCGCACCAGGCCGTCAGCGTCCAAACCCGTCCCCAGAACTCGAGTTGCAAGGGGCGCACCACCCGCTCGCTGACCTGCCCTGACAACGCGCTGTAACGCAGCCACAGGCGCTCGTGCTCGCGCAGCGCACGTCGGACAAGGCCCAGATGAGGGGCTGCGCGCGCCGCCTCGGCGCTGGCGAAGACGAAGGTATCGCTGCCGGAATCGCGCGGCGCCTCTGGCGTCACGGCGGCGATCTTGGCGCGCAGGCTGGTCGCCGCGCGCGCCAGCGACGGATCGGCCGCCGAGGCCACAAGCTGCACCCCCAGCCGCAACGCCTCGAGCTCGTCGCGGGTCAGGGCGACGGGGGGCAGCGTGATCGGCGCGGTCAGGATGTAGCCCACGCCCCGCTCGCCCTCGACCGGCAGCCCCGAGGCGACGAGCGTCGCCATGTCGCGCCAGATCGTGCGCGTCGAGACTTCGAGCGCCGCCGCGAGGTCCGAGGCGCGGTGGAGCTTTCCGTCGCGCAGAAGCTGGATCAGGTCGAACAGACGGTCGGTGCGGCGCATGGGTCGACCCTGCGGCGCACCGGGCGGGGCGTCAATCGTCCATGCGCCAAAGGATCTGCGCGTGGCGCATCGACATGCCCTCTGGCACGATCATCTCGGCGAAGGCGCCGAAGGCCGGCTCGCGCATCACCACCTCGGCCGCCGCCTCGGCGCTGCCAGCGTCCGCCCATTCGACATGATCCGTCCAGAGGCCGCTGTCGTCCTGGCTGAGAGTGCGGCGCAGGAAGCCCGGCTGCGCCGTGACGATCGGGCCGGTCGCCTTGGCCGCCGCCAAGAACCGCGCGGGATCGGTGCCGGGCAGGATGCGGAAGGTCACGATCTCGGCGATCTGGGCAGGGCCGCCGCCACCCGCCTTGGCATCGGGCGGCGCGAGGCAGACGGCGAACGGCAGGGCGGCGAGGGGGCTGGGAAGGCGGGTCATCGAAAGCTCCGTATCAGGGATGGGCCGGGACTGGCCGCACCCCCCTATGGCAGCGGTCAACTGACACAAGACTGTCAGCAACCTGCCCGATCGCCCGTTTCAGGCGGGGTCTGCCCGACTTTCGGCTTTGCGCTTTTGTCGGTTGTCCTTACATCTGGTCTTCAAGCGGGTCACATCCGGCCCGGGTCATTCAATCGGAGTTCCGTCATGCAGATCGGTCCCTGGCAGATTCTCATCGTCGCCGTCGTCGTCCTCGTACTGTTCGGGCGCGGCAAGATCAGCTCGCTTATGGGCGAGGTCGGCAAGGGCATCACGGCCTTCAAGAAGGGCGTCAGCGAACCCACGACAGCCGAGATCGACACGACAGCGCCGCGCGACGTGACGCCGACCGAGAAGGAAAAGGTCTGACGCGGCGCGACTGACCGGGGGTCCGGCGATGTTCGACATCGGTTTCACCGAATTGATGGTGATCGGGGTGGTGGCGCTGATCGTCATCGGCCCGAAGGACCTGCCCGACATGTTCCGCACCATGGGCCGGTTCACCGCCAAGGCTCGGTCGATGGCCCGCGACTTCCAGCGCGCGATGGAATCCGCCGCAGACGATGCCGGGATGAAGGATGCGGCGCGCGACCTCAAGTCGATGACCTCGTCACGCAGCCTCGGTCTCGATGCCGTCAAGGAGGCCGCGGCGAAGTTCGAGAAGTGGGACCCGATGAAGCCCGCACCCAAGCCTGCCGTCGCGCGGGCCGCAGTGCCTGATCCTGCTGTGCCGCCCCCCGCTGACGCTGCCTCGGCCGCCGTTCCCGTCAGCCCGGCGCTGGCGCCATCCGCGGCCACCCCGGAACCCGTCGTCGCCGCACCTGCGACCGCTGCTCTCGCCAGCGCCGGACCCGCAACGCGCGCTCTGGCCGAGGCGCAGGCCGCCAAGCGCGAAGCCCGCAAGGCCAAGGTCGCCGCGCCCGAGGCCGCTCCGGCCCCGACGGTCGCAGAACCGAAACCCGCCACCCCGAAAAAGAAACGCGCGACGAAATCGAAGGCGGAACAGACGTGAGCACCGATCAGATCGACGACAGCTCGGCCCCGCTCGTCGAGCATCTGGCCGAGCTTCGCAACCGCATCCTCTATGCGATGGCCGCCTTCATGGTGTGCTTCGTCATCGGCTATGTGATCTGGAAGCCGATATTCGGTTTCCTGTCGCACCCCATGTGCGATGTTCTTGCCGCACGCGGCCAGGAATGCCAGCTCATCCTCGTCAAGATGCAGGAGGGTTTCTTCGTCGCGATCCGCATCGCGATGTGGGGTGGCTTCATCCTCGCCTTCCCGGTGATCGCCTACCAACTCTGGCGGTTCGTAGCGCCGGGCCTCTACCGGTCCGAGAAATCGGCCTTCCTGCCCTTTCTCGTGGCCTCGCCGGTGATGTTCTTCATCGGCGCGGGTTTTGCCTATTACATCATCCTGCCCTTCGCCTTCGCCTTCTTCCTCGGCTTCCAGGACAACATGCTGGCCACCACCGACGGGGTTGCCGGGCCGCTGTCGGACACGCCGGCCGGGGTCATGTTCCAGGGCTCGATGGAGGCGTATCTGTCGCTGACCATGAGCTTCGTGATGGCCTTCGGCCTGTGTTTCCAGTTGCCGGTCCTGCTTACGCTTCTGGGACGCGCGGGTATCCTCTCGGCGGACGGGCTGCGGGGGATGCGAAAGTACGCTGTCGTGCTGATCCTCATCGTTTCGGCGGTGGTGACACCGCCCGATGCGATGTCCCAGATCATCCTCTTTTCGGCGATCTACCCGCTCTACGAGATCTCGATCTTTCTGATCGCCCGGTTCGAGCGCGACACCGAAGCCAAACTGCGGGCCGAAGGGCTGTGGGTCGATCCCGATCCGGACGAGACCGAAGGCAAGGCATGACTCCCTTGGACGTGGGCGACGCATTGCGGCGGATCGCCGAGGCGGTGGAGCGTCTCAGCCCGCCGCCGCCGCCCGCACCTGATCTTTCGGTGGACGCAGCCTTCGTCTGGCATGTGGGGCCCGACCGTCTGGTGCCGGTGCCGCAGGTCGCGCGCGTCGACCTGAGCCTGCTCGTGGGCATCGACCGGGTGCGCGACATCCTGCTCGACAACACGCTGCGCTTCGCAAGGGGGCTGCCGGCCAACAACGCCCTCCTGTGGGGTGCGCGCGGCATGGGCAAGTCAAGCCTCGTCAAGGCCGTCCACGCCGAAGCGCTTCGCCTCGGGCTACCGCTCAAGCTTGTCGAACTCAGCCGCGAGGACCTGGGCTCGGTCGGTCGCCTCCTCGAGGTGCTGCGTGCGGCGCCTGCTCAGGTCGTGCTCTTTTGCGACGACCTGTCCTTCAGCCATGACGACCAGCACTACAAGGCGCTGAAAGCGGTCCTCGACGGCGGGATCGAGGGGCGTCCCGAGAACGTGATCTTCTACGCCACTTCGAACCGCCGTCACCTCATGCCCCGCGACATGATCGAGAACGAACGCTCGACCGCGATCACCCCTTCAGAAGCCGTCGAAGAGAAGGTCTCGCTGAGCGACCGCTTCGGCCTCTGGCTCGGGTTTCATCCGTGCAGTCAGGACGAGTATCTCGCGATGGTGCGCGGCTATTGCGACGCGGCGGGGCTTGCTATCCCCGACGATATTCTTCGCGCCGAAGCGATCGAGTGGCAGGCCACGCGCGGCGCGCGCTCGGGCCGCGTCGCCTGGCAGTTCTTTACGGATCTCGCGGGGCGGCGCGGCCACGCGCTCTGACGGCAGGGTCCCGCACGGTCCGGCGGCGGGCGCCTTCGGCGAGGGTATTTGTGCCGAAAAGAAGCCGCAGGCGGTCTGCCTCCCATGGCTTCTGTTCGGCAAAAGTACCCCGGGGGTGCGGGGGCTGGCCCCCTCTGCTTCGGCTTGTGCGGGGGCCGGCTCCGCCGTTTCGGCCTGTTCGGCGCTCGCCTGTGCTGTCGGGGCACGGGCCTTGCCTTGAGTTCCGGGGCCGACTTGCCTAAACCCGTCGGGCAAACAAAGGACAGGCCCGATGCGTACCTTCAGCGACCTTGCCGCCACCATCGGCAATACGCCCCTCCTGCGGCTCAAGGCCGCCAGCGAGGCGACCGGCTGCGAGATCCTTGGCAAATGCGAGTTCATGAATCCGGGCCAGTCGGTCAAGGACCGAGCGGCACTCTGGATCATCCGCGACGCGGTTGCGCGCGGCGCGCTGCGGCCGGGCGGGACTATCGTCGAGGGCACGGCAGGCAATACGGGGATCGGCCTTGCCCTCGTCGGTGCGTCGATGGGCTTTCGCACGGTCATCGTGATCCCCGAGACCCAGAGCCAGGAAAAGAAGGACATGCTGCGCCTTGCAGGCGCGCAACTGGTGCAGGTTCCCGCCGTCCCCTACCGCAATCCCAACAACTATGTGCGCTACTCGGGTCGTCTTGCCGCGCGCCTTGCCGAGACCGAGCCCAACGGTGCCATCTGGGCCAACCAGTTCGACAACATCGCCAACCGGCGCGCGCATGTCGAATCGACCGGACCCGAAGTCTGGGAACAGACCGAGGGCCGCGTGACGGGCTTCGTCTGCGCGGTCGGAACGGGCGGCACGCTGGCGGGGATGGCCGAGGCGCTGCAACCCAAGGGCGTGAAGATCGGCCTTGCGGACCCCGAGGGGGCGGCTCTCCACAGCTTCTATACGACCGGCGTCCTCGAGGCGCCCGGCAACTCGATCACCGAGGGCATTGGGCAGGGCCGGATCACCGCGAACCTCGAAGGCTTCAAGCCCGACTACAGCTACCGCATACCCGATGCCGAGGCCTTGCCGCTGGTGTTCGACCTGCTCAAGGACGAAGGGCTCTGCATGGGCGGCTCGACGGGCATCAATATTGCTGGTGCGATCCGCATGGCGCGTGACATGGGGCCGGGGCAGACAATCGTGACGATCCTGTGCGACTACGGCAGCCGGTATCAGTCCAAGCTCTACAACCCGGCCTTCCTGAAGGAAAAGGGTCTGCCGGTGCCCGATTGGCTCGACAGCCAGCCGCATCCGCTTCCGGCGGTGTTCGAGGACTCATGATCCCGTTGCGGACGCTCGGGAGCGGCCTGCTGGCGGCGTGCCTGCTGGCAGTCCTTGGAGGACCGCCGCCGGCACGTGCCCAGGTCACCGAAGCCCCCCCGGCGGTAGAGGCCCCCCAAGCGGCGGTGGCACCGGCGGATGCGCCCGCGGCGGCCGCCCGGGCCGCAGCCTCCGACGCGGTGACGCTCGAGACCCACACGACCGCGCCGGACTACGCTGCCTGGGAGCGGACCGCCATGCGGGCCGAGGCGCTGACCGAAGACCCCGCCGCGACCGACGAGGCGCTCGACCGGATGCGCGGCTTCCTCGTCGGATGGCGCACCACCTTCCAGGAGGCGCAGAGCGTAAACCAGGCGCGCATCGCGACCCTTCGCGCCCAAATCGACGCGCTCGGCGCCCCGCCTGCCGAAGGCGCTGTCGAAGCCCCCGAGATCGCTGGGCGGCGCACGGCCCTGGGCGACCAGTTGGCCCGCCTCGAAGCCCCGCGCATCGCCGCCGACGAAGCGTGGCGGCGGGCCGAGGGGCTGATCAGCGAGGTCGACCGCATCCAGCGCGAGCGACAGGCCGACGCGCTGCTACGGTTGTCGCCCTCGCCCCTCAATCCTGCCCACTGGCCCGCCGCCCTTCTGGTTTTGCGGGATGCGGGCACGATCCTGTGGCGCGAGACGGAGATCGAATGGCAGTTGCCGTCGTCCCAGATCACCCTCCGCGGCAACCTGCCCTTGATCATCGGGCTCGTGGTGCTGGCCCTTGCCCTCGTGTTGCGCGGCCCGGCCACCACGCGGCTGCTCGAACGCTGGGTCGATCGGGGCGCCTCGGACCGCTGGCGGCGCATCTGGGCCTTGCCGCTTTCGCTGGGGCAGATCGTGCTGCCGGTTCTGGGGCTGGTTGCACTGGCGCAGGCGGCCGAGTTGTCGTCGCTTTTCGGGCTGAACGGCC
>JANPJD010000135.1:0-13689 GCA_031425325.1 Rhodobacterales bacterium | reverse complement strand
CGCATGGCGATCCGCAGGCCGCGCGCAAGCGCTGGATCAACGCGATGAAACCAAAGGGCGAGCTCAAGGTGGACGCAGGCGCCGTGGCCGCCCTGCGCGCCGGCAAGTCGCTGCTGCCCGCCGGGGTCGGGGGCGTCAGCGGCACCTTCGGGCGCGGCGAGCCGGTCGCCATCACCGGGCCGGGCGGCGAGGCGCTGGGCAAGGGCCTTGTGCGCTACACTGCCGCTGAGGCGCGCGCTATCGCCGGGCACCGCACGGGCGAGATCGAGGCGATCCTCGGCTATCCGGGTCGGGCGGCGCTGGTGCATCGGGATGACATGGTGGTCTGAGTGCTTTTGGATGGCGCGGTCACCCCCCCGGACCCACGGTGGGAGATTTGTGCCAAAGTGAATCCAGGGGGCTGTGATTCGAGCGGAGGCGGCGATGGACGGCGGGACGGTGTCGGACGTGATGGACGGGATAGGGCGCGCGGCGCGGGCTGCGGCGGCGGAGCTTGCCTTTGCGCCCGGGTCCGTCAAGGCGGCGGCGCTAGAGGCAGCTGCCGATGCAGTGCTCGCCCAGAGCGGTGCGATCCTTGCCGCCAACGCGAAGGACATGGAGCGGGCGGCCGAGATGGGCCTGAGCGGCGCGCTGACCGACCGCCTGCGGCTGGACGAGGGGCGCGTCCGGGGCATCATCGAGGGGTTGCGGACGGTCGCGGCGCAGCCCGATCCGGTGGGCGCTGTGATCGCCGAGTGGGACATGCCCTCGGGGCTGCACATCCGCCGGGTGCGGACGCCGCTTGGCGTGATCGGCGTGATCTACGAAAGCCGTCCGAACGTCACGGCGGATGCGGGTGCGCTGTGCCTGAAGTCCGGCAATGCGGTGATCCTGCGCGGCGGGTCCGAAGGGTTCCACTCCTCGACCGCGATTCACGCCTGCATGGTCGAAGGTTTGCGCGCGGCTGGCCTGCCCGAGGCCGCGATCCAGCTTGTGCCGACGCGCGACCGGGCGGCGGTGACCGACATGCTGCGGATGGTGGAGCATATCGACGTGATCGTGCCACGCGGCGGCAAGGGCCTCGTGGGCCTTGTGCAGCGGGAAGCGCGGGTGCCGGTCTTTGCCCATCTCGAGGGCATCTGCCATGTCTATGCTGACGGGGCGGCCGACCTTGAGAAGGCGCGGCGCGTGGTGCTGAACGCCAAGACCCGCCAGACCGGCATCTGCGGGGCGGCCGAGTGCCTGCTGATCGACCGGGCTTTCCTTGAGCGGCACGGCACCGTTCTGATCGAGGATCTGGTTGCCGCCGGGGTCGAGGTGCGGACCGAGGGCCCGCTTCTGGCCGTGCCACGCACGGTACCCGCCGGGCCGGACGACTTTGGGCACGAGTTTCTGGACATGATCATCGCGGCCCGGGTCGTCGACGGCGTCGACGGCGCGATCGCCCATATCCGGCGCTATGGCAGCCAGCACACCGAGGCCGTGCTGACCGAGGATGCCGCCGTGGCCGCGCGCTTCTTCGAGCGGCTGGACAGTGCAATCCTGCTGCACAACGCCTCGACCCAGTTTGCAGATGGGGGCGAGTTCGGGATGGGGGCCGAGATCGGCATCGCGACGGGCAAGCTGCACGCGCGCGGACCTGTCGGGGCGGAACAGCTGACCAGCTTCAAGTACCTCGTAACCGGCGACGGGACGGTGCGGCGCTAGCCGCCCGCCTGCCAGACCCGCACCGCCTCGAGCGGCCAGACGAGCATCAGCACGTTGAGCGCCAGCCCGTCGCGGATCAGCCAGATCGTCAGCGCCTCGAACCCGATGACCAGCGCGACGCTGGCCCAAACCGGCAGGACGCGCGCAAGCCAGAAGCCCAGGATCATCGCGAGCATGTCCGCGACCGAGTTCAGTACCGAGTCGCCGTAGTAATCGAGCGAGATCGTGACCGCCCGGTAGCGCTCGATTATCGCGTCCGAGTTCTCGAGGATCTCCCACGCGGCCTCAACTACGGTTGCGATCACCAGCCGCCAGCCGATGGGGATGCGGCGGGCGACGAGCCAGAGAAACCCGTAGAACAGGATGCCGTGCAGCAGGTGCGAGGGCGTGTACCAGTCGGCGATGTGCTGCGAGTTCTCGGAGCTCATCGTCTCGCCGTGCCAGAGCTTCACATAGCCGCATTCGCAGTAGGGCACGCGACCGACCCAGAGAAGCCATGCGGCGGCGGCCAGCACGATGGCCGCGACGAGAAGGTAGGGAAGGCGGGCCCGCGTCATGTCGGCGATCCGATCACGGATTTCTGTCCCTGTCACGCGCCGAGCGGCACGACGTCGACGGCGTGTTCGCTCGACTGGCGGCCCGCGCCACGCATCACGCCACGCACGGGCGAAACGTCGCCATAGTCGCGGCCGCGCGCGACGGTCACATGATCCTCGCCCGCCTCGACGTCGTTGGTGGGATCGAACTCCATCCACCCCGCCTCCGGCCCGCACCAGGCGCGCACCCAGGCGTGCATCGCGTCGGCGCCTTCAAGGCGCGGGCGTCCGGGCGGAGGGTTCGTCCGCAGGAAGCCCGAGACGTAGCCCGCCGGGATGCCGATGCCGCGCAGGCAGCCGATCAGGATGTGGCTGAAGTCCTGGCAGACGCCATGCCGGGCGGCGAAAGCCTCGGATGCAGGCGTGTCGACCTCGGTCGCCTCGGGGTCGTAGCGCATGTCCGCGTGGAGCGCGCCGCCAACCGCAAGGACCGCGGCCCGCGCGGTCATGTGGGGGGCGACCCGCGCGCGGGCATAGGCTGCCATCGTCGCATCGCGCGGCACGAAGGGCGAGGGGGCCATGAAATGCACCGGCGCGTCGGGGGCGAGCGACGCGATCCCGGCCAACGCCTGCGGCATGTCGCAAAGCGATAGCGATGCCCCGCGCGGGGCCTGCGGGGCCAGCCGTTCGACCCGGACGTGCAGGTCGAGAGCTATGGCGCGCAGCGTGCCGCGATAGGCGAAATCGGTTGTCGCGTTGCCGAAGATGTCGACCCGCTCGGTCCGCTCGTCGGGCGCCGGCGAGATGTCGAGCTGGCCGTTTAAGACGCGCTGCGCTCCGGGGCGGTCTGTGGGCATCAGTCGCACGAGGTGTCGCCCGAGGCTCGCGGGGGTGGCATAGCGGTGGCGGATGCGAAGGGCGATGTCGTAGATCATGGCGCTACCGCAGGTAGGCGTCGGACATCAGGTCCGACAGGCCAAGCACGTCCGCGCGCAAGGCGCGCAGGGCGACCGGGTCCAGCGAGGCCGGGCTGTGGGCCTGCAGCCGCGCGCTCGTTGCGGCCAGCGCCTCGGCAAACGGGGCCTGTGCCTGGTGCGGCTGCGGCAGCCGCGCGACCTGCGCCGCCATTGCGTCAAGCTGGAAGCGGATCGCGCGCGGGTTGTCGGGGTCGAAGGCCAGAAGGTCGACCACGCTCTCGCGGCTTGCCATCACCGCAAAACGCTGGCGGTGGATCATTGTCGAGTCGCCGATTTCGAGTGCTGCGTCGAGCGCGCCGGTGGGCGCCGCGGGATCGGTCAGCCGCGCCAGCAGGGCGGCCATCGTGGCCGCGCGTTCCAGCGCGCGCCCCAGCACCAGAAACCGCCACCCGGTCGCGCGGTACATGTTGTCCTGCACAAGCCCCGAAAAGCCCGCGACCTTCCGCAGCAGGATGCCTGCGCCCAAGGCCGCATCGGTGCCGGCGGTGACCTTGGCCGCCATCCGGCTGACGGATTTCTCAAGGTCGGTCAGGGCGGTCCAGCCATCGACGGAGAAGCGGTCGCGGATGCGGCTTGCCGCACCGACGCCCGCCTGCAGGGCGGCGGGGATCGCCTGCGGCAGAGGCTCGGACGGGGCGGCCCCGAACGAGACAAGCAGATCGGCAAGCTTGGCGCGCAAGGCCGCGTCGCCGCCATCGGCGATCCGCGCGTTCAGCGCGCGCGACAGGCGCAGCAGGCCCTCGGTCCGCTCGACATAGCGGCCCAGCCAGAACAGGTTGTCGGCGGCGCGCGACGGCAGCTCGCCTGTGCCCGCGCGCGCCCTCGTGACTGGGGCTGCGGGCAGCATCGTCTCGTCGCCGACGGGTCTGTCGGCCACGATCCAGACATCCGCCACCGCACTTCCCTGCCGCAGCGACAGGGCGGTCGTGTCCGCGCTGCGCCCGATCCGCGCGAAGCCGCCCGGCATCACTTGCCAGCCCTGCGGGGTGCGGGCGAGGAAGACGCGGATCGACATCGGACGCGCCGCCAGCATGCCGTCCTGCCAGGCTGGTGTGGTCGAGAGGCGCACCACCTCTTGTCCGACAAGGGCCGCACCCGACTGCACGATCCAGGCGTCGAGGTCGGCGTCGCTGCCGCGCAGCCGCTCGGCCAGACCCGTGTCGTCGGTCTCGAACGGAAGGCGCGGCGACAGGGCAGGGCTGATCGACATCGACCGGGCATGGGCGCGCACATGGTCGCGCTCGGGCGTCTGGCCGCACCACCAGGTCGCGATGTTGGGCAGGCGCAGGGGCCGTCCGTTCAGCGCCTGGGCGATGCCGGGCAGGAAGGCCAGCATCGCCTGCGCCTCGACCACGCCTGCGCCGAGCGCGTTCACCAGCGTGACGCCGCCTGCGCGCAGCGCCGACATGAGGCCCGGCGTGCCGATCCGGCTTGCCTCGTCAAGCTCGAGCGGGTCGGCCCAGTGCGCGTCCATCCGCCGCCAGAGCACCTCGACCGGCACCGGCCCCGAAACGGTGCGGATCATCACGGCCCCGTCCTCGACCGACAGATCGCCGCCCTCCAGAAGCGGCAGGCCAAGGTAGCGCGCGATATAGGCCTGCTCGTAATAGGTGTCCGTCATCGGACCGGCGCTGAGGATGCCTGCCCGCGCGCCGGACCTTGCCGCAGCCTCGCCTTGCAGCCCGTTCAGCGCGTCGCGGAAGGCCCGGAAGAAACCCGCAAGCCGCCGGACATTGGCCTGGCCGTAGATCTCGGCAAAGACCCGCGTCGCCGCGACCCGGTTTTCCAGCGCGAAGCCCGCGCCCGAGGGGGACTGCGTGCGGTCGCCCAGCACCCACCAGCGCCCGTCGGGTCCGCGCCCGATCTCGAAGGCCACGAAATGCAGATAATGCCCGCCGCGCGGGGCGACGCCGACCATCGGGCGCAGCCATTCGGGGTTCTCGGCGACGAGGGCGGCGGGCAAAAGCCCGTCCGAGACAAGGCGCGCAGGACCATAGAGGTCGGCGATGACCGCCTCGAGCAGGTCGGCGCGCTCGATCAGGCCAGCGGCGATCCCGGCCCAGTCGCGTTGGGGCAGCACGATGGGGACGGCGCTGAACGGCCAGTCGCGGGCGGTGTCGGGCGTGGTCCCGAACGTGCGGAAGAAAACGCCCGCCTCGCGCAGATACTGCTCGCCGCGCGCGATGGCCGCCGGAAAGCCACGCGGCCCGAGGCCCTCTATGTGGTCGATCAGCGGCGCCCAGCAGGGCCGCAGCCTGCCTTGCGCGTCGAGCATCTCGTCGGGGATGCCCGGCACCGGGCAATACCCCGCGACAAGGCCGCCCGGCCGGGGAAGGGCGGACGCCGGCACCCTACAGCCCCGGCGCGCGCCGCAGGTCGAGCGTCAGCGGAAACTCCGGGTGCGGGCTTTCGGACGGCGGCTCGTAGCGGCCGGGATGGTGGCCATGCGCCTCGAACCGGGCAAGGCGGCGGGCCTCGGCCTCGTTGCCGTTCACGGGGAAGGTGTCGTAGCTGCGCCCGCCCGGATGTGCCACATGATAGGTGCAGCCGCCAAGCGCGCGGCCCGTCCAGGTGTCGAAGATGTCGAAGGTCAGCGGCGCGTTCACCGGCAGCACCGGATGCAGCGACAGCGCAGGTTGCCAGGCCTTGAACCGCACGCCCGCGACAGCCTCGCCATTCGCCCCGGTCGTGGTCAATGGAACGCGGCGGCGGTTGCAGGTGACGGCGTAGCGCCCAGGGTCCGCCCCCGTCAGGCGTACCTGAAGGCGTTCTACCGAACTGTCCGTGTAGCGCACCGTACCGCCGATCGCGCCTGTCTCGCCCAGGACGTGCCAGGGCTCGAGCGCCTGGCGAAGTTCCAGCGTGACACCCTCGTAGGTGACCTCGCCGCAGAACGGAAAACGGAACTCGGCCTGCGCCCTGAACCAGTCGGGGTCCATCGCGAAGCCGTGGTCCTTCAGGTCGCGCAGCACGCCCTCAAAATCCTGCCAGACGAAGGCAGGCAGCATGAAGCGGTCGTGCAGCGTCGTGCCCCAGCGGGGCAGGGTGCCGGTCTCGGGCGCATGCCAGAGCCGGGCGATGATGGCGCGGATCAGAAGCTGCTGGGCAAGGCTCATGCGCGGGTTTGGCGGCATCTCGAAGCCGCGAAACTCCACCAGGCCAAGGCGGCCGGTCGGGCCGTCGGGCGAATAGAGCTTGTCGATGCAGATCTCGGCGCGGTGGGTGTTGCCGGTCACGTCAACCAGCAGGTTCCGCAGCAGGCGGTCGACCAGCCAGGGGCGCGGCTCGGGGCCATTGCCGGGGGTGGGGATCTGCGCCAGCGCCATCTCGAGCTCGTAGAGCGCATCGTGGCGCGCCTCGTCGATGCGGGGCGCCTGGCTGGTGGGGCCGATGAAAAGGCCCGAGAACAGGTAGCTCAGCGACGGATGCCGCAGCCAGTAGAGGATGAGCGAGCGCAAGAGGTCGGGGCGGCGCAGGAAGGGGCTGTCGGCCGGCGTCGCCCCGCCCACGACGACATGGTTGCCGCCGCCGGTGCCGGTGTGCTTGCCGTCGATCATGAACTTGTCCGCACCGAGCCTCACCTCGCGCGCCTCGGCATAGACGGCTTCGGTGATCGCCACGCACTCGGCCCAGTCATGCGCGGGATGCACGTTCACCTCGATCACGCCGGGGTCGGGGGCGACCCGGATGACGTTCAGGCGCGGATCGTGCGGCGGGGCGTAGCCCTCGATATGGACGGGCAGGCCGAGGGCGCGGGCCGCGTTCTCGGCGGCGGCCACCAGCTCGAGGTAGTCCTCGACCTTCTCCACGGGCGGCATGAAAACGCAAAGCCTGCCGTCGCGCGGCTCGACCGACAGGGCAGTCCGCACCACGCCGTCGAGGTCGCCGAGACTTTGCTCGTTGCGCGTCTGCCCCGGCTCGGCAGCGGTAAAGCTCGATACCGCCTGCGGGCGGGCCGCAGAAGACTCGGGGGCAGGGGCCTCGGGGGCGGGGGGCAGGGGGCCGCGTGCGTCGAACGGGTCCTGCGGGTTGATGAAGGGGAAGGCTGCCGGCGGCACATGCGGCAGCGCGCCCAGCGGCAGGCGGTAGCCCACCGGACTGTCGCCCGGCACGAGGAACAGATGCCCGCGCCGCAGCGACCACACCTCGGACAGCCAGCCGCTGCTGGCCTTGGCCTGCCAGCGCTGCACCGGCAGCACAAAGCCCGACGGCTCGGTCAGGCCGCGCCCGAAGACGCGGGCGATGCGATTTCGCTCTTCCGGGTCCTTCAGGGCCGAATTCTCGGGCGTCACGTTCTCGGGCAGGTTGCCCTCCTTGACGATCCACTCGGCAGGGTCCTCGAAGGCGGGCATCACATTCTCGGGCGGCACGCCAAGCTCGGTCGCGATCCCGCGCAGCAGCGCCTCGGCCCGGGCCGCATCCGCCCCCGTCTCGGCACCTTCTTCGGCCACCAGCGCGGGGTCGGTCCAGATCGGCGCCCCGTCGCGCCGCCAGTAAAGCGAGAACGTCCAGCGCGGCAGCGTCTCGCCCGGATACCACTTGCCCTGCCCGTAATGCAGGAAGCCGCCGGGCGCGAAACGGTCGCGCAGGCGGCGGATCAACTGGTCGGCAAAGACGCGCTTCGTCGGGCCCACCGCATCGGTGTTCCACTCGCCCGCCTCGAAATCGAGGGTCGAGACGAAGGTCGGCTCGCCCCCCATCGTCAGCCGCACGTCGCCCGCCGCAAGCGAGGCGTCCACCTTGCGCCCCAGCGCGTCGAGGTCGGCCCAGGCCGCGTCCGAGAACGGCTTGGTGATGCGCGGATGCTCGGCCACGCGCGTCACCCGCATGTCAAAGCCGAAATCCACCTCGGCATAGCTCGCCATGCCCGCGATCGGGGCGGCGTTGCGGTAATGCGGGGTCGCGGCAAGCGGGATGTGGCTTTCGCCCGTCAGAAGGCCGCTGGTCGGATCGAGCCCGATCCATCCCGCGCCCGGCAGGTAGACCTCGGCCCAGGCGTGCAGGTCGGTGAAGTCGACCTCGGTCCCCGCAGGCCCGTCGAGCGGCTTCAGGTCGGGGCGCAACTGGATCAGGTAGCCCGACACGAAGCGCGCAGCGAAGCCCAGATGGCGCAGCGCCTGTACCAGAAGCCAGCTAGAATCGCGGCACGACCCGCGCCCCGTCTGGAACGTCTCTTCGGGCGTCTGGACGCCCGGCTCCATGCGGATGACATAGCCCACGGTGCGCGCGACGAGCGCGTTCAGCCCGACCACGAAATCGACCGTCCGGCGCGGGCTTCGGTCCACCGATGCCAGAAATGCGGCCAAGCGCGGCCCTGCAGGCTCGGGCGTGCGGTAGATCACAAGGTCGGGCGCGATGTCGTCGGTATACTCGAACGGGAACTCCTCGGCGCTCGCCTCGACGAAGAAATCGAAGGGGTTGTAGACCGTCATGTCGGCCACGAGATCGACCTCGATGCGGAACTCTCGCACCGGTTCGGGAAAGACGAAGCGCGCCAGCCAGTTGCCGTAGGGGTCCTGCTGGTGGTTCACGAAATGCGGGCCGGGCTGGACCTTGAGGGCGTGCGAGACGACCCGCGTGCGGCTGTGCGGGGCGGGCCGCAGGCGGATCACCTGCGGGCCCAGCGTCACGGGGCGGTCATAGTGGTAATGGGTCAGGTGGGTGATGGCGGCGAGGATCGACATGGGCACCGAAGGCTTCAAGGGGTCGCGATATTCGTTTCATATCCGCGCCGGTGGCACCACGGATTAATGCGGACAGCGGGAAGCGTTTGCCGCCCCGTGCCGAGAAGGCCGTCGTCGCCTGATTTTTGGGCAGATCGGAGGGCTGCTGCGATCCTGGCTTCGCTTGGTGCGGTCGTCGTCCGTCGGTTCCGGTGAGGCCGAGATGTGACACCGCAGCGGCCCCGGCGACGCGCCGGGGTTTCGGCCTTTCCATTCGCCTACCAGTCCGGTCCGATGATCACGGCCCGCTTCGCTTGTGCTCGGTGCGGGCAGATCAATCCCCCGAATGAAAGGACCCCGTGTCATGCAATTGCTCGGCGAGATCGCGTCCTTCAGCATCCTTGCCCTTGGCCTGCTGCTGCTCGTCATCCAGCTTGCGGCGCGCGAGGCCGGCTATTGGTACGGCCAACGCCGCCTGAGCCAGAACGAGAAGAAGGACGAGGGCGTCAATGTGGTCGTCGGGGCCATTCTCGGGCTTCTGGCCTTCGTCCTTGCGCTCAACCTGTCGATGGCCACCACCCGCAATGCCGAGCGCCGCATGACATCGCTGCAAGAGGCCAATGCGATCAGCACGGCATGGCTGCAGGCCAGCGCCATCCCCGACCCGAGGGGGGCGGCCATTGCCCTGCTGTTGCAGGACTATACGCAAGCGCGCCTCGACTTCATCGCGGCCGACCGTGGCTCGCCGGTCATCGCGGAAAGCATCGCCCGCACCTCGGCGCTTCAGACCGAGATCTGGGGGCACATGACAGCGCTTGTGCAAGCCCGCCCCGACCTGCAATCGACTGCCCTGATGTCGGCGCTCAACGCCACCTTCGATATGGCGACGGCGGTGCGCTTCGCGCTTGCCTATACCGCGCCGCCGCAGCTTTTGTGGCTGCTGCTTGCGCTGAACGTGATCGGCATGGCGGCGCTCGGCTATCAGTTCGGGCTTGTGGGCAAGCATCACCGGTGGCTTGCCACGGTAATGAACATCCTGCTGACCGTGCTTCTGGTCGAGATCGTCGACATCGGCAACGCGCGCATCGGGAACTTCCGCGGCGACAGGCTTGCCTATGCGTGGACGATGGACAGCTTCGGACCCATCCCGATCCCGGCCCTGCCGAGATAGCCCGGGGCAGGGGGTGACGGAGAGGGCATGGCCCTCTCCGCTTCGCGCGTCAGCGCAGGTGATGCACCTTGCCCATGCCCCAGACGGGCGTCGGCAGGCCCACCTGCCGCGCCTTCAGTTGAAGCGCCAGGAACTGCGAGTAGTGGCGTGACTGGTGCAGGTTGCCGCCGTGGAACCACAACCCCGGCTGCGCCGTCGGCTTCCACATGTTGCGCTGTTCGCCCTCCCAGGGCCCGGGGTCCTTGGGGGTGTCGGACCCCAGCCCCCAGCACTTGCCCACCTTGTCCGCGACCTCCTGGCTGATGAGGTCGGCAGCCCAACCGTTCATCGAGCCGTAGCCGGTGGCGTAGATCACCAGGTCGGCGGGCAGTTCGGTGCCGTCCTTCAGCACCACCGAGGTCTCTGTCAGGTGGCTGACATCCGAGCCCGCCTTCAGCTTGATCTTGCCGTCGATGATCAACTGCGAGGCCCCGACGTCGATGTAATAGCCCGACCCGCGCCGGAGGTACTTCATGAATAGGCCCGTCCCGTCCACCCCCCAGTCGAGCATGAAGCCCGCCTTTTCGAGCGCGGCGTAGAAGTCGGCATCCTCGGCCTTGATCGTGTCATAGATGGGCTTCTGGAACGCCGGCAAGATCGCGTAGGGGATCGAGGCGAAGATGAGATCGGCCTTGTCCGTCGTGACCCCCGCCGCGACCGCCTCTTCGGAATAGAGCGCGCCCAGACCATGTTTCATCAAGGGTTCCGAGCGCACGATGTGGGTGCTCGAACGCTGCACCATCGTGACGTCCACCCCCGCCTCCCAAAGGGCCGCACAGATGTCATGGCTCGAATTGTTCGAGCCGATGACGACGACCTTCTTTCCGACATAGGCGTCCGGGCCGGGATGCGTGCTCGAATGCTGCTGCTCGCCCTTGAAGACGTCCTGCCCGGGGAAGGTCGGCCAGTTGGCCTTTGCGGACATGCCGGTCGCAAGGACAAGCTGCCTCGGGCGCAGCACGACATCCTTGCCCTCGCGGCTGACGCGCACCTCCCATGTCCCGGTCGCCTCGTCGTAGCGCGCCGACTTCGCCTCGGTCGAACTCCAGTAGGTCAGCTCCATCACCCGCGTGTACATCTCGAGCCAGTCGCCCAGCTTGTCCTTGGGCGCAAAGACCGGCCAGTTCGGCGGGAAGGGCAGATAGGGCAAGTGGTCGTACCAGACCGGGTCGTGCAGGCAGAGCGACTTGTAGCGGTTGCGCCAGCTGTCGCCCGCGCGGGCGTTCTTCTCGATGATGATCGTCGGCACGCCTAGCTGGCGCAGCCGCGCGCCAAGCGCGATGCCGCCCTGTCCGCCGCCGATGATGACAACCTCGGGCTGCGTCTCGTAGCCGAGTGCTGCGGTCTCGGCCGCCCGCTCCTCGGCCCAGCTTCGCCGGCCGCGTTCCAGCGTATGCGCGACACCCATCGGGCGCGACGGGCCCTTCGGCTCTTCGAAGCCCTTCAACTCCTTCAGCGTGGTCAGAAGCGTCCAGATCAGGCCGTCGCGGATACGGATATGGCCGTGCCCGCGCCCGGTCTCGGTCTCGAAGTCGATCCAGGCCTGGTGGAAACCGCCCGCATCCTCGGCCACCTCGCCCGGTGTGATTACAAAACCGCGCGGGTGGGTCGCGGCCATCTGCGTGCCGAGCATCGCCTCGATCTGGCTGCGCCCTTCCATCGTCTTGATGTTCCACGTCAGCGCGACGAGGTCGCGCCAGTAGCCCTCGGGCTCGAACAGGGCGGCCACGCCGGCGGCGTCCGACCGGGCAAGCGCATCGTTGAGGCCGTCGAGGACGTCCTGAACCGCGGCGGCGGCTGTCGTGTCGAGCATCGTGTTCCTCCCCAGGATGGCAACCGGATGGTTCCACCCCCATAGGGACAAGCGGACCTGCGTCTGTCCACTGGACTTTCGTCGATCAGGGAGCGACCGGCGCGAATCCGTCCATCGGGTGGGCGGCCACCGCGCGCAGTAGCGCGATCATCCCTGCCACCTGATGCGCCGCCGTGGCGTGGCCCTTTTCGGCCGTTCCGAGATGGGCGTCGCCCACAGCGCCCGCCGGGTTGAGGTCTGACGAGATCCAGCCGTAGCTGACCGGCCCGACGGGCGGGATCACGGCCCCTTCGGCGGTGGACCGGAAGTCGCGCGCGGCTCTCATATCCACCGTCTCGGGCCGGAACGCGAGCATGAGCGACGTCTCCACATCGCCGCCATGGATGCCGAAAGCCCGCTCGCGGTCCGAGTAAAGCCCCTCGGGCGCGCCGAACCCCGACCACTGGCACTTGACCGCCAGCATCCCGGCCCGAACCCGCAACTCGCGCGTCAGGATCGACACGAGGTCGAGGTTGCCGCCATGGCTGTTGACGATGACGATCTTGCGGACCCCCGCCCGCGCCACCGACAGCCCGATCTCGGTCCAGGCCCCAAGCGCGGTCGCGGCCCCCAGCGTCAGCGTCCCCGCCGCCCAGAGGTGCTCGTTCGACTTGCCCACCGCCTGCACCGGCAGGATCAGAAGGTCGAGGTCGCCGGGGCAATCCGCCCTTAGCAGGGCCACCATCCCCTCGGCGATCAGCGTGTCGGTCCCGACGGGCAGGTGCGGGCCGTGCTGCTCGATCGCGGCCGTCGGCAGCACCGCGATGGTCCGCAGCGGATCGAGCGTCGCGAACGCAGGCGCGCGGAGCGAGGCCCAGTCCCGGGCGCTCATGACCGCGCCCCGATCAGGCGGTCCATTTTCGCGCCGACGCGGCGCAGGTGCCGCGCCCTGCTCTCGGGGGTCGAGCTGTCCATCAGGTAATGCGCGGCGAAGACCTTGCGCTTGCCCCGCGCACAGAGAAGCCCCACGCCCATCGTCAGCGTCCGCCGCCCCGGCGCGCCCACCAGCGCCGTCAGCCACCGGCTTGCGCCGCAGGTCGTGAAGATGCCAAGCCGCGTGATGTGGCCAAGGCCCGGCCGGATCGTGCGGTTCACGCCGTCGGGCATCAGGAACGCAACATCCGGCAGAAGTACCCGGTCGAGCCAGCCCTTCAGCATCGCAGGCAACCCGTACCACCAGGTCGGGTAGACGAAGATCAGCGTGTCGCACCAGCGAACGTCCTCGACATCGGCCGCGACAGGCGCCTGGTTCTGCGGACAGTCGAGATAGCCTGCCAGTTCCCCCGCCGTCAGCGCGGGCGCAAAGCCGCGCGCGTAGAGATCGCTCACCCGGATCTCGGCCCCGGCCTTCGACAGCCGTTCAAGCGCCACGTCGCGCACGGCCGAGGTGAAGCTGCCTTCGGTCGGATGACAATAGACCACCAGTGCGCGCATCAAAGCCGCCCCATCTCGCGACCTACCCGGTCGAGGAAGGCCTTGCGGTGCCGCGCCTCGGCCCGGTTCATGTCGTAGAGCGCGAGATAGCGCATCCGCTCGGGGCGGCAGACATGCCAGATCGCCCGCTTAACCACATGGCGCGGCGGATCGCCCGCCATAAGCGCGCGCATCCGCGTGCCGCCATAGGTGGTGACGGCAGCCAGCTTGCGGATGTGGGTGAGGTTCGGCTTCACGAAGCCGTCCTCGAGCCGGAAGCTGACGCCGGGCAGGAACACGCGGTCGAAATAGCCCTTGAGGATCGCGGGAAAGCCGAAATTCCAGACCGGAA
>JANPJD010000134.1:0-6499 GCA_031425325.1 Rhodobacterales bacterium | reverse complement strand
CATGAGACTGCTCATCGCCGATGATCACGACCTCGTTCGCGAGACGCTGGCGGCCTTTCTGCTGACCGAGGGCTTCGACGAGGTGTGCGGTGCGTCCAGCCTGCCCGAGGCGCTGGCCACGATCACGGCGTCCGGGCCGTTTGACCTCGTCCTTCTCGACTACAACATGCCGGGCATGGACGGCGCGGACGGTGTGCAGGCGGCGCGGCGGGCGAACCGGGACAAGCCGGTCGCTGTGCTGTCCGGCACCGCCTCGCTCGACACGGCGCAGGCCATGATCCGCGCCGGAGCGACGGGCTTCGTTCCCAAGACGCTGGGCACCGGGGCCATGGTGTCGGCCATGCGGCTGATGGTTCAGGGTGGGATCTTCCTGCCGTTCGGCGCCCTTCCTGCGGGTCAGGAGCCGGGACAGGGTGCGTTCGGTCTGACCCGGCGCGAGATGGAGGTGTTGCAGGGCCTTGCGGCAGGGCGGTCGAACAAGGAGATCGCGCGCGACCACGACCTGCAGGAGGTGACGGTCAAGCTGCACGTCAAGACGCTGAGCCGGAAGCTTCGGGCACGAAACCGGACCCATGCCGCCATGATCGCACGTGACAACGGCCTGATCTGACGGGCGATGCGGCACCTGGCCCAGCGCAGGCAGCGGGGGTTTCACACCCCCGCACCCCCGCGGGGTATTTGTGCCGAAGCGAAGCCCGGGGCGTCAGACGGTGTGGAGGTAGAGGTCGAAATCCACTTCAGAGACCGTGCGGGCGACGCGCGCGTATTCGGCGGCCTTGATCGCCGCGAAGGTGCGGTGCATGTCCGCGCCGAGCGCGTCCCTTAGGAAGGTCGAACCCCTGGCCGCCTCGATCGCCGAGCGCCAGTCGACCGGGATCGGCGGCGCGTCGGGCGCATCGGCATAGCCGTTGCCTATGGTTTCGGGGCCGGGGTCGATGTGCTCGGCAAGGCCCTTGCGGATGCCTGCGAGCACGGTCGCGGCGACGAGGTAGGGGTTAGCGTCCACCCCCGCCGGGCGATGTTCGATCCGCCGTGCGGCTATGTCACCCGCCGGGATCCGCAGCGCGACCGAGCGGTTGTTGACGCCCCAGGTCGGCGAGACCGGCGCATAGCTTTGTGCGGCAAAGCGCCGCCAGGAGTTGGCGTGGGGTGCCCAGACGAGCATCGCCTCGCCCATCGTCGCGCGCAATCCGCCGATCGCGTGGCGGATCGTGTCGTTCCAGACGCCTTCGGTTTCCTCGACGAACACGTTGCGCCCTTCGGCATCGCGCAGCGAGACATGGAAGTGCATGCCCGATCCGGCATAATCCTCGTTCGGCTTGGCCATGAAGCAGGCCGTGACGCCGTGCTGGCGCGCGTGCATCCGCACCAGGCGCTTGAGCCGCATGAGGTCATCGGCTGCCTGCATCACGTCGGTGCGGTAATGCAGCGTCAGTTCGTATTGGCCGGGCGCGAATTCCGAGATCAGCGTCTCGGCCCTGATCCCGGCGGCGGCGGCACCTGCGTAGATGTCGGTGAAGAGCGGCAACATCCCGTGCAACTGGTCGACGGAATAGACGTCGGTCTTGCGGTTGCGCCGCCCGTCCAGCACGTCGCGCGCCGGAACCATGCGCCCGTTCGCGTCGCGCTCGTTTTCGAGCAGGAAGAACTCGAGCTCGAAGGCGGCGGTGGGGAACAGCCCTTCGGCCGCCATCGCATCGACCTGCCGTTGCAGGGCGTGGCGCGGGTCCGAGGTCATCGGGGTGCCGTCGAGGTCGTAGACGCTCATCAGAAGCTCGCCGCGCGGCGGGGTCGTGCCGGTCAGCGCGATCAGGCTGCCGGGGATCGGCCAGGCGCGGCGGTCGCCGTCGCCCTGGTCCCAGATGAGGCCAGTCTCGTGAACGTCCTCGCCGCAGATGTCGAGCCCGAGGATCGAGACGGGCAGGTGACGCCCGCCGCGATACATCGAGATGAGTTCATGCCGCCGGATGATCTTGCCACGCCCGATGCCGTTGGCGTCGTGCAACACGATGTCGAAGGCTTCGATCTGCGGATGCGCGGCAAGGAAGGCCTCGGCCTCGGCGACGGTGGACCCCGAGGGGCTGGGCTGGTCGGTGGCCATCTCAGTCAGTCAACTCGGCAAGTGTTTCGTCGAAGGCGGCGACAAGCCGGTCGATCTGGCGCGTCTTCGTCGCGGGGCTGACGAGCATCATGTTGTGGAAGGGCGCGATCAGGCAGCCCCGGTTCAGAAGCGCCGTGTGGATCGCGGCCTCAAGCGCGGGTTGATGTGCGCGCCCGGCCTCGGCCCCGTTCCGCAGGGGGCCGGGGGCGCAGATGAACTCGACCCGTGCGCCGACGCGGACGACATGCCACGGCAGGCCGCGCCGCGCGATTGCAGGCTCGAGGCCCGCAGCGAGGCGGGCGGCACCCTTTTCCATCCGCGCATAGGCGGCTTCGGTCATCACCTCGGCCAGCGTCGCGCGCAGGCAGGCGAACTGCATCGGATTGGCCGAAAGCGTCGTGCCCATGCCGGAATGGCCCGGTGCCCGGGCCGCGTCGGCAGCGGCGTAGCGATGGGCAAGGTCGGGCGTCATGCCCCAGACGGCGGCGGGCATACCGCCTGCCACGCATTTGCCGACCACGAACATGTCGGGTTCAAGGCCGTGGACGGCGGTATAGCCGCCGAGGCCGGTCGAGATGGTATGCGTCTCGTCCATGATAAGGATCGCGCCGTGGCGGGTGGCGAGTGCACGCAGCGCCTGATGGAAGCCCGGCTCGGGCAGGACCATGCAGCAGTTGGTCATTACCGGCTCGGTCAGGATCGCGGCGATCTCACCCGTGGCAAGCGCCGCCTCCAGTGCTGCTAGGTCGTTGAACGGCACCGCCGTGGCGGTCAGAGACAGGTCCGCGACCTGTCCTAGAAGGCCGGGGCGGTTCACGGTGCGCCAGCCGTCGAGCGTGACGAAGATGTCGTCCACGGTGCCGTGGTAGCAGCCGTCGAAGACGAGAACCTTGGGCCGCCCGGTGACCGCGCGCGCGACGCGCAGTGCGAAGCGGTTGGCATCGGTTGCGGTGGTCGCAATCTGCCAGCGGAAGTCGCCGAAGCGCTGGGACAAAAGGTGGCCGACCTCGAGCGCCTCGGTCGTCGGCAGCATGTAGGTCAGGCCGCGCCGCGCCTGGCGGCGGATCGCGCGCGCGACCGGCGCGGGCGAATGGCCGAACATCGAGCCGGTGTCGCCGAGGCAGAAATCGTCGATGTCGAAGCCGTCATGATCGGTCAGGCGGGCGCCTTTCGCCTCGGCCACCAGAAGCGGATGCGGCATCGGCCAGTCTGTCATCCAGTGCAGGGGCACATCGTTGACATAGCGGCCTGCCCCCTCGGCGAGGGCTGCGCGAGTCTTGGGGCGGCTTTGCGCGAAACGGGCGGCCTCGCGCGCAGCGAGGCGGTCTAGACGGTCGGGGCGGACCCCCGCGATCAGGTCGGGTGTATGCAGCATGGCGGCGTTATCGCCGATGGTTTGATCAAAAGAAAGGCCCCGTCTGGGTCGAGGTGCCTTCGACCGTGCCGATGGTCACGGTGAGGCCCCGGTCCATCCGGTTCAGCGACTGTCCGAGGATGTGAAGCCAGCGAGCCAGAAAGCGCGCCTCGGCGGTCGCGGCCTGCGGGGCGGGATCGCCAAAGCGGGCTGCCAGTTCGCGCAAAAGGGCGAGGCGGTCGGGCGCGATCGCGGCGCCCGTCAGCGGTCCGCCCTCACGCAGCAGCATCCCGTCGATGGCAAGGTCGGCAACCGTGCCTTCGGGTGCGCGTGGCAGATGGTCGGCGAGCGTTGCGTCCAGCAGGGCGGACGGCCAGTCGCGAGGCAGGATGCGACGCGCGACATGGGCGCGGCGCTGCGCGATCAGGCGGGCGCGCAGGGCAAACGACGCCTCGGCGCCGCTTGCCCCTTCGGCACGGTAGAAGGCGGCCAGGCCCGGATCGGCGGGTGCATCGAGTGGCACGAACTCCACCCGCGTCTGGCCTGGCGCAGCGTGGGCCACGACGAAGCCGGGCGGCCAGGCCACCAGCGAGGGCACCGAGACATGCGCGAGCGGGCCCTGGCGGACCACGCCCGCGACATGCAGGTGCCCGCCGAAATGGCCCCGCACCCCTGCGCCGATCAGGGCGTCGGCCACCGCCATCGCGGGCGTGCGGCGGACGGTGGCGGTCTGGCCGAACAAGCGGCGCTCGAGGCCGTCCGCATCTTCGAACGGGTCGAGGACAGGGTAGTGCGACAAGGTCAGCAGCGCCTTTCCCAGCCGCGCCGCGCGCGCCGCGACATCGCCGGTCCAGTGCAGCAGGTGTGGCTTCACGCGCAAGAGCGCCGTCCACCCCGCATCGCCCGGATCGAGGAAGGCGCGCTTCTGCGTCGGACGATAGGCGCCGGGGCGGGGCTCGAACACATTGGCGTCGAGCATCAGGAGCCAAAGATCCGGTACAGGTTCGACCAGGTAGGAGGCGTCGATCAGACGGTGCATGGTGCGGCCATCGGCCGAGGTCGCATCGAACATGCGATCTGAAAGGGCATCCGAAAGGCCGAACGGGCTTTCCCAATGCAGGTGGTGGGGCTGGCGCGTCAGCCCGAACGCCGCCATCGCCTCCAGCGCCTCGGGGGCCCCCGCACAGCGCATCGCGGGGGTTAGGACCGCGTCGGCCTCGATCGCGGCAAGGTCAGGGTCCGAGGTGACCAGACGGGTGCGACCGGGCGCGCTGGCAAGGCGCGTGGCGGTGTGCTTGCCATGGGCCGCAAAGAGGTCATGGTTGCCGGGTAGCGCGAGGAAATCGAGGTCGGTCTGCGTGCCGAGGAATGCGGCGAGGCGGGCCGTGGTCTCGACCTGACCATCGTCGGTCAAGTCGCCCAGCAGCACGACATGGCGGATGCCGCGCCGCCGGATCGCGGCCAGAGCCGCTGTCAGGGCGTCGGCGCTTTCGTTCACCGCGCGCGGCCCAGCCTCGGTGTCGGCCCAACTGCGCCAAGCGCGTCGCTGGCCCATCCAGTCGATTCCTGCCTCGCCGAACCGGCCTGCAGGATCGTGAAAATGCGCGTCGGCGAGAATCGCGACCGCCGGAAGGCCGCTCACGCCTTGACGATCCTGTCCGACACGATCCCGCGCCGGGCAAAGACATTGCGGGTGTCGACCAGCAGCGGCGACCACCGCGCAAGGGCCGCATAGTCGATGTCGTCGTGATCGGTCGAGATCAGCACCGCGTCGAAGCCGCGCACCACCTCTTCGGTCAGGGGGACCGAAGGGCGGCCGCGCAGCTTGCCATAGGCCCGCGTGGGCGGCACCTCGGGGACGAAGGGATCGTGATACGCGGCCTCGGCCCCGCGCTCTTCGATCAGTTCGATCAGCTTCAGCGATGGGCTTTCGCGGATGTCGGGCACGTTCTTCTTGTAGGCGAGCCCGATCACCAGAACCCGGCTGCGGCTTAGCGCACGGCCCAGGCGGCGGTCGAGCGCTTCGGCCAGCCGCCCGACCACATGGCGCGGCATGGCCGAATTGATCTCGCCCGCCAGCTCGATGAAGCGGGTGGACAACTCGTACTCGCGCGACTTCCAGGTCAGGTAGAACGGGTCGATCGGGATGCAGTGCCCGCCGAGGCCAGGCCCCGGATAGAAGGGCATGAAGCCGAAGGGCTTGGTCTTGGCGGCCTCGATCACCTCCCAGATGTCGACGCCCATCGCCTCGTAGATGACCTTCAATTCGTTCACGAGGGCAATGTTGACGGCGCGAAAGACGTTCTCGGTCAGCTTCACCGCCTCGGCGGTGGCGGTGGTCGACACCGGCACGACGGTTTTCACGACCGCGCCGTAGAACGCCTCGACCAGCGCACCCGCCACGGGGCCGTCCCCGGCCACGACCTTGGGAATGGTCGAGGTGTCGAAGGCGCGGTTGCCGGGGTCCTCGCGCTCGGGCGAGAAGCCGAGGAAGAAGTCCTGCCCCGAGACGAGGCCGGTCTTCTCGAGGATGGTGCGGACAGGGCCATCCGTCGTGCCGGGATAGGTGGTCGATTCGAGCACGACCAACTGGCCAGCACGCAGGGTCCGGGCGATGGAGATGCAGGTCGCGGTGACGAAGGACAGGTCAGGTTCGCGATGTACGGTCAGCGGCGTCGGCACGCAGATCACGACCACGTCGCAGGCCCCAAGCGTGTCGAACCCCGCCTCGGCCTCGAAGCGCCCTGCGGCGCTTTCGGCGCGCAGGACCGCGTCGGGCACGGCCTCGATGTAGCTGCGGCCCGCATCGAGGGCCGCCTTCTTTGCGGGATCGGTGTCGTAGCCGCGGACTGTAAAGCCCGCCCGCGCGATTGCCATCGCCAGCGGAAGGCCGACATAGCCAAGCCCGATCACCCCGACAACCGCCCCGCGCGCGGCGATCCGCTCTAGAAGGTGTGCCTGCGTTGGCATGGGCGGCCCTTTCCGGGCGATGGCCCGCGCTGCCGTGGTCCGGCCATTTGCGGGGCCTGTCAAGGCTTCCGCCC
>JANPJD010000133.1:0-7128 GCA_031425325.1 Rhodobacterales bacterium | reverse complement strand
ATCATCCGCCCGACGGTTCCGGCCGAGGCCCCGCGCCACGGTATCAGCGTGACCCGCCCCAGAAAGCGGCGGGGCAACTGGCGTGCCTCGAGCGCTGACGGGTTCAGCACGGTTTCCGGTGTGACGATGAACATCCGCTCTGCCTTTCTGACTGGCAGCGAGGTAGCAGGGCCGGGCGCGCTGTCCACCGGACAGGGCATCGCGCTTGACAGGCAGGGCAGACGCACGCCCCCTTTGGGCCAGGAATCGAGGGACCTATGGACATCGTCGTCTACAGCGCAAAACCCTATGACCGCGTCTTTCTGGATGAGGCACGCGGTCCCCATGTCTTGCGCCACATCGAGGCGCGCCTTGCCCCCGAGACGGCGGGTCTTGCCGCCGGGGCCGGGGCGGTCTGCGCCTTCGTGAACGACGATCTGGGTCCCCAGGTGATCGCAGCGCTCGCCGGTGTCGGCGTCCGGCTGATCCTGCTGCGCTGCGCGGGCTACAACCATGTCGATCTGGCCGCAGCGGAAGCCGCCGGGATCGCCGTGGGCCGCGTCCCGGCCTATTCGCCTCATGCGGTGGCCGAGCATACCGTCGCGCTGATCCTGACGCTGAACCGCAAGACCCACCGCGCCTTCAATCGGGTGCGCGAGGGCAACTTCGCGCTCGATGGCCTGTTGGGCTTCGATCTGCACGGCAAGACGGTCGGGATCGTCGGGACCGGGCGGATCGGGGCGGTCCTGGCGCGGATCATGACCGGGTTCGGCTGCACCGTCCTTGCGACCGATCCGTTTCCCAACGCCGACTGCCTGGCGCTGGGGGTCGAGTACGTGCCCCTCGACGCGCTTCTCGCGCGAAGCGATGTCATCAGCCTGATGTGCCCGCTGACGCCCGAGACCCGGCACCTCGTGAACGACCGGACGGTGGCCGCAATGAAGCCCGGCGTGATGCTGATCAATTCGAGCCGGGGCGAGGTTGCGGACACGCGCGCCCTGATCCGGGGCCTGAAATCGGGGAGGATCGGCAGTCTTGGCCTTGATGTCTACGAGGAGGAGGCGGACCTGTTCTTCGAGGATCTGTCGGCCAAGGCGATACCCGACGACATCTTCGCGCGGCTGCTGACCTTTCCCAACGTCCTTATCACGGGGCATCAGGCCTTCTTCACCGCCGAGGCGCTGACCGCAATCGCGCGGACGACGATGGCCAATGCAGCTGCCTTTGCAGAAACCGGGGTGCCGCTGCATCCGGTCCGGCGTGTCTTGCTGTGAGGTTCTTCCCGCTCGGCAACGGTGACGCGGGTTGACCGCGATGGCGCGGCGCGGCATTCCCGCAATACGGAACCGATGGCGCGACGACCGCGTTTGGTGACGCTTGCAGTCCGCCCGCCGGGCTAGGCCACTCCTGTGCATGATAGGTGCTGCTCGTGACGCGATCTTCCTTTGCCGCAGCCGAGACGGCCAGGTGAGCGCAGACACGTCGAATGCTGCCGTGCTGACCGGCGCTGTCACCCTTGCGACGCTGGGCGACGTGCGTAAGGCGATCAACGGGCATGAACGGGTTGATCTGGCCGGCGTCACCGAACTCGACACGGCGGGGGCCTGGCTGCTTGCGACGGCACGTCCGGGCGGGCTGTCACTCGACAATGCGAGTGAGCCGCAGAGGCTGCTTGTGTCCACCGTCATCGCATCGCTCGAACATGCGACCCCGCCTCCCGCCAAACCCGCGAGGTTCGGAGACGGGATCGCAGCTTTCGGCGCGCGAATCTCGGCAGCGTCACACGAGGCGCTGCTGCTTCTGTCGTTCCTGGGCGAAGTCGTCGCGGGCCTCCTGGCGGGCCTGGTAAGGCCGGGACGGCTGCGCTGGACCTCGCTTGTCTTCCACATGGCCGAGGCGGGCCTTGCCGCCCTGCCCATCGTCCTTCTGATGGGATTTCTGATCGGCATCGTGCTGGCATTTCAGGCGGCGGTGCAGTTGCAGCAGTTCGGGGCCGAGATCTTCGTCGTCGACCTCGTCGCCATCTCGATCCTGCGCGAGCTTGGCATCCTCTTGACCGCGATCATCGTCGCGGGGCGATCCGCGTCGGCCTTCACGGCCTCGATCGGCTCGATGAAGATGCGCGAAGAGATCGACGCGATGCGTGTGCTGGGCCTCGATCCGATCGCCGTCCTCGTGATCCCGCGCACGCTTGCGCTGATCCTGACGCTGCCGCTTTTGGGCTTCGCTGCCAACCTCGCCGGGCTGTTCGGCGGCGGCCTGATGGCGTGGATCAATCTCGACATTTCGCCCGGCATGTTCCGCTCGCGGCTTCTCGACGGCACCGATGTCAGCCACGCCCTTGTCGGGCTGTCGAAGGCGCCGTTCTTTGCGCTGATCATCGGGGTGATCGGCTGCTTTCGCGGCATGCAGGTCGAAGGCAATTCCGAGTCGCTGGGCCAGAACACCTCGCGTTCGGTCGTGACGGCGATCTTCGTCGTGATCGTCGTGGACGCGCTCTTTTCGATCTTCTTCTCGATCTGGGGCGTGTGATGGAGAACGTGATCGAAGTGCGCGGCCTTGTGACACGGTTCGGCACCAATACCATCCATGACCACCTCGACCTTGACGTGCATCGCGGCGAGGTCCTTGGGGTCGTGGGCGGCTCGGGGACCGGCAAATCGGTGCTGATGCGGACCATCGTCGGCCTGCTGCGCCCTGCCGAAGGGTCGATCCACGTCTTCGGCACCGATGTGCTGACCGCATCGGGGCCGGACCTCGAACGGCTCGAAAACCGTTGGGGATTCATGTTTCAGGACGGCGCGCTCTTTTCGGCCCTGACGGTGCGCGAGAACATCGAGGCGCCGATGCGCGAACGCATGTCCATCGATCCTGAAACGAGGACCGCACTTGCGAACCTGCGGATTGCGATGGTTGGGCTTCCCGCACGGGCGGGCGATCTTTATCCGTCCGAGCTGTCGGGGGGGATGCGAAAGCGGGCGGGTCTGGCGCGCGCGCTGTCGCTCGATCCGCAGGTCGTGTTCCTCGACGAGCCGACCGCGGGCCTCGATCCCATCGGGGCGTCGGACTTCGACGCGTTGATCGTGACGCTGCGGCGTGCGCTGGGCCTGACGGTGTTCCTTGTGACGCACGATCTCGACACGCTCTATGCCACTTGCGACCGCATCGCGGTGTTGGCAGAGAAGAAGGTTCTCGTGACGGGCACGCTCGACGACATGCTGGCCGTCGACCACCCTTGGGTGAAATCCTACTTTCAGGGACCGCGCGGGCGGGCCGCACAGGCAGGGGCGTGATGGAAACGCGGGCGCGCTATCTACTGATCGGACTGGCAACGATCCTTGGCACGCTGGCCCTGCTGGGCTCGCTGCTGTGGCTGGGCAAGTTCCAACTGGACCGGACCTATGAGCTTTACGACATCCTTTTCGACAGCGTCGAAGGTTTGGGCGACGCAAGCCCGGTCCTCTACGCTGGAGTGAATGTGGGGCGCGTCTTGTCGATCACGCTCGACCAGGACGACCCCGGACAGGTGCGCGTCCGGATTGAGGTTCTTGCCGAGACGCCGGTCAAGACGGACACTGTGGCCACATTGGCCTCGCAGGGCGTGACGGGCGTGTCCTATGTCTCGCTCGCCAGCGGCAACGCGGATGCGCCCCGGCTGGAACCCACGCCGCCCGCAAGCATCGCGGTCATCCGGTCGGAACGCTCACTCGTTCAGGGGCTTATCACCGACGCGCCCGATCTTCTCTCGGAAGCGTTGTCGCTTCTGCGCGACCTCAACCAGTTCACGACCATCGAGAACCGTCAGGCTTTCTCCGAAATCCTTAGCAACGTGGAAAGCCTTACGCGCCGCGCCGATACGGCCGTAGACGATCTTGAGGAGATCATGACCTCGGTGAACGCCTCGGCGGAAAAGATCGCAAGCTTCAGCGACCGGCTCGACCGCATCGGGGTCGGGACCGAGGCGACCTTGGCCGAGGCCGAGGCCGCCCTGGCCGAGGCGCGCGGCACGTTCGAGCGGACGAATGCGCTGCTTGACACCCGCCTGCCGCCGCTGCTCGACACCGTTTCGGTGGCTGTGCGCGACCTTGGCTCCACCATGGCAAGCTTCCGCTCCTTCGCTTCGGCAAGCCTGCCCGAGTTCACCTCACTCGCGACCGAATCCCGCAGCCTGGTCGGACGGTTGCGCGGCGTGGCCGATCAGATCGCCCGAGATCCGGGCCGCTTCATTCTCGGCAACCAGACCCCCGCCTACAGGAGATGACGATGACAACGCGCAGAACGGTGCTTGCAGGGCTGTCGATGATCTCGCTGAGTGGCTGCAGCGCCGTCTCGGCCCTGTCGGGGGCCGCCCAGGAGCTTGACGCGTATACCCTGTCGCCCGTTGCCGTAGACGGCCAGCCCGCCGGTGGCCGGGCGCACCTTGTGGTTGCCGAGGCAAGCACGATCGGCGAGTTGTCGACCGACCGCATCCTGATCAAGCCGACCCGCCTGCAGGCGCAGTATCTTCCCGACGGACGGTGGAGCGAATCGGCCCCGGTGCTGGTCCAGTCCTTGCTGCTCGGCTCGATCCGCAATGCGGGCGGCTTTCGCCTCGTGTCACGCGACGGGGCGGGACTGCTGCCGGACTACACGCTTCTGACCGAACTCGATGCGTTCGAGGCGGCACCGGGCGGCGCGGGCGAGGCCCCGTTTGTCGTCACGGTCGCCTGGACCCTGACGCTGATCCGCGAGGCCGACCGTCAGATCGTCGGAACCCGGCGCTTCGTGCAGCGGGCCGGCGCCCCTTCGGACGGGACCGGCCCGATCGTGTCGGCCTTCGACGTTGCCGCCCGCACGGCCCTGGCCGAGTCGGTCGCCTGGCTTGGCAGTCGCGCCTGATCGTCAGAAGTCGAGGTTCTCGACGTTCAGCGCGTTCTGCTGGATGAACTCGCGGCGCGGCTCGACCACATCGCCCATCAGCTTGGTGAAGATGTCGTCCGCCTCGGCCAGATCGTCGACCTTCACCTGCAACAGCGTGCGTGCCTCGGGGTCGAGCGTCGTTTCCCAAAGCTGGTCGGGATTCATTTCTCCCAGACCCTTGTAGCGTTGCAGGCTAAGGCCCTTTTCGCCCTCGGCAAGAACGGCTTTCAGAAGGTCGATCGGTCCGTGGATGACCTGCTCGCGGTCCTTGCGGACAAGCCGCGCGGAATCGCGGTAGACCTCGCGCGTGCCGGCGGCCACTTGCGACAAACGCCGCGCCTCGCCCGAGCGCAGCACGGCCCCATCGAGGGTCCGCAACTCCTCGACCCCGCGCAGCACCCGGCTTAGGCGGATGCCCTGGTCTTGCGTGATGCGCCCGGACCAACCCTTCTCGAACTCGGCCGCAACGATGTCGAGCCGCGCTGCCACGGCCTCGGCGATGACCCGCAGGTCCTCGCTGCGGTCGGCGTCGAAGGCCCCGGCAAGCGCCGCCTGCTCGAGGATGTGGCGGGGGTAATGCGTCGGGAATGCATCGAGCACCCGGCGGAACTGGCGCGCGCCGTCGATCACCCGCGCAAGGTCGGCCCCGGCGATCTCTTCGCCCGAGCCGAGCCGCAGCAGGGCGCCCTCGACGCCCATCTGCACAAGGTAATCCTCGAGCGCCGCCTGGTCCTTGAGGTAGACCTCGGACTTGCCGCGCGCGACTTTGTAAAGCGGCGGCTGCGCGATATAGAGGAACCCGCCTTCGATCACCTCGGGCATCTGACGGAAAAAGAACGTCAGCAGCAGCGTGCGGATATGCGCGCCGTCCACATCGGCATCCGTCATGATGACGATCTTGTGGTAGCGCAGTTTCTTGATATCGAACTCGTCGCGGCCGATCCCGGTGCCGAGCGCTGTGATCAGCGTCCCGATCTCCTGGCTGCCCAGCATCCGGTCGAAACGGGCGCGTTCCACGTTCAGAATCTTGCCCTTCAGCGGCAGCACTGCCTGGTTGGCGCGGCTCCGCCCCTGCTTGGCCGACCCACCGGCGCTGTCGCCCTCGACAAGGAAGATCTCGGACTTCGACGGATCACGTTCCTGGCAATCCGCCAGCTTGCCCGGCAGCGAGGCCACGTCGAGCGCCGTCTTGCGCCGCGTCAGTTCCCGCGCCTTGCGCGCCGCCTCGCGGGCCAGCGCCGCCTCGATGATCTTGCCCACGATGATCCGGGTCGGGCCGGGGTTCTCTTCGAACCACTCGGCCAGCTTCTCGTTCACCAGGTTCTCGACCGCCGGGCGCACCTCGGACGACACGAGCTTGTCCTTGGTCTGGCTCGAGAACTTCGGATCGGGCACCTTGACGGACAGCACGCAGGTCAGACCCTCGCGCGCATCGTCGCCGGTGAAGTCGACCTTCTCCTTCTTCGCGATCCCCGAGGTCTGGGCGTAGTTGTTGATCGTTCGCGTCAGCGCGGTCTTGAAGCCCTGGAGGTGCGTGCCGCCGTCCCGGTTGTTGATCGTGTTGGTGAAGCTGTAGATGATCTCCTGGTAGCCCTCGTTCCACTGCAAGGCGACCTCGACCATCTCCGAGCCGGTGCCGTCGTCCCGCGTGTCGATCAGGTAGATCGGCGCCCCGTGGAGCGGCTGCTTATTCCGGTTCAGGTGCTCCACGAAGGAGGCGATGCCGCCCGCGTAGGCGAACTCGGACTCCTTGTCCGTGCGCTCGTCGCGCAGGCGGATGCGCACGCCGCGGTTGAGGAACGACTGCTCGCGCAGCCGCTGGGCCAGCGTGTCGTACTGGAACTCCAGGATGGCGAAGATCGACGCATCCGCCCAGAAGCGCACCTTGGTGCCGTGGCTCGCGGTAACGCCGATCGCCTTGATCGGCTCCTCGGGTACACCCTTGTGGTAGGTCTGGAACCAGACCTGGCCGTCGCGCTTGATCTCCAGCTCCATCGTCTCGGAGAGCGCGTTGACGACCGACACGCCGACGCCGTGCAGACCGCCGGAGACCTTGTAGGAGTTCTTGTCGAACTTACCGCCCGAGTGCAGCTCGGTCATGATGACCTCGGCCGCCGAGCGCCCCTCTTCCTTGTGCAGGTCGACCGGGATGCCGCGGCCGTCGTCCTCTACCGTCACCGAGTTGTCGCTGTGGATCACGACGTCGATGACCGAGCAGTATCCCGCCTGGGCCTCGTCGATCGAGTTGTC
>JANPJD010000132.1:0-8535 GCA_031425325.1 Rhodobacterales bacterium | reverse complement strand
GTTCCAGATTTACGGTCAGCGTCGGTCGCTCTTGCGCCGCCTCGGGGCCGAGGCGACGACCGCTGTGGTGGCGCAGATCGAGGATCGCGCCGCCTGGGCGCGCTACGGGCTGTAAGATGCTGGTGAAGGCGGTCCTCATCTTCCTGGGTGCGATGGTCCTCGTGGCGATGGTGGGACGCGCCCTGTTCCCGTCGCTTCGGCTCGGCCGCCGCCCTGCGGCGGCTGCGACCTGCCGGTCCTGCGGTCGTCACCTCATCGGAACGGGCCCCTGCGCCTGCCAAGGGAAGGCCTGAGATGCCGGAAGAGTTTCAGGCCCGCGCTCTTGTCACGGGGGCTGCAAAGCGGCTGGGACGCGCGATGGCGCTGTATCTCGCGTCGCGCGGGTATGACGTTGCTGTGCACTATGCCGGCTCCGCCGACGAGGCCGAGGCGACCGTCGCCGAGATCCGCGCGATGGGGCGTGTGGCGGTCGCGGTGCAGGCCGACCTTCTGGACGAGGCGGCGACGACGGCCCTTGTGCTCCGCGCAGCCGAGGCTTTGGGCGGACCGCTGACCCTCCTTGTGAACAACGCTTCGATCTTCGAGTACGACACCATCGCGACGGCAACCGCCGAGAGCTGGAAACGCGCGATCGGCTCGAACCTGCGCGCGCCGTTTCTTCTGACCCAGGCTTTCGCGGCTCAGGCGCCCGAGGCCGAGCATGTCGCGGGCGAACCGCGCGCCCGATCGCTGATCGTGAACATGATCGACCAGCGCGTGCTGAAGCTGACACCCGAGTTCATGAGCTATACCGTCGCCAAGATGGGGCTCTGGGCGCTGACCCGAACCACGGCACAGGCCCTTGCACCCGACATCCGGGTAAACGCCATCGGACCCGGGCCCACCTTGCAGGGCATCCGACAAAGCGCCGATCACTTCGCCCGGCAGCGCGCCGCCACGGTTCTGGGCCGTGGTGCAGACCCGTCTGACGTGACCGCTGCTTTGGGCTATCTGATTGACGCGCCGTCCGTGACCGGACAGTTGCTGTGCGTCGATGGGGGCCAACATCTTGCCTGGAAAACCGAAGATGTGCTCGGGGTCGAGTGACCTGCGGACGGTGGGGTCACCGCTTCGCTTGTGCGAGTTTTCCACTTTCCGACCCACCGTCACCAACTCGTCTTAATTCTTTCATGGAAATCAGTGATTTGGCGGGTGCCAAGAATAATCTCGATGAAAAACAAGTGCTTGCAAAATCGCCTAAATAACAGGCAGAGTAACGAACCCGTCAGAATCCTTGCGGAATTTTGCGGTCGCAGAATGTTTTACGCAGAGTTATCCACAGAAAGAGGGGACAGGTTTCTGCTTGTCGGCTCGCCTCTGTCAGTGCAGCGGCCAAGCGGGAATCAGGATGGTTGAGAACGGCGAAGCGGACGGGCGCGACGATGCCCCGGCCCCGCAGCCCGAGACCGGGCGCGGCGTGATTCAGCGCTATCTGCGGACGCTGGACGCATCGCCAGGCGTGTACCGGATGCTCGATCCGGTCGGGCAGGTTCTCTATGTCGGCAAGGCCCGCAACCTTAAGGCGCGGGTGTCGAACTATGCCCGGCCTGCCGGACATTCGGGGCGCATCGCCCGTATGATCCACGAGACCGCTTCGATGATGTTCCTGACGACGCGGACGGAAACCGAGGCGTTGCTGCTGGAGCAGAACCTCATCAAGCAGCTGAAGCCGCGCTACAACGTGCTGTTGCGCGACGACAAGAGCTTTCCGAACATCCTCATCGCCAAGGACCATGCCTTTCCCCAGATACGGAAGCACCGGGGGCGCAAGGCCGAGAAGGGAACCTATTTCGGTCCGTTTGCGAGTGCGGGTGCCGTCAACCGGACTCTGAACCAGTTGCAGAAGGTGTTCCTGCTGCGGACCTGTTCGGACGCGATGTTCGAAAGCCGCACCCGTCCCTGCCTGCTGCATCAGATCAAGCGCTGCGCCGCGCCCTGTGTCGGCAAGGTAGGCCCCGAGGAATACGGCACGCTGATCGCCGACGCCGAGCGCTTCCTGCAAGGCAAGACGACGCGGGTGCAGGCCGACCTTGCCGCGGCGATGGCGGAAGCCTCGGCGAACATGGAGTTCGAGCGTGCGGCCGCCCTGCGGGACAGGATTCGGGCCCTGACGCATGTGCAAGGCGGGCAGGCGATCAACCCGCAAGGCGTGACCGAGGCCGATGTCGTGGCCCTGCACGTCGAAGGCGGGCAGGCCTGCGTGCAGGTTTTCTTCATCCGCGCCAACCAGAGCTGGGGCAACCGCGATTTCTACCCACGGACCGGGGCCGGGGCCGAGGCCCCCGAGATCCTCGAGGCTTTCCTCGCGCAGTTCTACGACGACAAGGAGCCGCCCCGGCTGATCCTGCTGTCTCATGCGGTCGAGAATGAAGATCTCGTCACGCAGCTTCTGTCGGACCGCGCCGGACGAAAGGTGGAACTTGCCGTCCCCAAGCGCGGCGAGAAGGCCGAGCTTGTCGAGAACGCGCATCGCAACGCCCGCGAAAGCCTTGCACGCAAGATGGCCGAGGGGGCGACCCAGAATCGGCTTCTGGCGGCCTTGGCCGAGGCGTTCGAGCTTGAGGCGCCTCCGAAGCGGATTGAGGTCTATGACAACAGCCACATCCAGGGCACCGATGCGGTCGGGGGAATGATCGTCGCCGGGCCGGAGGGGTTCCTGAAATCGCAGTATCGCAAGTTCAACATCCGCTCGGCTGCGGGTGCCAACAGCGACGACTTCGGGATGATGCGCGAGGTGCTGACCCGCCGGTTCGAGCGGCTGATCAAGGAGGACCCCGACCGCACCGCCGGCGCATGGCCCGACCTTTTGCTGATCGACGGAGGGGCAGGGCAGGTTTCGGCAGTGTCCGCCATTCTTGCGGAGCTTGGGGTCGAGGACATGGCAGTCATCGGTGTGGCCAAGGGCGTCGACCGCGACGCCGGCAAGGAAGAGTTTTACCGCCCCGGCGAGAGGCCCTTTGCGTTGCCGATGAACTCGCCCGTCCTCTACTTCGTGCAGCGACTGCGCGACGAGGCCCACCGCTGGGCCATCGGCGCGCATCGCGCCAAGCGGTCGAAGGCGGTGGGCGTGACGCCGCTTGATGACATTCCGGGGGTGGGGGCAACGCGCAAGCGCGCGCTGCTCGCCCATTTCGGAAGCGCCAAGGCCGTCGCCCGCGCGGGAGTGGGCGACCTGATGGCGGTCGACGGGATATCAGCGCAGATGGCGCAGACCATCCACGACTTCTTCCACGATCGCTCTGGCCCGAACTAGGCCCGGCGCTGCCTCAGCGCTTGGCTTCCATGCCCGATGCGTCGCGCGCAAGGTACTGTCGCGTCAGGTCGGGAAGATGGTCCGACAGCCAGTCGGCCATGGCCACTTCCTGCTGGAGGATGGACGTCAGGCTTGATACGGCCCGCGTGTCGCCCACCGCTTCCGCCGCTGCGATCAGCGACCGGTAGGTCGCAATTTCCATGTGCTCGAACGCATAGCTGGCCGTGGCGCCTTTCAGCACCTCGTCCGACATGAACATGCCGCCGGCGGCCTGGCCCATCGCGGCCATGCTGCCGCCCATGTCCTTCAGCGTCGAACTTCCCGTATCGTAGCGGTCGAGAATCTCCTCGAGTGCCACCGCCTGGCTTTCGGTTTCGCGGATGTGCTGCTCGATGCGGGCCCGCAACTCGGGGTAACTTTCCAGCCGCGAGGCCTGGCCGTTCAGCATCGTCAGCGCCTGCTGCTCGACCGCATGGGCGTTCTGCAACCATGTGACGAAGGTATCGCGCGCATCTGCCATGAGGCATCTCCTTTGACTTGGGGAAGTCCTGCAAACTTCTCGTCCGGGCCGATGTTCCAGCCCTTTTCACCGCCGATCAGCCGTGGCATCCCGCAGTCGTCCTGCCAGAGGTGCTCGCCGCCATGTCCCGCCAGTCGACCGCCCAGACCGGCCTGCTGCTGCTGATCCTCGCCTCGGCGGTGGACTCGACGTCGGGGCTTTTCACCCGCCTGCTGCCCACGGACGGCTTCACCACAGCATCAGGGCGCGGCTTGCTTGCCTTCGTGTTCCTGCTGGGGGTGCTTGCACTGCGCGACCGGGGACGGATGTTTCGCAGCCTTGTCGGCATCGGTTCGGTCGGCCTTGCCTTCGTCGCGATCAACTCGACCGGCATGGTCCTGAATATCCTGTCGCTGGCCAACACGTCCGTGGCCAACTTCTTCATGATCTTCGCGACTGCGCCCTTCGTCGCGGCCATCGCTGCACGGCTGATCCTGAAAGAGCCGCTGGACCTGCCCACCATGCTTGCGGCCATCGCGGGCTTCGTCGGCATCGCTGTGATGATGGCCTCTGGCGCACGGACCGGAGGGTTGCTGGGCGACATCCTCGCTGTCGGGTGTCTGCTGGGCTATGCGGCGCTTGTGCTGCTGGTGCGGCGCAATCCCGGCCTCGACATGCTTCCGGTGATCGCCGTGACAACGCTGGCGAGCGGCCTGCTCGCCCTGCCTTTTGCCAGTTTCGGCGGGCTTCAGGCGACCGACTGGGGGCTCCTCGCGATCTTCGGTGCGGTTCAACTGGCGGTGGGCAACCTGCTGATCTTCGCAGCCGTGGCCCGCATCCCGGCGGCCCAAGGTGGGCTGCTGGGCATCCTGAACGCGGGCTTCGCCCCGCTCTGGGTCTTCGCCTTCCTGGGCGAGGTGCCGCCGCCTGCCACGCTTGTCGGCGGTGCCATCATCCTGGGGGCCGCGGTCCTGCATCTGTGCTGGATGGTGTTCCGGGCGCGAACGGTCGTCCGCACCGCCTGACGCGCGCTTTGGCAGAGGGACCGCCGTTCCGTTCCCCCTTCCGCCCCTTGGTCCCATGCGGTATCTGCCAGCAATGCAGTGGAACATTCCGAATGTGCTGACCGTCCTGCGCCTGCTCGCAGCGCCGGCAGTTGCCGTCATGTTCCTGTATTTCCACCGCCCCTGGGCCGACTGGCTGGCACTGACGCTGTTCATCGGCGCGGCACTGACGGACTGGTTCGACGGCTACCTCGCGCGTTTGTGGAAGCAGGAGAGTCGGTTCGGCGCGATGCTCGACCCGATTGCCGACAAGGCGATGGTCGTGATCGCGCTGCTGATCCTGACGGGCTATTCGGGGATGAACCCCTGGCTGATCCTTCCGGCGACGGTGATCCTGTTCCGTGAGGTCTTCGTCGGCGGATTGCGAGAGTTCCTCGGCGACAAGGCGGGGCTCTTGCAGGTGACGAAGCTGGCGAAGTTCAAGACGACCGCGCAGATGGTCGCCATCTCTGTGCTTTTCCTCGGCACCGGACTTGAGTATCTGGAAGGGATCGCCCGGCAGGGCATGACCGCCAACCAGTACGCCGAGGCCGTGACGGCGGGCCTTGCCGACCCGATCCGCAGTTGCGGGACGCGGGGCTGCTCGTCCTACGCCACCTGGGTGGGACTCGTCCTGATCTGGATTGCGGCGGGCCTGACCTTCGTCACGGGCCTCGACTATTTCCGCAAGTCGCTACCCTACCTGCGGGATGACCGATGATCGATATCCTCTATTTCGCCTGGGTCCGCGAACGGATCGGGTTGCCAAAGGAGCGGGTGGAGACCGAGGCCCGCACCGTCGGCGACCTCGTCGCGGAACTCTCGGCGCGCGAGGATCGCTACGCGGCGGCATTTGCCGATCTCGATGCGCTGCGGGTCGCGCTCGATCAGGAGCTTGCGGACTTCGACGCGCCACTGGCTGGCGTGCGCGAGGTTGCCTTCTTTCCCCCGATGACGGGCGGCTGACGTGACGGTGATCGTGCAGGCCGCGCCCTTCGAGGCCGCGCTGCTGTCAGGCGCCGGACGCGGGCTGCCGGGCGTCGGCGCGGTCGTGACGTTCATCGGACAGGTCCGCGATACCGAAGGCGACCTGGAGCGGATGGAGATCGAGCATTATCCCGGCATGACCGAGCGTGCGATCGAGGCGATGCTGGCCGAGGCGACAACACGCTGGGACCTGCTCGACGGCATCGTGATCCACCGCTACGGCACGCTGTTGCCCGGCGAGGCGATCATGGGGGTCGCCACCGCCGCCGCGCATCGGGCCGAAGCCTTCGCAGCCGCAGACTTCCTGATGGACTACCTCAAGTCCCGCGCGCCGTTCTGGAAGAAAGAGGTCCGCGCCGGGCGCATGTCTTGGGTCGCGGCAAAGGACGATGACGAGACGGCCCTGCGGCGCTGGTAGCCCGTGTTGGCGCGTCCGCTGGGCGGGCGACAACGCCGGAACCCATCCCGCTTGAACTATGCGGCCCGACGGCGTATCTGCCCTCATCCGCCCAAAGGACTTTCGCGCATGGCCACCCGGACAAACCCCTTCCAGTTCCTCCAGCAGGTCCGTGCCGAAGTCGGCAAGGTCGTCTGGCCCACGCGGCGCGAAACCCTGCTGACCACGGTGATGGTCTTCATCATGGCGGCGCTGACGGCGGTCTTCTTCTTTTTCGTGGATTTCATGATCCGTACGGGCCTGACCTTCATCCTGACGATGTTCGGCTGAAACCAGGCTCAGCTCTGGGGCAGAAGGGGCGTACGCCGCCCGTCTGCCAGGTTCCAGACATCCCGACCCTCGATCACCACAGCCGTCAGAAGCCCGCCATAGGCCGCACCGCTGTCAAGGTTGACGCGGTTGCCATAGTGTCGGGGCGCGTCGAGCGCGGTGTGGCCGTGAACCACCAGAAATCCGTGATCGGTCGCGTGTTCGAGGAACACCTTCCGAATCCAGACCAGATCCGTCTCGGTCTGACCCGGGATGGGAACGCCGGGCCGGATGCCGGCGTGGACGAACAGCACCTCGCCCCGATGAAAAGACGTCGGGCGCGTCTTGAGGAAGGCGCGGTGCGCTTCTGGCACCGCCGCAACCGCATCGGCATGGACCGGGGCGAGCCGGCGGTCGCGCGCATTCCTCACCCCATACGAGGCGAGCGTTTCGACGCCGCCCAGCCTGGGGTGCAGCCAGGACAGATCGCGGCTCAGCCCCGGATCGTGCCAGTCGGCGGCGTCGAGAAAGCCCGTGAACATGCGATCGTGATTGCCCTTGAGGGCGACCCACGGCTCGCCCCGCCGGATTCCGCTGTCGAGCCAGTCCACCACGCCACGGCTGTCCGGTCCCCGGTCGACAAGGTCGCCAAGGTGAATGACGGGGGCCTCCATGTCGCCCGTCCGGCGGCGGTCCATCGCTATCCGCTCATGCGCGTCAAGCAACAGGTCCAGATGGCCGTGGATGTCGCCGATGGCATAGCTTCGCATGATATCCCTACCGTCAGTGCCGAAGCAGACTATCCTCTGGCAAAGACGGGCGACAGACCCTTGGGTAAAGTCTCTGCGACAGATTAGTTCGGTTTCCGGGATTAATAGGAATTATTATTGCGCGATCGCCGATGGCAGGCTAGATGATGCTGCAACTGCAAAAAGGGAGTGCCGCGATGGCCCATGATGGACAGAGCCTTTCGGTACAGGGAACCAGTGACATTCTTTCACAGGCCGATGCGGCCATGCCCGAGGTCGAGGCACTTCTTGTCGAGGCGCGAGAGACGCTGCGCGCCGCCGTCACGGTCGCGGGCAAGGTCGATGCGGCCGCGCTCGAACGGCATCAGTTCGCCGCCCATGCGCTGGCGTGGCTCGCCACCTATGTCGAGGCGCTGCGCCAGATGCGCGCCTGGGCCCATCGCCTTCAGGACGTGGGCGAGTTCGGCGAGATGGAGGCGTTGATCCTGCGGATCGGGTTCGGGGAATACCTCGCCCAGATCCATGGTGGCATTCCCATGAGCCAGGGCGAGATTGCCCGTATTCAGGACATCGGCCTCGCGCCGGGTGCGCCCGGTGCCGCTGTCGCCGACCTGATCTCCACTGGCAACACCGCCGAGGCGCGCCAGCGGCTCGTGGCGCTGATGCAGGACAATCACGGTCGCGCCACCTTCGGCGCGACCGGCCTCGATGCCGAACTCGAGATGATCCGCGATCAGTTCCGTCGATTCGCGGACGAAGAGGTGACGCCCTATGCCCATGAGTGGCACCTTCAGGATCAGTTGATCCCGATTGAGGTGATCGGCAAGCTGGCAGAGATGGGCGTGTTCGGCCTGACGATCCCCGAAGAGTTCGGCGGCCTCGGCCTGTCCAAAGCCTCGATGGTGGTCGTCTCGGAAGAGTTGTCGCGGGGCTATATCGGCGTGGGCTCGCTGGGCACCCGGACCGAGATCGCGGCCGAACTGATCCTTTGCGGGGGCACGCCCGAGCAGAAGGCCCACTGGCTGCCGAAGCTCGCGAGCGCCGAGATACTTCCTACGGCGGTCTTCACCGAACCCAACACCGGATCGGACCTGGGCGCGCTGCGGACGCGGGCCGTCCGGTCGGGCGACGACTACGAGGTGACAGGCAACAAGACCTGGATCACCCATGCGTCGCGCACGCATGTGATGACGCTTCTCGCGCGGACCGACCCTGCCAGCACGGATTACCGTGGTCTGAGCATGTTCCTGGCCGAGAAG
>JANPJD010000131.1:0-25752 GCA_031425325.1 Rhodobacterales bacterium | reverse complement strand
AGTTCATGATCGTGTGGCAGCGGTAGAGGCGGAACGGGTCCTCGAGTTCGTCGAGCCGCTCGCCCGCGGCCTCGTCGCGGCTGTCGACGAGCCAGCGGTAGGCCTGGAGCAGGATCGCGGGGCCGAGGACCTTGTCGCTGTTCCACCAATCGCTCGGGCAACTGGTCGAGCAGCACGCGCACAGGATGCATTCGTAGAGGCCGTCGAGCTTTTCGCGGTCAGCGGGGCTTTGGAAGCGCTCCTAGCCCGACGGCTCGGGCGTGGCCGACATGAGCCACGGCTCGATCGAGGCATAATGCGCGTAGAAGTGGGTCATGTCGGGGACGAGGTCCTTGACCACTTCCAAATGCGGCAGCGGGGTGATGCTGATGGTGCCGCCAAGCTCGTCGATCGCGGTCGTGCAGGCGAGCCCGTTGCGGCCGTTGATGTTCATCGCGCACGACCCGCAAATCCCCTCGCGGCAACTGCGGCGGAAGGTCAGCGTCGGGTCGATCTCGTTCTTGATCTTGACGAGGGCGTCGAGGACCATCGGACCGCAGGTGTCCATGTCAACGTGATAGACGTCGACCCTCGGGTTCTCGCCATTGTCGGGGTTCCAGCGGTACACCTGAAAACGGCGCAGGTTGGTGCCCGCCGGCTTCGGCCAAGTCTTTCCTGTCCGAACCTTGGAGTTCTTGGGAAGAGTGAACTGGACCATCGACGTCTCCTAGGCACCGGCCTTGATGATCATATCGCGCGCTACGCGCGCTGCAACAAGGGCCGTCAGCCTGCGGGATCAAATGTCGCGGACGGCCCCGCGCCGTCAGGACGCTCTGCGCCTGCGCGCCGACCAGCCCAGCAGACCCAGACCGCCGAGCAGGGCGAGACCTGCGGGAGGAAGCGGCACAGGCGAAAGCGACACGTTCGAGAATTCCATCGAGCCACTCCGTTCCCAGGTCCCGAAGCGAACCTCGTCGAACACGATGCCCGACAGGCTGAGCAGGACCGATCCCCGGCCCGGACCGACCGACGGAATGAGCGAGGTCTTCTCGGTGTCGAAGGCCCTCAGGTCCTGCCCCCAGAAGGAAGCAATCGACTTTTCGCCCAGCAGGAAGTGAACGACGTTGTTGAGGTCCGGCGAACCCCACAGGAAAGTAAGCGACGTCGCGGGCCGGATGAGGCCCAGGATAGCTTCGCTGTAGTTGTATTCGGGAGTTTCATCAGCATCGGGCTGAAAAACGGTGAAGAAATCCGTGGTCTGCCAGCCCGGAGCGCCTGCACCGTCGCCCTGGCGGATGTCTTCCTTGAACACGCCGCCGTAGAAGGGCGAACAAGCGAATTGGCACGGGTCGAACTTCGCGCCCGCTTCAGCCTCAAGGCCGGGGGCGCTCGGGTCGATCCCGTACTGACCGTTCGGCAACGTGACCGGCGGCGTCGTCCAGGTCGCGCCTTTCGGCAGGGAAACGCTTCCGGCGATGTCGACCTTCTTCCAGCTGTCTGCGCCGGTCGCGATGACCCGCGCGGCCACACCATCCTTGGTTACGTACGGCGCAGGCACACCGGCCACTGTCGTAATTGTTGCCGCAACCCCTGCCGCCGGAAGGGCCAGCGTGGCGAGAAGCCCGAGAAAAGCCATTTTCATGTTATTGACCTGCATATGTCTTGTTTTTGCCATTATCTTTGCCCCTGGCCACATATACCTGGGGCAGGCGAAAGGGCAACACGACGCAGCGTCAGGACTGTTTCTCCTCCGGGGAAGGACTGTCGCGACCACGCGCCGAACTTCGTGGCAATCGCATGTCCCGCAAGTGCCTGATCTGCCGACGGCTTCCGCCCGCGACCTCACGGGGGGCCACATCGCCGCGGTCGACGTCTTAACGCTTTCTTTGCCAACTTCTGGCTCTGTGGTTGTCGGTGGGCGGAGCGCTCACAACCAGAACATGTCGTAAACACATTGTGCAGGAATTGAGGCGCTCCCGATGTTGACACTTTTTCTCAAAGTCGTGATTGAAGGTGACAGGGGCGTCAGGACAACCAGTGCCGTGTGTTCGAAACAGTACTTTTCGCTGTTGCAGGCATTCGGCGGTTTAAGCGGCATCGGCGGTGATTTCACCAAAGTCGACGCATCGGGAGACTATTTTGGACGGCACTCCGTATTTTGACGACATGACCCCGACCGCGTTCTTCCCGGCACCGAAGACGATCCTTGTGGCAGGTGGGGCTGGATTTGTCGGCTCTCACCTGATCGGCAGGTTGCTCGAGGCAGGCCACTCGGTCATTTGTGTCGATAACCTGCTCACGGGCCGCATGGCCAATCTTGCAGCGTATCGCAGCGACCCGCGACTGCGCGTGATCGTGGCCGACATCATCGAGCCGCTGAAGATCGACGGCCCGGTCGACGAGGTTTACAACCTCGCCTGCCCGGCCTCGCCGCCGCTGTACCAAGCCGATCCGATCCACACCTTCCGCACCTGTGTGATGGGCTCGCTCAATCTGCTGGAGTTCGCGCAGAAGAAGCGGGCCCGGATCCTGCTCGCCTCCACCTCCGAGGTTTACGGCGATCCCCAGGTCTCGCCGCAGCCGGAAAGCTACCGCGGCAACGTCAACACCGTTGGCCCCCGCGCCTGCTACGACGAGGGCAAGCGCGCGGCCGAAACCCTGTTCTGGGAGTTCGGGACCCACAAAGGCGTCGAAACCCGCATCGCGCGGATCTTCAATACCTACGGGCCGCGCATGGCCCCGGATGACGGTCGGGTCGTGTCGAACTTCATCGTCCAGGCGCTGACCGGGGCGGACCTGACCATGCACGGCGACGGCAGCCAGACGCGCTCGTTCTGCTATGTCGACGATCTGGTCGGCGGGCTGATGGCCCTGATGGCTTCGGACGTGACCGACCCGGTCAACCTCGGCAACCCCGGAGAGTTCACGATCGCCGACCTTGCCCTGAAGGTGATCGCGCGGACCGGCTCGACCTCGCGGCTCGTGCATCTGCCCTTGCCGGTAGACGATCCGCGCCAGCGCAGGCCTGATATTGCGCGCGCAGCGACACTTCTCGGCTGGATGCCCAAGGTCGCGCTGGACGAGGGGCTCGAGCGGACGATCCGGTACTTCGAGGCCGAACTGAGACAGACCGGCGCGCACCTGTCCGAGGTCGCGTGACATGGCACATCCCCCCTCGATCCTTGTCACCGGCGGTGCCGGATTCATCGGCTCGCACGCCTGCAAGGCCCTGAACCGGGCTGGCTTCCTGCCCGTCAGCTTCGACAACCTGTCCACCGGGCACGCCGACGCGGTGCGCTGGGGGCCGCTGATCGTGGGCGACGTGCGTGATGCGCGCGCCCTCGAGCGGGCCTTCGCGAGCTACACGATCGAGGCGGTGATCCACTTCGCGGCCTCTGCCTATGTGGGCGAGTCGGTCAGCAATCCGGCGCTTTACTACGACAATAACGTCGGCGGGATGATCGGGCTTCTGGCCGCCTGTCGGGTGGCCTCGATTTCGCGGGTCGTGTTTTCGTCAAGCTGCGCCACATACGGCATCCCGGCCCAGCTTCCGATCACCGAAGCGACGCCGCAGCGCCCCATCAACCCCTACGGCCGCACCAAGCTGATCTGCGAAGAGATGCTGCGCGACCATGACGCGGCCTATGGCCTTCGGCACGTCGCGCTGCGCTATTTCAACGCCGCCGGTGCGGACCCCGAGGGCGACCTGCACGAACGGCACGAGCCCGAGACCCACCTCGTGCCGCTGGCACTGCGTGCGGCGACGGGCCGTCATCCGGCGCTCGGCATCCTCGGGACCGACTACCAGACGGCGGACGGCACCTGTGTGCGCGACTACATTCATGTGGCTGACCTCGCGCGCGCCCACGTCCTGGCCCTCGAGTATCTGCTCGGCGGCGGCGACAGCATCGCGCTCAATCTCGGCACCGGCCAAGGCACGTCCGTCCGCGAGGTGGTGCAGGCCGTCGAGCGCGTGACCGGACGGCGGCCCGCCACGATGGAAAGTGACCGCAGGCCCGGAGATCCTCCGGCCCTGGTCGCCGATCCCTCGCTTGCCCAGACCGTACTCGGCTTCCGGACCGAGCGGTCTGACATCGGCTCGATCGTGCGCGATGCGGCGCCGACCTTTGGACTGGGGCAGGTCGATGCTGCGGCTGCCTGAGCCTGCGCCGCGCCCGCTCGAGCGGATCATCTCGGGACCCGCACGGCGGAAGTATGTGCTGCTGGGCATCCTGTGGGCGGCATCGCTTCTGGTCTTCTGGGAATGGTGGCTGCGGGCAGAACACAATGCCGGATGGCGCTACGGTGTCATGACGGCCGTTCTCGCATGGGTGACCCTGCTGGAAGTCTACTTCGTCTTTTTCGTTCTGCGCGCGGTCCGCTCGACCGCGCCCGATCCGCAGCCCGGCCGGTGGCGGGTTGCGATGGTCACCACGAAGACCCCGTCCGAGCCCTTCGCTGTGGTGCGCCGCACGCTCGAGGCGATGCTGTCGCAGCGGTTCCCGCACGACACCTGGCTTGCGGATGAGGATCCGTCGCCCGAAACGGCAGCCTGGTGTGCCGCCAACGGTGTCCGAATCTCGACCCGCAAGGACCGCGAGGATTATCACCGCAAGGAATGGCCGCGCCGGACACGGTGCAAGGAGGGCAACCTTGCCTTCTTCTACGACCACTGGGGTTATGACGACTACGACATCGTCGTGCAGCTGGACGCCGACCATGTCCCGCAGCCTGGCTACCTGATCGAAATGCTTCGTCCGTTTTCGGACCCGGGTGTCGGCTATGTCAGCGCACCCAGCATCTGTGCCTCGAACGCCGCCGAGAACTGGGCCGCCAGGACCCGCCTTCAGACAGAAGGCGCGTTTCACGGCATCATGCAGGCAGGCTATTCGAACGGCTTCGCCCCGATGTGCATCGGCTCGCATTACGCAGTGCGGACCCGCGCACTTCGCGAGGTGGGCGGACTCGGCCCCGAGCTGGCCGAGGATCATTCGACGACGATGATCCTGAATGCCGGGGGCTGGCGCGGCGTGCATGCCATCGACGCGATCGCGATCGGAGACGGGCCTGCGACCGTCGCGGACATGGCCACGCAGGAATTCCAGTGGTCCCGCAGCCTTGTGACGCTGATGTTGCGCTACAGCCCCCGGTATCTGCCCGCAATGCCGCTTCGGCTGCGTTTCCAGTTCCTGTTCTGCCAGATGTTCTATCCGCTGGCCGCCCTGTCGCTGGCCACCCTTTATGCGATGCCCATCGTGGCGCTGTGGACCGATACCACCTTTGCGAACGTGACGTTCCCTGCCTATGTCGGGCATGCCCTGCCCTCGGTCGCGGCGCTGGTGGCCATTGCCTACGCCCTCAAGCGCGACGGGCATTTCCGGCCGGTCGATGCGCCGGTCATTGCGTGGGAAAAGATGCTGTTCGTGCCGTTGCAGTGGCCCTGGGTCCTCTGGGGCTGCGTGATGGCGGTCAGCGACAGGCTCGGCGGCGGGTTTGTCGATTTCCGCATCACGCCGAAGGGCGAGGCGGCACGCGGCCGGCTGCCACTCAAGGTGCTCGGCGTCTATGTGGGCTTGGCACTCGCCTGCCTTCTGACGGTGATTCTGGTCGAAGATGTCAGCCGGACGAACGGCTTCTACCTTCTGGCCCTGGTCACCGGGCTGTTCTATGTGGCCGCGGTCGTCGTCACCGTTGCCCGCCACTCGATCGAGAACGGCTGGTCCGTGCCCCGCAAGGAACTTGTCCCACAGATGGGACTTGTTCTCGCACTGGTCGGGCTGACGGGCTATTCCTTTTCCGAACGGTCTGCCGAGGCGCTCTACACCCTGACGATTGGCACGACGCGGCTCCAACTGGCGGAACCGCTTTACGCCGTCGCGGGGGCGGGAACGGGAACGGCCGAGATACACTATCGTCTGAAGTTCGCATGGAACTGACAGATATGGGCCCTCGGGCCGGGAGATGTCTGATGACCCTTTCCGTTCTTTCGCTGGCCCTGGCGGGCTTCGCACTTATGGCGGCCTTGCCGGCCCTGGCGGCGCCGCCCGGCACATTGCCATTCGGGGCTTATGACCCGGACGGCGATTTTGCCAATGATCCTGTGCCGGTGATCGAGCATCTCTTCCTGCCATGGGAGGATGTTTTCCTGCCCTCGCTGACCGACGCCGATACCTATGCGCTCGAACGCAATCGGGCGCTTCTGATCACGATCGAGCCGTGGACCTGGACTCGCGACGAACGGAACACCGCCGAAGCGCTGCGCGAAGGGATCTTCGACGGCAGCTACGATCAGAACATGCAGGCGATCTGCGCGGGCATCGGTACGCTGCAAAGCCCCGTCACGGTGCGCTGGGCCCACGAGATGGAGGTCGATGACGGCCAGTTCATCTGGTCCAACTGGGAGCCGGAGACCTATGTCGAGGCCTATCGGCGCATGATCACGATCTGCCGTGAGGTTGCGCCGCAGATCAACGTGATGTGGTCCCCTCTGGGGGACGAAGGGATGGAAGCCTACTATCCGGGCGATGAGTTTGTCGATCTGGTCGGCTTGACGGTGTTTGGCCTGCAAGCCTTCGACCAGATCAACTTCGACCGCAACCGCAGTTTCGTCGAGATCCTGGCGCCGCGGTACGAGCGGGCTGCCGCCTTTGGCAAGCCCGTCGTGGTCGCCGAGCTGGGCTATTCGGGCAGCCAAGCTTATGTCGACGCGTGGGAAAACAGCGTTCGGGTCGAGCGCGCCGAGTTCCCGGCGCTTGTCGGTGTGGTCTACTTCAACCAGCGCGAGGTCTACCCCTGGCCGAACGGCCTTGGTCTGCCGGACTGGCGGCTTGACGAGCGGGTGATCGAATGACCCGTCAGTTGGCGTAGCAGCGCGACCGCTTGCCGAACCCGGCGGGCGAGCAGATCCATGATCCGCTTCCGATCTGCCGGGGCGCGGCAGCAAGGCTTACCCTGACGACTTGCGCGTCCGGTCGCCGTTTGGCGAGCCAGTCGAAGCCGCCCGCCCGGGCGCTGGCTGGTTTCGACAGGCGCAGCGACACCTTGATGGGCTCGCGCAGGCCGACCTCTGCAAGGACCGGGGCAGGTGCCGCGATCGCAAGCAGCACGGCCAGACCGACGGCACGTCCAAAACCACGGGCACCAGATGTCATGTGCGTCCCTCCGGAAAGCGCAGGGCGAGATCGGGCCGATGTCGGCCTGGCACATCCCGGCGCGAATGTGTGAAAACCAGGGAAACCGCCAATTGTGCCCGCAATCGGGCACAACCGGGACGTTCACATGCGGTTGCCGCCGAAGCCGAAACAGTTCTGTCCGCAGCGCGGCTTTGTCCCGGTTATGTAGACAGGCGCGCTGTGCCCGGCAGGCGACAGACCTTGCGTGACACGCAGCGCCCCCCTAGTCCTTGTCGACAAGGAGTCCGCCCATGAGCGACGAGGAACGGCTGTCGGGTCAGGAACGCAGGCGTGGCTCCGGCGTGAAGCTGGTCTACGACCTTCTCCGCGAGGAAATCCTCGACCTGACACTCGCTCCGGGCAGCCCGATCGACGAGGTGCAACTGGCCGAGCGCTTCGCGATGTCGCGTACCCCGATTCGCGAGGCGCTCGTGCGTCTGGCGGGCGAAGGGCTGGTTGACACGCTGCCGAACCGTTCGACCATGGTGTCAAACATCGACTTCGCCAACCTGCACACGTTCTACGATGCAATCACGCTGATGTATCGGGTGACGACCCGTCTGGCCGCGCAGCACCACAAGGCGGACGACCTGCCTGTGATTCGCCTGCATCAGTCCGACTATGCCCGGGCGGTTGAGGCGCAGGACGCGCGGCGCATGATCGCCACGAACCACGCCTTCCATGCGGCCATCGCCGAGGCCGGGCGCAACGGTTATTTCCTGACGCTATTCAACCGGATCATGGATGACGGACGGCGTATCCTGAGGCTTTACTACCAGTCTTTCGACAACCGGGTGCCAAGCCGCTACGTCGCGGAGCACGAAGAGATCATCGCGGCCGTTGCCGCGCGTGACATCGAGCGCGCCGATCGGCTGGCACAGGACCACGCAGACCAGATCGTGCGCCAGATCCAGTCTTTCATCGCGCGGGACCTTCGCCAGGACTTGCGTCTTTGACGGCGTCATTCCTGTCGACAAACAAAATGCAAGAAGTATAGTGTAAAGAGAGTCGCCGCGCGGGGCGACGGTCCTCGACAGGAGTCTACCTTGGATAGCGCCATTTTCTCCGGGGTCATTCCCGCCCTGATGACTCCCTGCACACCGGACCGCACGCCCGACCTTGATGCGCTGGTGCGGAAAGGCCGCGAGATGATGGACGCCGGGATGGCCGGCGTCGTCTATTGCGGCTCGATGGGCGACTGGCCGCTGGTCAGCGATGCCGACCGCATGGCAGGCGTCGCGCGCCTTGTCGAAGCGGGGGTGAAGGTCGTCGTGGGCACTGGCGCTGTCAGCACCGCGATCGCCGTCGCCCATGCCCGCCATGCAGCCGAGGTGGGCGCGCACGGCTTGATGGTCATCCCGCGTCTGCTCTCGCGGGGTCCGTCGCCGGTGGCGCAGCGGCACCACTTCAAGGCGGTCCTCGCGGCAGCCCCGGGCCTGCCCGCAGTGATCTACAACAGCCCCTATTATGGCTACACGACCAAGGCCGACCTTTTCTTCGCGCTTTGCGCCGAGCACCCGAACCTGATCGGGTTCAAGGAATTCGGCAAGCCATCGGACATGCGCTATGCGGGCGAGTTCATGACCTCGGGCGAGGATGTGAAGCTGGTCGTCGGCGTCGACACGGGCGTGTTCGACGGTTTCGTCAACTGCGGTGCTTCGGGCACGATCACCGGTATCGGCAGCGTGCTGCCGAAGGAAGTGCTGACGCTTTGCAACCTCAGCCGCGCCGCGGCGGCGGGCGATGTCGAGGCGCGCGTGTTGGGGCAGGAGCTTGACCAGGCGATGCAGGTCGTCGCCTCGTTCGACGAAGGCCCGGATCTTGTGCTTTACTTCAAACACATGCTGGTGGTTCAGGGCGACGAGGCCTATCGGCTGCACTTCAACGAGACAGATGCGCTGAGCCCGAGCCAGCGCGGCTACGCCGAGCAGCAGCTCAAGCTCTTCAATACCTGGTACGCGACGTGGAGCAAGCAGCCCGGCCTGGCCCGCTTTCTGGCCTGACCGCCGCCGTCAGTCCGGCCGACCCAGAAGCTGCATGAGGCCGCTGACCTCGGCCTGAGACAACGGGATGCCGTCGGCTGCCGCGCGGGCCCGCGCGGCATAGCGCCGTTGCGATGGCAGGCGCGCCCCTTGCCCGAGGATGGCATCGAACAGCGTCTCGGCCCGGTCCAGCGCGTCGCCGTCCCGTCCGGCTGAAAATCGGACGGGATCGAAGGCGACCACCAGCTCGCCATGCCTTGGCAGCAGCGTGGTCGACCCCAGATGGCCCAGCGCCTCGGCGCTTGTCCGGTCACCGATCATCACTGACGACAGCAGTTCGATCATCGTTCCGATCGCCGACCCCTTGTGCCCGCCGAACGGCAGCATGGCCCCCGCCAGCGCCTCGGCCGGATCGGTCGTCGGATGCCCACCGGCATCGACGGCCCAACCCTCGGGCAGACGAGTTCCGGCGCGGCGGTGCAACTCGATTTCGCCCCGTGCGGCGACCGAGGTTGCAAAGTCGAAGACGTAGGGCGGTGCGTCGCGACGCGGCCAGCCGAAGGCGAAGGGATTCGTCCCGAGCAGCGCGCGGATGCCACCAGCCGGGGCGACCGAGGCATAGCTTGAACACATCGCCATGCTCGCAAGGCCCTGGCCCGCCAGCGCCTCGACCTCGGGCCAGAGTGCCGCGAAGTGGGTGCAATCGTTAACGACCAGCGCCGCCACCCCGAACCGCCGGGTCCGTTCGGCCAGCTGGGGCAGGCCCAGATCAACCGCCGGGTTCGAGAAACCGTTGCAGGCGTCGACCCGAACAATGGCGGTGCCGTCGTCCGGGCCGACCTGCGGAACGGCGACAGGGTCGACAAAACCCGCCTGAAGCGTCCGCAGGATTCCAGCAATGCGGTAAACCCCATGCGACGTGCAGCCGTCCCGCTCGGCCGCGACGATCACCCGCGCGATCGCGGTGGCCTGAAGCGGGCTTAAGCCCGCGCTGCGGAAAATCCGGGTGACAAGGTCGGTGAGGTCGACTTCGGTGAAGATGTGGTCGGTGGGCATGGACGCTCCGTTTCGGCAGGCCAAACGGGCAGCCCGAGTCGCATACTTTTTGTATACTCATTGTATTCTGATTGATTTGCTTTCGGCGACAGGAAATAGTGTCACTGTCGGCATTGGAACCGACCAACCCAGGGAGAGCATAATGAGATCCGCCATTCTGGTTCTTGGCCTCATGGCCGCCACTGCGGTCGGCACTGTCGCCCGTGCCGACAAACTCGACGACATCATTGCCTCGGGCACGCTTCGCTGTGCCGTGGTGCTCGACTTTCCGCCCATGGGCTCGCGCGATGCCGACAACAACCCCATCGGGTTCGACGTCGATTACTGCAACGACCTCGCGGCCGCCCTTGGCGTGACGGCCGAGATCGTCGAGACCCCGTTCCCCGAGCGTATCCCTGCCCTGATGTCGGGCCGGGTCGACGTTGGCGTCGCCTCGACCTCGGATACGCTCGAGCGGGCCAAGACGGTCGGCTTCTCGATCCCCTACTTCGCCTTCGAGAACGTGGTGACCGCAAACGTGAACTCTGGCGTCACGTCGTTCGACACGATGCGGGGCAAGGTCATCGGCGCGACGGCAGGCACGTACGAGGCCATCGCCATCGAAGAGCAGATCGCTGCATGGGGCGGCGAAGGCGAATTCCGGCCCTATCAGACGCAGTCGGACGTGTTCCTCGCCCTCAGCCAGGGCCAGATCGACGCGACGGTCTCGACCTCGACCGTGGCGCAGGCCAACGTGAAAAGCGGCAATTTCGCCGACATCGCGGTGGTCGGCCCGGCGCCCTTCGCGACCGACTACGTTGCACTCTTCACGCTGCGCGAGGAGTACGGCTTCCTGAACTACCTCAACCTCTTCGTCAGCCAGCAGGTCCGCACCGGCCGCTATGCCGAGCTGTACGAAAAGTGGATCGGCGGCGACCTGCCTGATCTCACGATCGACGGCGTCTACCGCTGACCAGACAACGATCGCGGCGCGGGCACCCTGCCCGCGCCGATTGCCGTTCCGCGCCGGGTTGCTGAATGTTCAACTACACCTTTCACTGGCACCAGGCGCTTCGCGCGCTTCCGCAGTTGCTCGAAGGTGCGCTCGTCACGCTCGAGATCGCCCTTCTGTCGATGGTGATCGGCATGGTCTGTGCGATGGCGCTGACGCTTTTCCGCCTGTCGGGCAATCGGTTCCTCGGGGCAATCGCGATCACCTGGGTCGAGATCGCTCGCAATACGCCTGCCTTGTTCCAGATCTACATGGCGCATTTCGGCCTGGGCAACTTCGGCATCCACCTCAGCCCCTATGCCGCCCTTCTGGCCGGGATCACCTTCAACAACGCAGGCTATCTGGCCGAGAACTTCCGGGGCGCGCTGAAAGCGATCCCCGAGACGCAGACCCGCGCCGCGCGCTCGCTTGGCATGACGCCTCTTCAGGCGTTCCGCCTGATCGTGGTGCCGCAGATGCTGCGCGTAGCGTTCCTGCCGATGACCAACCAGATGGTCTGGGCGATCCTGATGACCTCGCTTGGCGTGACGGTCGGCATGAACACCGATCTGGCCGGGGTCACGCAGGACCTCAACGCCCGCTCGTTCCGCACGTTCGAGTTCTTCGCCATCGCGGCGGTGATATTCTATCTGATGACCAAGGCGGTGACGCTGCTCGCGCGGCTGATCGCCTGGCGTCTGTTCCGGTATTGAGGGCGCGATGATCGACACCGCGCTCACGCTCAACGACCTTCTGTTCCTCGCCAAGGGGGCTGGCATGACGCTGGCCGTGACCGGCGTGTCGGTGGCGGCGGGTACGATCTTGGGGATCGCATTCGGGGTCTTCCGCACGCAGTTCGGCCCGTGGTGGTCGATGCCGCTGACCTTCCTGCTCGACGTGTTCCGTTCGGTGCCGCTTCTGATCCAGTTGGTGCTCGCGAATGCCTTCCAGTCCATCGCGCAACTGGGGTGGGGCCCGTTCGTCACCTCCTGCGTCGTGCTCTCGCTTTACACCGCAGCCTATTGCACCGAGATCGTGCGCGGCGGGATCGAGGCGGTGCCCTCCACGACACGCCGCGCCGCCCGCTCGCTCGGTCTGACCTGGGGGCAGGACATGCGCTACATCGTGGCCCCGCTCGCCACGCGGGTGTCGCTGCCCGCATGGATCGGCCTGACGCTGGGGGTGATGAAGGATTCCGCGCTCGTCCTCTGGCTTGGACTGACCGAGCTTCTGAAGGCCTCGCAGACCCTGATCACCCGGTTGCAGGAGCCGCTGCTGATCCTGCTGATCTGCGGTGCCATCTACTTCCTTCTCAGCTTCCCCATCGCCCGCCTGGGCGGCTATCTTGAACGCCGGTGGTCCCCAAATGATTGAGATCGAGAACGTCCGCAAATCCTTCGGGCCGCTCGAAGTGCTCAAGGGCATCGACCTGACCGTCGCGAACGGCGAGGTCGTGACGGTGATCGGCGGATCGGGGTCGGGCAAGTCGACGCTTCTGACCTGCATCAACGGGCTCGAGGCAATCGACTCTGGCCGCATCCGCGTCGACGGGACCGAGGTTCATGCCAAGGCCACCGACATCAACAAATTGCGGCGCAACATCGGCATCGTATTCCAGCAGTTCAACGCCTTTCCGCACCTTACCGTGCTTGAGAACGTGACGCTGGCCCCGCGCAAGGTGCTTGGCATGGCCAAGGCCGAGGCCGAGGCCATCGCGGTCAAGCAGCTGACCCATGTGGGCCTGGCCGACAAGCTCGACGTCTATCCCTCGCGCCTGTCGGGCGGCCAGCAGCAGCGCATGGCCATCGCCCGCGCGCTTGCGATGTCGCCGCGCTACATGCTGTTCGACGAGGTGACCTCGGCACTCGATCCGCAACTGGTCGGCGAAGTGCTCGACACGCTCAAGATGCTGGCCGAGGAAGGCATGACGATGATCCTCGTCACCCACGAGATGAGCTTTGCCCGCGACGTGTCGGACCGGGTCGCGTTCTTCCACAAGGGCGTCATGGCCGAGATCGGCACGCCCGAGCAGTTGTTCGGCGCACCGCAGCATGAGGAAACGCAGAAGTTTCTCTCCAACGTCCGGTGATGCCATCGCCTGATGTCATCGTTGTCGGGGCCGGGGTGATCGGCCTGTCGGTCGCACTTGCGGCGCAGGCGCGGGGCCTGTCGGTCGAGGTCATGGACCGCGAGGGGCCGGCCGCCGGGGCCTCGGCGGGCAATGCCGGCGCGTTCGCCTTCACCGACATCCTGCCGCTCGCATCGCCCGGCATCCTGCGGAAGGCCCCCGGCTGGCTCTTTGATCCGCTGGGGCCGCTCAGCGTCCCGCCCGCCTATGCGCTTCGGATCGCGCCCTGGATGGTCCGCTTCGCGCGGGCCTGTGCGCCTGCCCAGGTCGCGCGGTCCACGACGGCGCAGACGGCCCTCATGGACCTCTCGAAGGCAGAGTTGGAGCCTTTCCTGCACCAGGCCGGCACGCACAATATGCTGCGCCGCGACGGAAACCTGCAGGTCTACGAGGGCGAGGCCGAGTTCCGCGCCTCGCTGCCCGGCTGGCAGGCACGGGCCGAGCATGGGATCGAGTTCCGTCACCTCGACGCGGACGAAATGGCGGCGCTTCAGCCGGGCCTCGCACCCGGATTCACGCATGGCACGTTCACGCCCGGATGGTACTCTATCGCCGATCCGCGCCTTTACACGCTTGCTTTGGCCGAGCACTTCACGGCCCAGGGCGGCATCCTTCGCCGGGCCGAGATCGCATCGCTGAGGGTGCTGGGCGATACGGTCGAGGTGGCGCAGGCCGACGGCCAGTCGTTCCGAGCCACGCAGGTCGTGATCGCCGCCGGCGCCTTCTCGCACCGCATCGCCCGGTCGGTCGGCGACCGCATCCCGCTTGAGACCGAGCGGGGCTACAACACGACGCTTCCGTCCGACGCGCTTGACCTGCGGATGCAGATCACCTTCGGCGGGCACGGCTTCGTCGCTTCGCGGCTGTCGACGGGCATCCGCATCGGCGGCGCGGTAGAACTCGGCGGGCTCGACCTGCCGGCGAACTACCGGCGCGCGGATGCGATGCTGGCCAAGGCCAAACGGTTCCTGCCTGCCCTTCCCACCACGGGTGGCACGCAGTGGATGGGGTTCCGCCCCTCGCTGCCCGACAGCCTGCCCGCCATCGGCCGCTCGCGCGCCAGCCCGCGCGTGATCCACGCCTTTGGCCATGGCCACCTTGGCCTGACGCAATCGGCGGGCACCGCCCGGCTGGTCGCTGACATGCTGACCGGGCGACCGCCCGCGATCGACCTTACCCCCTTCTCGCCGCAAAGGTTCTGACGATGGCCACCCATACCTTCCAGTGCATCGACGGGCACACCTGCGGCAACCCGGTGCGCCTCGTGTCGGGCGGCGGTCCGCGCCTTGAAGGTGCAACGATGCTCGAGCGTCGGGCGCATTTCCTGCGCGAGTTCGACTGGGTCCGCACCGGCCTCATGTTCGAGCCGCGCGGCCACGACATGATGTCCGGCTCGATCCTCTATCCGCCCACGCGGCCTGACTGCGATGTCGCAGTGCTGTTCATCGAGACATCGGGCTGCCTTCCGATGTGTGGCCACGGCACCATCGGCACCGTCACGATGGCAGTCGAGAACGGGCTCGTCAGCCCGCGCGAACCGGGGCGCCTTGCCCTCGATACGCCAGCGGGGCGGGTCGAGATCACCTATCGGCAGGAGGGCCGCTTCGTCGAGGAGGTGCGCCTGACGAACGTGCCCGGCTACCTTCATGCGGCGGGTCTGACCGCCGAGGTCGAAGGCTTTGGCGAGGTGGTGGTAGACGTGGCCTATGGCGGCAACTTCTATGCGATCGTCGAGCCGCAGAAGGTCTATCGGGACATGGCCGACTTTTCGGCGGGACAGTTGATCGACCTCTCGCCCCGCCTACGCGCCGCCCTGAACGCTAAATACGACTTCGTGCACCCCGAGCATCCGGCGATCCGGGGCCTGTCGCACATTCTCTGGACCGGGACGCCGCGCCACCCCGAAGCGCATGCCCGCAACGCAGTCTTCTATGGCGACAAGGCGATTGACCGCTCGCCCTGCGGGACTGGCACCTCGGCGCGGATGGCGCAGCTGGCGGCGAAGGGCAAGCTGCGGGTCGGCGACGCCTTCGTGCACGAGTCGATCATCGGATCGCTGTTCCACGGCCGGGTCGAAGCCGCCGCGCGGGTCGGGGCCCATGAGGCCATTGTCCCATCCATAGCAGGCTGGGCCCGGATGACCGGATACAACACCATCTTCATCGACGACCGCGATCCCTTCGCGCATGGCTTCGTCGTCGCATGAAGGCGCAGAGCATCCTTGCAGGCGAAGCCGCCGGGCCGGTCATCGCCACGACCGAAGCGCTCAGCTTCTGGGGCGGGATAGACCCTGCGACGGGGGCGGTCATCGACATCCACCACCCGTTGCACGGAGTCTGCCTGACCGGCGCGATCCTCGCCATGCCCTCGACGCGTGGCTCCTGCACGGGGTCGGGGGTGCTTCTGGACCTCGTGCTGACCGGGCGCGGGCCTGCCGCCCTGCTGTTCGCCGAGGATGAGGACGTTGTGACGCTTGGCGCGCTGATCGCCGCCGAGATGTTCGGGCACGGCCCCCCTGTGCTGCGCCTGTCGCCCGAGGCCTTTGCTGCGGTATCGGCCGCCGGCACGGCCCGCATCACCGCGGCTGCGATAGAGGCCGGGGGCCTGACCATCCCCGTGCTTGCGCCCCGAACCTCGACGCTTGTTCTAAGTGACCACGACCGTGCCATGCTCGACGGCTCACAGGGCGAGGCGACCCGACAGGCGATGCGGATCATCTGCGCGATGGCCGCCAACCAGGGGGCGGAAACGCTGGTCGACGTGACCCAGGCCCATATCGACGGCTGCATCTATGCCAGCCCCGCGAACCTGACCTTCGCCGAGGCGATGGCCGACATGGGCGCGAAGGTGCGCGTGCCCACCACGATGAACGCGATCTCGGTCGACCGCGCGAACTGGCAGGAACAGGGCGTGCCGCCTTCGTTCGGCGGACCGGCTGCGCGGCTTGCCGATGCCTATGTGCGGATGGGGTGCCAGCCGACCTTCACCTGCTCGCCCTACCTGCTCGACACCGCCCCTGCCGAAGGAGAGCGGATCGCCTGGGCCGAATCTAACGCCGTCATCTTCGCCAACAGCGTTCTGGGGGCGAGGACGGCAAAGCATCCCGATTTCCTCGACCTCTGCATTGCGATGACGGGGCGGGCACCGTTGTCGGGCGTCTATCTCGATGGCCCGCGCAGGGCGGCGCGCATCCTCGAGTTCGACCTGCCTGACGGGATCGACGAGTCCTTCTGGCCGCTGGTCGGGTATCTCGCCGGGCAACTCGCACCCGACCGCATTCCGCTGCTGCGTGGTCTTGCACGGGGCGCACCCACGCGCGACGACCTGAAGGCGCTCTGCGCGGCCTTCGGCACGACCTCGGCGGCACCGATGCTGCATGTCGAGGGCGTAACGCCCGAGGCCGCCCTGCCGGTCAGCGACACCGCCGACCGGGTGCCGGTAACCCGCGCCGACCTGCGCGAGGCATGGTCGCAGCTGAACGCAGGACCGGAGCAGATCGACCTTGTGGCGATCGGCAGCCCCCATGCGTCGCTGGTGGAATGCCAGAAGCTTGCGGACGCTTTGAACGGCCGTCCGCATCTGGCAGGCACCGAGTTGATCGTAACGGCGGGGCGCGAGGTGATCCGGCAGGCGTCGGCGGACGGAACACTCGACCGCCTGGCCCGTTCGGGTGTGCAGGTCCTGCCCGACCTCTGCTGGTGTTCGATCTCGGAGCCGGTCTTTCCCGTGGCGACGCGGGCGGTCCTGACGAACTCGGGCAAGTATGCCCATTACGGACCGGGCCTCAGCGGACGCCCCGTCCGCTTCGGCAGCCTGTCGGATTGCGTCGAGGCGGCGCTGACCGGACGGCTACCGACAAGGCTGCCGCCCTGGCTGGAGTGAGCGGATGAGAAGCACGAAGACGATCCATGTCGTTTCGGCCCATGCCGAGGGGGAAGTCGGCGATGTCATCGTCGGCGGCGTGACGCCGCCCCCCGGCGAGACCATCTGGGAGCAGAGCCGCTGGATCGCGCGCGACCAGACGCTTCGCAACTTCGTCCTGAACGAGCCGAGGGGCGGCGTCTTTCGCCACGTCAACCTGCTGGTGCCCCCCAAGCACCCCGAAGCGGCGGCAGCGTTCATCATTATGGAACCCGAGGACACGCCGCCCATGTCGGGCTCGAACTCGATCTGCGTGGCGACGGTGCTGCTCGACAGCGGCATCCTGCCGATGATCGAGCCGCTGACCGAGTTCACGATGGAGGCGCCCGGCGGCCTTGTGCGGGTGCGGGCCGAGTGTCGCGACGGCAAGGCCGAGCGCATCCATGTCGAGAACCTGCCCAGTTTTGCGGTTGAACTTGATGCGACGCTCGAGGTCGAAGGGCTGGGGACGCTGCGCGTCGACACGGCGTTCGGTGGCGACAGCTTCGTGATCGTCGATGCGGCAGCGCTCGGCTTTGCTATCCGGGCCGACGAGGCGCATGACCTCGCGCGGATCGGGGCGCGGATTACCAGGGCCGCGAACGAGGCCCTGACCTTCCGCCATCCGACCAATCCGGACTGGACGCATTTCTCGTTCTGCCTCTTTGCCGGCCCCGTAAGCCGCACCGAGGACGGCCTTCAGGCCGGTGCGGCCTGCGCGATCCAGCCCGGAAAGGTGGACCGCTCGCCCACCGGCACCGCCCTGTCGGCCCGCATGGCCGTGCTTCATGCACGCGGCGAGATGACGGCAGCGGATCGCCTGACGACCGTGTCGGTGATCGGCTCGACCTTCACGGGGCGCATCCTCGGGACGACCGCAGTGGGCGATCTTGCGGCCATCGTGCCAGAGATTTCTGGGCGGGCCTGGATCACGGGCACGCATCAGCACATGCTCGACCCCGCCGATCCCTGGCCCGGCGGCTACAAGCTGACCGACACATGGGGCGCCCGTTAGGCCGTCAGCCGACCGAGCCGATGCGCGCGCTGAACGGGGTTACGGGCGGCTGGCCGGACCGGCGCTGGACGCAGGTCGCATAGCCGACGGCGGGGTCCGATACCCCCACCGGAACATCGGTGCTAAGCGAAACGCCCGTGCCGCCCCAGTCTCCGGTGCCGACGCCGATGGTAAGCCGGGTGTTGGACCCGCCGGACATCTGCGCGCGAAAGCATTGCTCCTCGGCCACCTCGAGAGGCACGCGGGCGCAGCCGCAGACCAGGATCAAGGCGGCGAGTGCGAGGCGCATCAGACCACCGGCTGCACAAGACCCTGGCCCGCGATGCAGGCCTGGGTCGAAGGCTTCGACAGGATGCGACGGATGTTGTCCGTCGTCGTGGTACCCGCGCGCGCACCAAGGTCGCGGGCAAGATCGTTGAGTTCGGCGTTCGTCGCGTTGGCGATCACGCAGTCGGTCGCCAGTGCGTCGGCGGGTGCGGGGGTCGTTGCCGACATCACGGGCAGCACGACCGTCCGGGCGGCGCGCTTCGTCACATCCGTCGCGATGGCAGCGGGCGAGCAACCCGCACAGATGGCGAGAAGACCAAGGCCGAAAACAACGCGCAGCATCCCTGCTAGTCCTCCAAACGATTAACCCTACGACGACATGGGCGTCGACAAGCCGCATATCCCGCCGCAGATCGTTTCTCACCCGGTTCGCGTCGTCAGGAAAGACCAAACCGTGAGCCGGAAGCCTAACCGGCCCTGGGCGGCAAGGCTGCAAGGCAGGCCGCCACCTTGGGCCGGGCCAACGCATCGTCCACCCGGCTGACGTCGCCGCCGGTGATCCCCGCCTCGTTGTTGTTCGCCATGAAGATCAACTCGCTCGGCCGCATCCCGCGCACGACGCAGTCCGCCGAGGCCATCGGATCAAGGTCGGGACGCTTCTGCTCCATCACGCGCGAGGTGGCCGTGCGTGCCTCGGCTTGCGAGGCCCCATAGAGCACGAGACCGGCGCAACCGGACTGCGTCGTGGCGCACGCAAGAAGGATGACAAGGCGCAGCATGCAGTCTCATTTCTTCAATACACCCTCGCTTTGGGTGCGATCTTCTTCAGATCGATTCCGCCCTCATCCGGCCGGGTCAGCGGTTCGGTGTGGACGGGGCGATGGCCCAGCCGCACGCTTGTTCCGTCAACCCAGGCAAGACTGTGGACACGCCAGTTCACGTCGTCGCGGTTCGGGTAATCCTCGTGAGCATGGGCCCCACGCGACTCCTTCCTGGCTTCGGCGGCCACGATGGTCGTGAGCGCGTTCGGCATCAGGTTCGCCAGTTCCAACGTCTCCATGAGGTCAGAGTTCCAGACGAGACTGCGATCCGTCACTTTTATGTCGTCCATCTTGCCCGCGACGGCCGTCATCTTCTCGACTCCGGCGGCCAGGGTCTTGTCGGTGCGGAAGACGGCGGCGTCGAGTTGCATGGTCTTTTGCATCTCGAGCCGCAGCTCGGCGGTGCCTGTCGTGCCGTTGGCGTGACGCAGCCCATCGAAGCGCGACAGGGCGCGGTCGATGCTTTCGGTATTGGGCGTGGGTGTCGCCTTTGCGGGATCGACGATCTTGCCCGCACGGATTGCCGCCGCGCGCCCGAAGACCACAAGGTCGATCAGGCTGTTCGAGCCCAGCCGGTTCGCGCCGTGGACACTGGCGCAACCCGCCTCGCCCACCGCCATCAGGCCGGGGAAGACCGCATCGGGGTTCTCGGAGGTCGGATTCAGAACCTCACCCCAGTAGTTCGTCGGGATGCCGCCCATGTTGTAATGCACGGTCGGCAGGACCGGGATCGGCTCTTTCAGCAGATCGACCCCAGCGAAGATGCGCGCCGATTCGGTGATGCCCGGCAGGCGGAGTTCCAGCGTCTCTTTCGGCAGATGGTTCAGGTTCAGGTGGATATGGTCCTTGCCCGGACCGACGCCCCGTCCCTCGCGGATTTCCAGCGTCATGCAGCGGCTGACGACATCGCGGCTGGCGAGGTCCTTGTAGGTTGGGGCGTAGCGTTCCATGAACCGCTCGCCCTCGGAGTTTGTCAGGTAGCCACCCTCGCCCCGCGCGCCTTCGGTGATTAGGCAGCCCGAGCCGTAGATGCCGGTCGGATGGAACTGCACGAACTCCATGTCCTGCAAGGGCAGACCAGCGCGGGCGACCATGCCGTTGCCGTCGCCGGTGCAGGTATGGGCGCTCGTCGCGCTGAAATAGGCGCGGCCGTAGCCGCCCGTCGCGAGCACAACCATCTTGGCACTGAAGACGTGGATCGTGCCGTCGTCGAGTTTCCAGGCGACCACGCCCTGGCACTGGCCGTCATCGGACATGATGAGGTCGATGGCGAAGTACTCGATGAAGAACTCGGCATTGTGCTTCAGGCTTTGACCATAAAGCGTGTGCAGGATCGCGTGGCCCGTCCGGTCGGCAGCGGCGCAGGTGCGCTGCACGGGCGGCCCCTCGCCATACTCGGTCGTGTGACCGCCGAACGGGCGCTGGTAGATCTTGCCGTCTTCGGTCCGCGAGAACGGCACGCCGTAATGCTCAAGCTCGTAGACCGCCTTTGGCGCCTCACGCGCCAGATACTCCATAGCATCGCTGTCGCCGAGCCAGTCTGACCCCTTGACGGTGTCGTACATGTGCCACTGCCACGAGTCCGGGCCCATGTTGCCAAGGCTGGCGGCGATGCCGCCCTGGGCGGCGACGGTGTGCGAGCGGGTCGGGAAGACCTTCGTCACGCAGGCTGTTCGCAGGCCCTGCTCTGCCATGCCGAGCGCGGCCCTCAGCCCCGCCCCACCAGCACCGACCACCACGACGTCATAGACATGCGTCTCGTAAGCGTAGGAACCCATGATTCTTCCTTCAGAGCGCCATGCGGATCAGGGCGAACAGCCCGACCGCGATGGCGGCGTAACTCAGACAGATGGAGCCGATCAGCAGCACCTCGCGAACCGCACCGTTCGAGTAATCCTCGATCACCACCTGCGCGCCGTTCTTGTAGTGGAGGAACCCCACGATGATCGTGAGGGCAGCCACGATGGCCGGGAAGGGCCGCGAGAAGTAAGCGGTCACTTCGGCATGGCTGCCGCCAAGGATATGCCCGAAGGTGAAGATGAACGCCGGGATCAGGATCGCCAACGCGATGCTCGAGACCTTGGTGTTCCAGTGGTGCGCGGTGCCGGACCGGGCCGTTCCGTTCCCCTCGACCCGCTTGCGATCGGTGATGTAGTTCATGTCCGCCTCCTACAGCACGACGACGGTGAGCGCGGTCAGCACGAACGAGCCCACGATCACGCCGATCCCCAGCCGCTCGGCCATGTGGATCTCGAGGCCCCGGCCCGAGTCGAACCACAGGTGCCGCAGACCGGCGAGGAAGTGATACCAGACCGCCCAGAGCGAACCGATCAGTACCAGCGATCCGAACCATGACCGAAGGACCCCGTCCGCCACGGCGAAATAGTCGGGTCCCGACGAGGCGGCGAGCAGCCACCAGACGATCATCAGGGCCGACACGATCAGGGCATTGCCAGTGATCCGTGTCAGGATCGACGTGATCGTGGTCAGCTGCGGGCGATAGATCTGCAAATGGGGGGACAGCGGCCGTTGTCCCCGCGTGTTGTCGGTGATCGGGTTGCCCCTGTTCATCTCGGCCATAAGACGGCTCCTTCAGGCCCCGCACCAAGCGGGGCAATTCCGCAAGCGAAGGCTTAGCGCATTTCAGGGCAGTGTCACGCGTGACAAAGGGCTGCAATCCGGAGAAAACCCGTCGCGCGAGCGTTCGCGGGACGGATGTGATCACAAACTTGGCTCGAGCTAATGGTCCGAAAGCTTCGTCTCGCTCGAGTAGATTCCGTGAGCCTCCTTCACGACGGCCTGTCCGCACCGCATGACCCCGTTGGCGCCGTCGAAGGAATACGTCGGACCGCCGTGCAGGTCCCACCCCTTGTTCAGGGCCTCGGTGACCTTGTGGCAGAAGGCAGACGTGTCGTCTGCGGTGAGGAAGCGGTACAGTTTCATGGCATCACCCGAATGGCCTGACTCCGAGCCATGTATGGATCGCCATGACGACAGCGACAACGACGACTGTCGCCACGACCGCCGTGATTTCCTTGCGCGCAGGCACCGGCGCGGGGCGCACCCAGACGGGCTCGGCGCGGTTGAGGACGATGACCGTGACCACGGCCCAGGCCAGCAGCCCCCCGAACAGCAGGATCGAGGCGACGTCGCCGTTGACCAGCAGGTGCGCGAACGCCCAGAGCTTGACTGCAGTCAGTTGCGGGTGCCGGATCACCCGCGTGATCGCGGTCTTGGCGCCACTTGCCGCATAAAGGTAGAACGCGAGCACCATCAGCAGGTTGTTCACATGCGTGAGGAAGCCCGGCGACGACCAGACGGGAATGACGGGCGCCGCGCGATAGCCGATGACCATCAGCACGATCGAGCCCACGAGCGCGAGCGCGATGGCGCCCTTGGCCGGGTTGCCGAGGCTTTGCCGCAGGTTGGGCGCGATCCGCTTGAAGAGGTGGGCGGCCCACCACACCACGAGGCCGAGGGTCAGAAGGTACATATCGGTCCGTCTCTGCATGGGCCGCGTCTGCGGCATGTGTTGCGCGCCCGCACGGGGCCGCTTCGCTGAAGTTTACGCAGGTTCCGCAGCCGGTTGCACGGGGGAACCGCAGGGCGGCCGGCGATGTGACCTGATCCGACGTGATGCCCGCATCAGCCGGTAGCCGCGTCCCACAACAGCTTAAGCGATACGGCAAGAAGCGCCCATGCGACGATGCGGAAGAACAGCACCTCGGGAATGATGCGAACCAGCCGGACCCCGGCAAGGACGGCCAGCACGGCCGGAAGGGTCAGCATGGCCGCGACGCGCAGGTTTTCGACCGACAGCTGGCCCAGCGCCCAGTAGGGCACGAGCTTGATCGCGTTCACATAGGCGAAGAAGATCGTCGTCGTACCGGCATAGACGCTTTTCTCGAGCCGGAGCGGAAGCACGTAGACCTGATAGGGCGGTGCGCCTGCATGGCTGACAAAGCTCGTGAAGCCCGTGACGGCCCCCCAGAATCGCCCCGGCCAGATCCTGACCGGACGCGCCGCAGGCTTGGCGCGGCGCAGCAGCAGCGTCAGGGCGAAAAGCCCGCCGATCAGCCCCACGATGCCCTCGACCGCCCGTTCCGACACGATGCTGGCCGTCAGCCAGCCAAGGCCCACGCCCAGGGTCGCAGCGGGGGCAAGCGCTGCCAGCACGCGGCGGTCGAACGAGCGGCGATAAGCATAAAGACCGATCATGTCCGACAGCACGAAGACAGGAAGCAGCACCCCCGCCGCCGCAATCGGAGAGATCACAAGCGCAAGCACGGGAACGCCCAGCATCCCGACGACCGGAAGGCCGCCCTTGCTCAGGCCCACGAGGGCGGCGGCCAGCACGGCCGCACACCAGAATGCCGGGCCTTCCATTGCGACCGCCTTTTCGTCGGCCGCGCATCCGGGCGCGGCGATCCGCAGCCTTTAGCGCAAACGTCCCGATTCGCCAGCCGCGTCGCAGTCCAGCGGACTTGCGCGGCGGGATGCGACCGACTACCCATCCCCGCGTGAACCCCACGGCACCGGAGACCGGAACATGGCCAGACCCAGGATTGCGCTGATCGGCGCAGGACAGATCGGCGGAACGCTTGCCCATCTTGTCGCTCTCAAGGAACTCGGCGACGTCATCCTCTTCGACATTGCCGAGGGCACGCCGCAGGGCAAATCCCTCGACATCGCGCAATCGGGCCCCTCGGCAGGCTTCGACGCCGCCCTCCGGGGCACAAATGATTATGCCGACATTGCCGGTGCCGATGTGTGCATCGTGACCGCCGGGGTCCCGCGCAAGCCGGGCATGAGCCGGGACGACCTTCTGGGCATCAACCTCAAGGTCATGAAATCGGTGGGTCAGGGCATCGCCCGGCACGCGCCGGATGCCTTCGTGATCTGCATCACCAATCCGCTTGACGCGATGGTCTGGGCTCTGCGCGAGTTTTCGGGCCTGCCGCACGAAAAGGTCGTTGGCATGGCGGGCGTCCTCGACAGCGCCCGCTTCCGTCACTTCCTCTCTGTGGAGTTCGGCGTCTCGATGCGCGACGTGACGGCCTTCGTGCTGGGCGGACATGGCGACACGATGGTGCCGTTGGCGCGCTATTCGACCGTCGCGGGTATCCCGCTGCCTGACCTCGTCGCGATGGGCTGGACAACGCAGGAGAAGCTGGACGCCATCGTGCAGCGCACCCGCGACGGTGGGGCCGAAATCGTTGGCCTGCTGAAGACCGGCTCTGCCTTCTACGCGCCCGCGCAAAGCGCGATCGAGATGGCGGAAAGCTACCTCAACGACCAGAAGCGCCTGCTGCCCTGCGCCGCCTGGGTCGATGGGGCGTTCGGGCTGAACGGCATGTATGTCGGCGTCCCGACCGTGATCGGCGCTGCCGGGATCGAACGGATCGCCGACATCCGGCTGAACCGCGACGAGCAGGTTATGTTCGACAAGTCGGTCGAGGCCGTGCGTGGCCTTGTCAGCGCCTGCAAGGCAATCGACCCGTCGCTGGGCTAAGCTTCGGGCGGCGGTCGCAAGGCCGCCGCCCACCATCCGCGTCCGCCCCGTAAAGGAGACTGCGATGCGCCTTGCTTTGTTCAGCCTGCTGGTCGCCCTCGCCCCCGCGCTTCCCGCGGCGGGCCAGACCCTGTCATCCGAGATCGCGACCAGCGGCATCGCCGTGACCGCGACGCGGATCGCCGCCCTTCCCGACCCCACACCCGATGAGCGGTTCGCGCTGGCCGGCCTGCGATTCCTGGGTGCGGTCGAGCGCACGCTTCAACTGCGTTGGCAAAAGGGGATGAGTGCCGACTATTCGGAGCTTCCGGTCTTCCGCCTCGACATCCCGCAGAACGAGGCACCGCTGCCGTTCGTGCCCGCCGACGTGCCCGCCTTGCTGCGGGGACTGGACAGCGACATGGCCGCAGCGCGCGACGCGCTGAGCGGGCTTGGCACGGCCGATTTCGGGCTCGAGGTCCGGCTGGGCGATCTGTGGTTCGACATCAACGCGAACGGCACGCGGGATGACGGTGAGGGCATCGACCGGGTCGCCGCGCAGGTGCTGGGGCGCGGCCCGGTGGACATCGGCGGCGTGACAGTGCGCTTCGATGCGGCGGATGCCGAGTGGCTGCGGGCCTATACGCACCTCTTGTCGGCCTTCGCCTCGGTCGCGCTTGCCTTCGATCCCGAGACGGCCATTGCGAAAGTCCTCGATGCAGGGGATCAGATGGAGACGCTGCGAGGCACGACGCCCCCCGAGAACGCCCTCGACATGATCTTCGGGCGGCAGGTGGACCGCGTCGCAATGGTCTATTTCGCGCTTCAGCAGCAGCCCGACCCGGCGCTGACGCGAGCGGCCCGCCAGCACTTGCTCGACATGATCGCGGCGAACCGCCGCTTCTGGGCGCTTGTCGCGCTCGAGACCGATGACCGCGCGGAATGGGTGCCGAACGACGCCCAGACCTCGG
>JANPJD010000130.1:0-9737 GCA_031425325.1 Rhodobacterales bacterium | reverse complement strand
CGATCGCCGTGCGGATCATGTGGTCGAGATGCCCGTGCTCGGCGATGTCGAGCGGATTGCGGTCGTCGGTACAAAAACAGAGGTAGGGCGAATGCCGCTCGGTCAGGATCGGCGCCAGCGCGTGCAGGTCTTTGCTGACCGAGCCTTCGCGGATTAGCACCCGCATCCCCTTGCGAAGCTTTTCCAGTGCCTCGGTGGCGCCCGTCGCCTCGTGCTCGGTGCGGATGCCGGCGGCGAGATAGCCATTCAGGTCGCGCCCACCCAGCAGCGGCGCATGCCCATCGATATGCCTGCCCCGGAACGCCTCGAGCTTTTCAAGGCAACCTGCGTCTTTCATCAGCACGCCGGGAAAGTTCATGAACTCCGCCAGCCCAAGGACACGCGGGTGGTCCATCAAGGGGATCAGGTCCGCCGCCGACAACGCCGCCCCTGCCGTCTCCATATGCGTCGAGGGCACGCAGGACGACAGCTGCACCCGGATGTCCATCACCGTGCAGGCACTCGCCTGAAGGAAATAGCCGATCCCCTCCAGCCCGCAGACATTCGCGATCTCGTGCGGGTCGCAGATCGCCGTCGTTATGCCGCGCGGGCCCACGCAGCGGTCAAACTCGTGCGGGACCACGAGCGAGCTTTCGATGTGCAGATGCGTGTCGATGAAGCCGGGCACCAGGATGCGCCCGGTGCAGTCGATCACCTCGCGCCCTTCGTAGTCACCGAACACGCCTACGATGGTATCGCCGCAGATCGCGACATCGGTCTCGACGAGCTCGCCCAAGATCAGGTCGAACACCCGGCCGCCGCGCAGCACTAGGTCGGCAGGCACAAGGCCGCGCCCCTGGTCGATCCGGTCTGACAGGCTCGCCTCAGGCATGACGTCACTCCAATTTCCAGCCAGTGAACCTGACGCGCCGCGCGTCGTCCAGACGCAGATCGCCCTTGCGCCCGGCACTGGCCGGTTTATCACCCCTGCGGATCACGACCGCCCGGAGAAACAGCATGCGCCCGTTGCGCGGGATCGGCTTCAAGATCGCATCGGTGCTTGTGTTCACGGTCATGGCTGCGCTCATCAAGGCGACCTCCGACCACGTTCCGGCAGGCCAGGCCGTGTTCTTCCGCTCGTTCTTTGCGATTCCGGTGATTGTCGCGTGGCTCGGCTGGCGGTCAGAACTTGGAACAGGGCTGCGGACCGTTCAGCCGATGGGCCATGTCTGGCGCGGGGTCGTCGGCACCTGTGCGATGGGTCTTGGGTTTGCGGGCCTCGGCTACCTGCCGTTTCCCGAGGTCACGGCCATCGGCTACGCGGCACCTCTGCTGACAGTGGTCTTTGCCGCGATGTTCCTGGGCGAAGAGGTGCGCGCATTCCGCATGACTGCGGTGGCGCTTGGCATGGTCGGCGTGCTGATCGTGCTGTCACCGCGCCTGACCACGCTGTCCGAGGGGGCGGTCGAGGTTGCCGAAACGCTGGGCGCGATGCTCGTGCTGGGTGGCGCCGTCTTTGCCGCACTCGCGCAGGTCTTCGTGCGAAAGCTCGTCAACACGGAAAGCACATCCTCGATCGTGTTCTGGTTCTCGCTGACGGCTGCCGTCCTGTCGCTGATCACGCTGCCCTTCGGGTGGGTGGTGCCTTCGGTGACCGAGGCCGTCCTGCTGGTCATCTGCGGGCTGCTCGGCGGGTTGGGACAGATCCTTCTCACCTCGAGCTACCGCGAGGCGGATGCCTCGGTCGTCGCCCCGTTCGAGTATGTCTCGATCCTCTTCGCGCTTGGCTTCGGCTATGTCTTCTTCGCCGAGGTACCCACGGGCACGATGCTGCTGGGGGCTTCGCTTGTTGTCACGGCGGGCATCCTCATCATCCTGCGCGAGCGCGCGCTCGGCATCGCGCGCGCCCGCCAGCGCAAGGCAATGACGCCACAGGGCTGAGAGTTTCGCACGGGCGTTCGCCGGGTTGACGGGCGCAAGCCTCTTGAACGACAAGGACATGGCCCCAAATGGGGCGGACGTTAGCGAAGCGAAGAGAACGGAACGCCATGTCCCTTGCCTTGATCGTGGCGATCCCGTTTCTCGGCGCGCTTCTTCCCGGTCTGATGATCCGCTCGGGACGCAATGCAAGCGCGCTGGCGGCCGGTTTTGCGACAGCGCTGGCGCTTTTGATGCTTGGCCTGAATGCGCCTGCTGTCCTGCGCGGCGAGGTCGTGCAGACGCGGATCGAGTGGCTGCCGCAGGTCGGGCTCGACGCCAATTTCATGCTCGACGGGCTTGGCCTGATGTTCGCGGGCCTGATCCTGGGGATCGGGCTTCTGGTCATCCTTTACGCCCGCTTCTACCTCGCCAAGACCGACCCGATGGGGCAGTTCTACAGCTTCCTGCTGCTGTTTCAGGGCGCGATGACGGGGATCGTGCTGTCGGACAACATCCTTCTTCTGCTGATCTTCTGGGAGCTGACCTCGCTCTCGTCCTTTCTGCTGATCGGCTACTGGAAGCACTTGCCCGAAGGCCGCCAGGGCGCGCGGATGGCGCTGGCCGTGACCGGCATGGGCGGCCTTGCGATGATCGCCGGGATGCTGATCCTGGGCAACATCGCGGGCAGTTACGACCTTAGCGTGATCCTTCAGAACGGGGAGGCGATCCGGGCGTCCGAATGGTATCTGCCCGCGCTGATCCTGATCCTGCTGGGGTGCTTCACCAAGTCGGCGCAGTTCCCGTTCCACTTCTGGTTACCGCATGCGATGGCGGCCCCCACGCCCGTTTCGGCCTACCTGCATTCCGCCACGATGGTGAAGGCGGGCATCTTCCTGATGGCGCGGATGTGGCCGGTGCTGGCCGGGACGGATGCCTGGTTCTACATCGTTGCGACGACCGGCCTCGTCACGATGGTGCTTGGTGCCGTGGTCGCGCTCTTCAAGTACGACCTGAAGGGCCTGCTGGCCTTCTCGACCGTCAGTCACCTTGGCTTCGTGACCATGCTTCTGGGCTTCGGCACGCAGGCGGCGGCAGTCGTCGCGATGTTCCACATCCTGAACCATGCGACCTTCAAGGCCGCTCTCTTCATGTCCGCCGGGATCATCGACCACGAGGCGCATACCCGGGACATCCGCCGCCTGGGCGGTTTGCGCGCGCTGATGCCGATCAGCTTCGTCATCTCGGCGGTCGCGGCGCTGTCGATGGCTGGCGTCGCCCCGCTGAACGGGTTCATCTCGAAAGAGATGATGCTTGCCGAGGCGTGGGAGACGGCGTGGCTTGATAACCGCTGGGTGATCGCGGCGCTGGCGACGCTAGGGGCCACGTTCTCGGTCGCCTATTCGCTCCGCTTCATCGGCCATGTCTTCCTCGGCCCAGTGCGGAGCGACTATCCGCATGCGCCACACGATCCCGGTCCCGGTCTGTGGCTTTCGCCGGGGGTTCTGGTGCTTGCGGTTGTGCTGATCGGCCTCATGCCCATGACGACTGTGGGCTGGCTGGTCGATGCGGCCGTGGCCGACGTGACGGGCGCAGATGTCTATGTCTCGCTCTATCTCTGGCACGGCTTCACGCCCGCCCTCGCGATGTCGCTGATCGCCTTCGCGGGCGGGCTTGGGCTTTTGTTGCTACACGGCGCGCTGTCGCGTGCCTGGGACGGCGCGCCCCGGCCCGAGGCGAAACGCATCTTCGACGCGCTCGTTGGGGCGGTCCGGGGCGGTGCGGACGCGCTGACGCGCCTGCTGCACAACGGCTCGCTTACCCGGGCCATCGCGATCGCGGTGATCGTCATCCTAGGCGGCGCGCTGGCTGCGTTCTTTGGCGGCAACCACGCGCCCGGCCTGCGAGCAGGCACCCCGATCGCGCCGTTGCAGGCGTTGGGTTTCCTGCTTCTTGCGGTCGTCATCGTTGCAACCGTCGTGTTGCAGGCCAACCGGGTGCTGTCGCTGGTGCTTGTCGGGGTGATCGGCCTGATGGTGTCGGCAATCTTCGTCTATCTCTCGGCGCCTGACCTCGCCCTGACCCAGATCTCGGTCGAGGTCGCCACGGTCATCCTGATGCTGCTTGCGCTCAACTTCCTTCCAAAGGTCTCGCCGCCCGAGGCGCTGGCGGTCCACCTTCGGGACGGGGTGATCGCGGCGGCGGCGGGGATCGGCGCGGGCGTGCTGGCCTATGCGATCCTGATGCGCGACTTCGCCTTTCCGTCGATTGCGGCCTACCACCTTGCCAACTCGAAGACCGAAGGCGGCGGCAACAATGTGGTCAACGTCATCCTCGTCGACTTCCGGGGGTATGACACCTTCGGCGAGATCACCGTTCTGGGAATCGCGGCGCTGGTGATCTACGCGCTGACCGAGACGATCCTGAAAGGCGGGCCTGCCAACGACCGGCTGCTTGCAATGGACCCGCAAGGGCGGGCGGGCGACCGCCATCCCATGATGTTCGTGGTCGTCGCCCGGCTGGTGCTGCCGGTCGCGCTGATGGTGGGCGTGTTCATCTTCCTGCGCGGCCACAACCTGCCGGGTGGCGGCTTCATCGCGGGCCTGGTCGTCGCGATCGCGCTCTTGATGCAATACATGGCCTCGGGCCTTGGCTGGGCCGAGGCGCGCCAGCGCACGGATCAGCACGGCATCATCGGGGCGGGCGTGCTGATCGCGGCGGCCACCGGGATCGGATCCTGGTTTGCGGGCGTGCCGTTCCTGACCTCGAACTACGCCTATGTCAGCCTGCCCCCGCTCGAGACGTTCGAGCTTGCGACAGCCTCGCTGTTCGATCTTGGCGTGTTCCTCTGCGTGCTCGGCGCGGTGATGCTGGCCCTCGCCTCGATCTCGCGGCTGGGCATCCGGGCGGGCGGCACGGTCAGCGCGGCCGCCTTCGACATCAACCCCTCCTCTCCCCGCACCGAGGAGGCACGCTGATGGAAGCCCTTCTTGCCGCCGTGATCGGCCTACTGACCGCAGCCGGCATCTACATGCTGCTGCGGAAACGAACCTTCCCCGTGATCGTCGGGCTGGCCTTGCTGTCCTATGCAGTCAACCTGTTCATCTTCGCCTCGGGCCGGGTCGTGGCCGGTCTGCCGCCCATCCTGGCGCCCGATGCGGCGGCCTACACCGATCCGCTGACGCAGGCCTTGGTGCTGACGGCCATCGTCATCTCGTTCGGAATGAGCGCCGTCATCGTCGTGCTGGCCATCGGGGCCTATCTCGAGACGGGCAGTGACGGGATCGACATGACAGACGCCCCTTCTGACCGCGACGGGCCTGCCGCATGAACCACTGGATCATCGTCCCCGTCGTTCTGCCGGCGATCCTGGCGGGACTGACCGTCCTTGCCATGCGCGGCGACCTTGTGTTGCAGCGCGTCTTCGGCCTTGGCGGCACGGTGGCTCTGGGCGGGGTGGCCCTGGCGCTGCTGGTGGCCGCCGACGCGAACCCGCCCGAGGTCTACCGCCTCGGCGACTGGCCGGCGCCCTTCGGCATCGTGCTGGTGCTCGACCGGCTCGCGGCGCTGATGCTGACATTGACGGCATTCCTGGCGCTTTGCGTGCAGCTTTACGTCATCGGAACCGGGTGGGACAAACGCGGGCGGCATTTCCACGCGCTGTTCGGGTTCCAGCTGATGGGGTTGAACGGCGCGTTCCTGACGGGCGACGTGTTCAACCTCTTCGTGTTCTTCGAGGTGCTGCTGATTGCGTCCTACGGCCTGATGATCCACGGCGGCGGGCGCGAGAGGCTGCGCGCCGGGGTCCAGTATGTGACCTTCAACCTCGTCGCCTCGACGCTGTTCCTGTTCGGCCTCGCGACGATCTATTCGGTCACGGGCACGCTCAACATGGCGGACCTCGCCATCAAGGCCGCAACCCTGCCCGAGGGCGAGGCGGCCTTGCTGCGGGTGGCGGGGCTGCTGCTGCTGATCGTGTTCGGCATCAAGGCGGCGCTCGTGCCGTTCCACTTCTGGCTGCCCGGCACCTATGCGAATGCGCCCGGGCCGGTGGCGGCGCTTTTCGCCATCATGACCAAGGTCGGGGCCTATTCGATCCTGCGGGTCTTCACGCTGATCCTTCCGCCGTCCACGCCCGCGACCGGGGCGCTTTATGCGGACATCCTGCTCCCGGTAGCGCTCGTCACGCTTGCCGTCGGCGCGCTGGGCGTGCTCGGGGCGCGGACGGTCGGACGGATGGTCGCCTTCGCGGCGGTAGCCTCGATGGGGACGCTGTTCGTCGCGGTATCGCAGTTCACGCCTGCGGCCACGACGGCAGCGCTTTACTACGTCCTGCACTCGACGCTTGCGACGGCGGCGCTTTTCCTGATCGCCGATCTGATCCTTGCGCGTCGGGGCGACCTTTCGCTGGCCGAGGCGCGGCCCGCCTTCGCGGGGTCCGGCCTGATCGCGTGGCTGTTCCTTGGCGCGACCGTGGCGCTGGCGGGCATGCCGCCGCTGTCGGGTTTCCTGGGAAAGCTGATGATTCTTGAAGTCGCACGCGACCAGATGGCCCTCGTGTGGTCCGTAATCCTCGTGACGTCGCTTCTGATGATCGTCGGGTTCGCGCAGGCAGGCAGCACGGTCTTCTGGAAAAGCCACGCCCTGCCTGCCGACCATCGCGAGGCCGACACGGCAGCGCTGCCTTTCGTCTCCGTCGGGCTGCTTCTGGCCGCTATCGTTGCGCTGACCGTGTTGGCGGGGCCGGTGATGGGCTATCTTTCCGCCACGTCCGCGTCGATGTGGGACCCCGGTCCCTATATCGCCGCCCATGCCTTGCCAGAGGGATGACGGAATGCTGAACCGGATTTTCCCGCACCCCGCGCTGACCGGCGGCCTGATCGTGATCTGGATGCTTCTGGTGAACGAGGCAAAGCTGGGGAGCCTGGTCTTTGCGACCTTCCTCGGGATCACCATTCCCCTTTTGACCCGCGCCTGGTGGCCGGACCGGGCCGGCATCCGCAGCATTCCCGCATTCCTCGGCTATGTCGTGCTGGTCGTCTGGGACATCATCCTCGCCAACATCGCTGTCGCGAAGATCGTGCTCTTCATGCCCAACAGCCGCATCCAGTCGCGCTGGATCACGGTCCCGATCGAGCTGCGCTCGCCCGAGGCGATCACGGTGCTTGCGGCGACCATCACGCTGACACCCGGCACGGTGACTGCCGACATGTCGTCCTGCGGGCGGTCGCTTCTGATCCATTCGCTCCACGCGCCCGATCCGGACGCGATCCGCGATGAGATCAAGTCCCGCTACGAGGCCCGCTTGCAAAGGATTTTCGCATGATCGAGACGGCACTCCTGTTCGCGATGGGCTGCTTCGGTGTGTCGCTGTTTCTGAATCTCGTGCTTCTGATGCGCGGACCGGGCCTGCCCGACCGCGTGCTTGCGGTCGACACGATGGTCATCAACTTGATCGCCCTGATCGTGCTTTACGGAATCTACGGCGGTACAGGCATCAACTTCGAGGCCGCTGTCCTCTTTGCAATGACCGGCTTCGTCAGCACCGTCGCGTTCAGCAAGTTCATGCTGCGCGGCGACGTGATCGAGTAGGCGCGATGATCGGCGAAATCCTTGTCGCGACCCTGCTCGTCATCAGTGGCGTGTTCGGCCTGATCGGCAGCTTTGGCCTGCTGAAGCTCGACGATCCGATGAAACGCCTGCACGCGCCGACCAAGGCCACGACGGTCGGCGTCGGTTCGGCGCTGCTCGCGTCGTCGGCCTACTTCTGGACCGTTCAGGGCCGGATCAGCTGGGAAGAACTGCTCGTCATCATCTTCCTCTTCATCTCGTCGCCGATCACGGCCCATTTCCTCGCCAAGGCGCACATGCATCGCAACATGCGCCCGTCGGACCTTCCCCCAACCGAACGGGGCAACGAATGGGCGACCTTCCAGCCCGACGTCCCCCCCGGCGAAGTGCGGACCGACGGAAGCCCCGCCTCGACAGACCCGGTCCCGCCGCAGACCTGACCGCCGGGCAGCTGCCTTGCCTCGGCCGCCCGGCGCGTGGCAATGTGTCATGCGGCTCGTCCGTGCGTTTCAAGGACCAGGATCAGCCCATGCTTGCCCATTCCAGCGCCATCGCCACGGTCGATCATTTGCCGCAGGTCGCCCATCCCCGAAACGAGGGGATGCCGCTCGACCTCGACTGGGTCGCATCTGTGCAGGCGAACACCTCGGCGATCGAGCGGCGTGCGGCGACTCTGCCGGGACGGCGCAGCCTGAAGAAGGACTGGCAGGCGGCCTGGCTTCTCAAGGCTGTCACGCTGATCGACCTTACCACCCTGTCGGGCGACGACACCGAGGGGCGGGTGCTGCGCCTCTGCGCCAAGGCCCGTCAGCCGGTGCGGGCCGACCTGCTTGACGCGCTCGGCATGCCGGGGATCACCACGGGGGCGGTCTGCGTCTATCACGACATGGTCGAGACAGCCGTGCGCGCCCTCGAAGGCACGCATATTCCGGTTGCGGCGGTCTCGACCGGTTTTCCGGCGGGTCTTTCGCCGCTCCACCTTCGCATCGCCGAGATCCGCGAGAGCGTCGCGGCAGGTGCTGCCGAAATCGACATCGTGATCTCGCGCCGCCACGTCCTGACGCAGAACTGGCAGGCGCTGTATGACGAGACGCGCGCTATGCGCGAGGCCTGCGGCCCGGCCCACATGAAGGCCATCCTTGCCACCGGAGAGCTGGGCACGCTGCGAAACGTCGCCCGCGCCAGTCTTGTCGCGATGATGGGCGGGGCAGACTTCATCAAGACCTCGACGGGGAAAGAGACGGTCAACGCCACGCTGCCCGTCAGCCTCGTGATGATCCGCGCGATCCGCGCCTATCAGGAACGGACCGGCATCCGGATCGGCTACAAACCGGCTGGCGGCATCGCCAAGGCCAAGGACGCGCTCGTCTACCTGTCGCTGATGAAGGACGAGCTTGGCCACCCCTGGCTGCAACCCGACCTCTTCCGCTTCGGTGCCTCGTCGCTTCTGGGCGACATCGAGCGCCAGCTCGAACACCACCTTACCGGCCGCTACTCGGCCGCCAACCGCCATCCGATGGGGTGAGTATGGATTCTGAAGAGATAGACTTGTTTAGGCAGGCTGTTAAGTCTCTGGAAAAACTTAATGTCGAGGTTGCTAGACTGCGGACCGACGTGCATCGACTGGCTGGCCGAATAGAGCCATTTGAAGATGAGAAAGCCAAAACTCACCGGCCGTTATCTTCAAGACAGTTGAAGACCATGCGAGATGTCTTAAACGAGTTTGTTTTTGTCAGACAAAGCTTGATCGAGTCCCAGAATGAAGTTTCCAGAATGGCTGCGAGAATTGATCAGATACACAATGACTCTTGGTCGAGAGACGATTTGAAGCCGTGGCTGAGGTGAGCAAATGACCATCCGCGACATCTTCACCGAGATGAGCTACGGCCCCGCCCCGGAGTCTGCCGCCGAGGCGCAGGCGTGGCTCGCTTCGCATCATGGCCGCTTCGGCCACTGGATCGACGGGGGCTTCACCAAGTCGGGCGACCTGTTCGAGACGCGCAATCCCGCCACCGGCGGGACACTCGCTGCGGTGACGCAGGGCTCGGCCGCCGACATTGACGCCGCCGTCCGTGCCGCGCGCCGCGCGCAGCCGAAATGGGCGCGCCTGACGGCCCATGCCCGCGCGCGGCACCTTTATGCGCTGGCGCGCCTCGTGCAAAAGCACGCCCGCCTGCTTGCGGTGCTCGAAACGATGGACAACGGCAAGCCGATCCGGGAAAGCCGCGACATCGACCTGCCGCTCGTCGCGCGGCACTTCTACTACCACG
>JANPJD010000129.1:0-8669 GCA_031425325.1 Rhodobacterales bacterium | reverse complement strand
CCCGGTCAGTCCGGTGCAGCAGCGCAACCTCGAGAAGGAGTGGGGCGTCAAGCTTCTGGACCGCACCGGCCTGATCCTCGAGATCTTCGCTGATCGCGCCCGCACGCGCGAGGGCGTGCTTCAGGTCGAGCTTGCGGCGCTGAGCTATCAGCGCACCCGCCTCGTGCGTGCCTGGACCCACCTCGAGCGTCAGCGCGGAGGCTTCGGCTTTGTCGGCGGCCCCGGCGAGACGCAGATCGAGGCCGACCGCCGCGCCATCGACGATCAGGTGATCCGCCTGAAGCGCCAGCTCGACCGTGTGGTCAAGACACGAGAGCTGCACCGCGCCGCGCGCCGCAAGGTGCCGTTCCCGGTCGTGGCTTTGGTGGGCTATACCAACGCGGGCAAGTCCACGCTCTTCAATCGCATGACCGGGGCCGAGGTGCTGGCCAAGGACATGCTCTTCGCCACGCTCGATCCGACCATGCGGGGCGTCACCTTGCCGTCTGGGCGCAAGGCGATCCTGTCGGACACGGTCGGCTTCATCAGTGATCTGCCGCCGCAGCTTGTGGCTGCATTCCGGGCCACGCTGGAAGAGGTGCTCGAGGCCGACCTCATCCTGCACGTGCGCGACATCAGCCATCCCGAGACGGAACAGCAGGCGGCGGACGTGGCCGAGATCATGGGAAGCCTTGGCGTGGATGCGAAGACCCCGCTGATCGAGGTCTGGAACAAGCTTGACCTTCTCGACCCGGCGCAGGCCGAGGCGCTGGCGACGCAGGCCGCGCGCAATCCGCAGGTCCACGCCATGTCGGCGCTGACCGGTGAGGGCCTGACCGCGCTGACCGACGCGATCGGGGCGGCGTTCGAAGAGGCAAAGACCGGGGCGGTGCTGCATCTCGGTCATGCCGAGGGGCGCAAGCGGGCCTGGCTGCATGGCGAGGGCGTGGTGCGGGACGAGGTCGAGACCGACGCGGGCCACGCGGTCACGGTCCACTGGACGGACCGCCAGAGGCAGCGCTTCGAGGCTATGTAGCTACATCTGTGGGATGCGCGGGCCCCGAGCGCTGTTGTCTGCGATGCTCCCGAGCCGCCTTGTCCGGGTCGGGATCATGCCCCCGCCACGATCCCGCGGTCTATGAGCGCGCCAATCTGCCCCGAGCCGAGGCCCAGCACGTCCGCAAGGATTGCCTCGCTGTGCTGGCCTAGGCGGGGGGCTGGGGCAGGCTCCACCCGCGTGCCTGCGCCGAACCAGACGGGGCTGCCGGGCATCGGGTAGGTGCCAATGCCGGGTTGGTCGACCATGCGGTACATAGGGTTGTCCGGCCCGAGGTCGGGGTCGTCGCGCACCGCTTCGGCGAAGCTGCGGAACGGTCCCCAGGTCAGGCTTGCGGCATCAAAAAGCGCCGCGATCTCGGCCAGGGGACGGGCCGCGAACCAGGGGGCCATCACCGCAGTGATCGCCTCGCGCGCGGCGAAGCGGTTGCCCTCCTGTGCCAGATCGAGACCGGTCTCGGCCTCGATCTGTGCCATCTGGGGTGCCACGCCGAGCACCTTGACCAGCCCGCGCCACTGGCGGTCGGTCAGCCCGATCACCATCACGCGCCGCCCGTCAGCGGTCATGAAATCCTGCCCGTAGGCGCCGTAAAGCGCGTTGCCATAGCGCGGCCGGTCCACCCCGTTGACCGCGACTTCGGCCACGATCCCCAGGTTGCCGACCATCGCTGCCGCCACGTCCTTCAGCGACATCTCGACCAGTTGGCCCTCGCCCGTCCGGGTGCGGTGCCGTTCGGCGGCGAGAAGCGCGTTGACCAGCAGCCCGCCCGCGATGCAGTCCCAGGCGGGCAGGACATGCGCGACGGGGTCTGCGCCACCCACCGGCCCCGTTGCGGTCGGAAAGCCCACCGCCGGGTTCACGGTGTAGTCGACCGCAGGCTCGCCCCGCCGGGTGCCGGTCAGCGACACCGTGATGAGGTCGGCCCGACGGGCGGCCAGCGCCGGGTGATCCATCCAGCCCTTGGCCCGCAGGTTGGTCAGGAACAGCCCCGCATCCGGGCCGGGGGCGGTGATCAGGGCGGTCACGATCTCTTGCCCCTCGGGATGGGCAAGGTCGACGGCAAGCGAGCGCTTGCCCTTGTTCATTCCGGCCCAGAAAAGGCTTTGCCCGTCGGCCGTAACCGGCCAGCGCTGCGCGTCAAGCCCGCCCTGAAGGCGGTCGAAGCGGATCACGTCCGCGCCCATCTGCGCCAACGTCATTCCCGCCAGCGGCACGGCGATGAAGGCCGACCCCTCGATCACCCGCATCCCCGACAGCATCCCGCTCACCACTGCACCTCGGCCTGCATGGTTACCACATCCTCGGCGGTCGCGGTGCAAAGCGCCTGCGCGCCCTGAAGTACCGGCATCCCGCACAGGCGCAGCGTGTCGAAGTGGAACAGCGGCCGCACCCCCCGGAAGCGGTAGGATTTCGGCATGGCCCCACCGCGCTGGCTGCGTGCTGCCTCCATCAACAGGATCGCCTGCAAGGGTCCGTGCACCACGAGGCCCGGGTATTTCTCGACATGGGTGGCGTAATCGAGATCGTAATGGATGCGGTGCGCGTTGAAGGTGACCGCCGAGAAGCGGAACAGCCGGGGTGTGTCGATCGGCACGCGCTGTTCCCACACCGGGTCATCGGGCACGGGGATCGGCGGCGGCGGCGCAAACCGCTCGGGCATCGCCACATAGACGATGTCCTGCTCTTCGCGGATCGCGAGCCGCGCCTCTTCGTGGATCTCGTGACGGACGGTCACGAACACCATCCGGCCCGCCGCCCCGGTCTTTTCCGCGACCGCCGTGATCTCGGACCGGCGGCGCAGGCGTGCCCCGATCCGCAGCGGCGCGTGGAACGCAAGCCGCCCGCCTGCCCACATCCGCCGCTCGAGCGGGACGGGCGGCAGGAAGCCACCCCGCTGGGGATGGCCGTCGGGGCCGAGGCCGCTCATCGGCACGGTCGGCGTCCAGGCCATCCAGTGCCAGAGCGGCGGCAGGACGCCGCCATCCGTCAGCCCGCCATCGTCGATGTCGAGCGTCGCCGCAAGCTGGCGGCACTGATCAAGCGTCACGACAGCGTCGGCGGTCTCGGTGCGACCGATCCAGGCGTCAAATCCATCGGTCATCTTTGGTCGCGCCTCGCTGCACTGCCGCAATTTTGTTGCTGACGGTTTCGCCCGCGAAGGTCAAGGCCCGCGCCAGACCGTCGGCGGCATCAGGCTTGGACGGTCCCTGCCAGGGGCGGCACGGCAGTCTCAGCGCGGCGCAAGCCGGGCGATGCCGACCGCGGCCGCGCGTGCAAGCTCGGGGTCGAGCGACATTGGCGTGTATTCGCCGCGCCGCCACAACTCGCCCAGGTTCTCGTAGTGGCGGCTTAGGGGATGGCCCGACTGGCCGGTCGAGGTCACGAAGACCGAGCTGTCCGGGTCGGCGAAGTCGTAGACACCGCGATAGCCCGCGCCGTGGACGTTGACGAAGGGATCAGGCTCTTCCCCGCTTGTCATGCCGCGCATCAGGGTGTGATCGTCGCCACTGGTCGACTGACGGATGTTCACGAGGTGGCGCAGAACCGGCACGTCACCGAGCACCGGATGGTTCTGCGCCGCCTCGTGCGCGTCGCCCCATCGCCAGCTTTCAATGGTGGCGCCATACCGTTCGGTCAGCCGCAGCAGCGCCTCGTCAAGTGCGATCCGCGCAAGGTCCGAACAGGTCTCGACCGGCGAGGACTGGATCACGTCGCACCAGCGCGCGGCGCCGTCGACGTTACGATAGACCCGGTCGATGAAGACCGGATCGGGGCGGCTGAAGTCGTCGGCCAGCGGGCCGATCTCGTCGCGGATCAGGCGGTCTTGAAGCGCGCGCATCCAGGCCGCGTAGATCAGCGGCTCGGGCAGATGCTCGTTCATCTCGCCGTTCCAGGCGGCCAGCAGTTCCAGCGCGCGCTGGCGGCGACGCTCGGGCGTGCCCTCGGGAGCGGCCTCGTCGGTAAACCACAGATCGGCCCCGACCAGCGGCAGCAGGCGGCGCGCGGCGTTCGACACGGTGTCGAGTTGCGCCTCGATGAAGCTGTCGCGGGTGTGGACCTCGCGCGCCTGCATCAGACGTTCCCAGCGCTGCACCCGCTCGGTGTCGCCCCAGTCGAAGCTGACATGGTTGGGGAAGGGGCGGTCGACGGTCTTGTTGTTGGTGTTGCCGAGGATGCCTCCGGGCGGGTCGACGAACCGGGGGTTTTCGGCATAGGGCAGGATGCCCTGCCAGCGGTTCTCGGGCAGCCAGCCCTGCGACGGCATCCTGCCCCGGCTCTGGTGGCGTGCGTCGCGGGCCGGCAGGCGACCCACGACCTGCATGGCGATGCCGTTCCGGTCCGCTACCATCAAGTTCTGTGCCGGGGCCACGAGCAATTCGCCCGCCGCCAGCGCCTCGTCGATGGTGCGCGCCTGCATGAGGCGCATCGCCGCCGTCATCGACGTGTCGGCCCCGGTCAGTGCCGTCCATGCAACGGCTGCGACATGGCCGGGCGGGGTGATCGCGGCCAGGTCGAAATGCGACCCTGGCAGGACGGGGCCGGCATCGGTCCAGCGCAGGGTGATCGTCACGGGGGGCGCGTCCTTGACGGTCACGATCGAACGGCGCGTCTGAAACGCCTTCCAGCCGTCGGGGGTGCGGTATTCCTCGGGCGCGTCGGGGTTGATCTGCTCGATCACCACGTCCTGATCGTCGACATAGGCCGTCGTCAGGCCCCAGCCGAGTGCCTCGGACCGGCCCAGAAGCACGGCCGGAACACCGGGGATCGTGGCCCCGATGACCCCGCCCGACTGCAACTCGAGCCGCGCGAGATACCATAGCGTCGGCGCGGTGAAGCCGAGATGCGGGTCGTTCGCCAGGATCGTGCCCCCGGTTGCCGAGCGAGACGGCGCGGCGGCCCAGGCGTTCGACGCGCCGGCCAGCGCGGGGGGTCTGATGGGCGACAGAGGATCGCGCGCCAGCCGCACGGGGGCGACGCCGGGGACCGCGCCCGGCATCAGCGTCGCATAGGGCGGCAGCGCCGCCACCCCGTCGTCCGGCGCATCGGGCAGGATGTCGCGGACCCGGTCATCAGGCAGAAGCAGCGAGGCGCGGGCGCGCAGAACCTCGGTCCCGATCTGGGACGACAGTTGCAGCGCCATGAGCTTCAGGATGGCAAGCGAATCCGCAGGTTGCCAGATGGCGATCTCGGGCTCGAACAGGAAGAACTCGGGCGCGCCACGCCCGCGCGCACCCTCGTTCACCTGCACGATCCAGGCGTTCACGCCGTCCGCATAGGCCTGAAGGGCAGCCTGCGTCGCCTCGTCCTGCACGGCGACCGATTGCGTGGCCAGCCCGTAGAAGTCGAAGCGCCGCATCAGCTCGTCGATCCGCACGGTGCGCTGGCCGAAGATCTCGGACAGCCGCCCCTGCGCGGTGCGGCGAAGCTGCGTCATCTGCCAGAGGCGGTCCTGCGCGTGGACGAAGCCGAGCGCGAAGAACACGTCGGCATCGGTCTGCCCGAAGATATGCGGCACGTTGGCGTTGTTCCGCACGATTTCGACCGGGGCCGAGATGCCGTCGAGCGCGAAGTCCTCGTCATAGTCCGGCAGCGAGCGCGACAGGAAGTAGTAGCCGATCACCAGCGCGACCAGGCCGAGTACGCAGAGGCCCGAGAACAGCCGCAGAAGCCAGCGGAAGGCGACGATCATGACGGTCCCGAAACCTGCAAGCCCCGCGAGATGGCTGCCCTCGATCCTTGACGGCAGACGCGAGGTTGTCCTCTAGTGCATCCTCCCCGCAGGCGCAATCATGCGGGCCGGGATGATCCGGGACAGCAGCGGCGGGAGACGGCATGGCACGGGTGACATTTCTGGGCTTGGGCGTGATGGGTGGCCCGATGGCGGGGCATCTGGCGACGAAGGGCCACGAGGTGACGGTCTGGAACCGCACGCCTGCACGGGCCGAGGCCTGGGTGGCGGCGCGCGGCGGGCGGGCAGCAGCCTCGGCGCGGGCGGCGGCCGAAGGGGCCGAAGTGGTGCTGGCCTGTGTGGGCAACGATGACGATCTGCGCTCGGTCTGCCTTGGGCCCGAGGGGGCCTTTGCGGGCATGGCGCGGGGCACGCTTTTCGTGGATCACACGACGGTCAGCGCGAAGGTCACACGCGAACTTCATGAAATTGCGTCGGAAAGCGCTATCGGCTTTGTCGATGCCCCGGTGTCGGGCGGGCAGGCGGGGGCCGAAGGCGGCGTTCTGTCGGTGATGTGCGGCGGTGACGAGGCGGACTATGCCCGCGCCGAGCCGGTGATTGCGGCCTATGCGCGCATCTGCCGCAGGCTGGGCGAAAGCGGGTCTGGGCAGCTTGCCAAGATGATGAACCAGATCTGTATCGCAGGCCTGATGCAGGGCCTGTCCGAGGCGCTGGCCTTTGGCGCAAAAGCTGGCCTCGACGGGGCGGCGGTGGTCGAAGTCATAAGCCAGGGGGCGGCCGGATCGTGGCAGATGGCGAACCGCCACAAGTCGATGATCGAGGACCGCTTCGACTTCGGCTTCGCCGTCGACTGGATGCGGAAGGATTTGGGCATCTGCCTAGACACCGCGTCCGAGATCGGCGCGCGCCTGCCGGTCACCGCGCTGGTGGACCAGTTCTACGCCGATGTGCAGGCGATGGGCGGCGGACGCATGGACACCTCCTCGCTGATCCGGCGGCTGCGGTAGGGTTAATCCCGCCGCGCCTGCCTTGGCGGGCGCGGAAACGCGCCTGCCAGGGACAGGCAGACGCGGCCGGATTTGTCGACGGACAAATCGGGCAAGCGCGCGGGACAACGGGAGCGCTCCACATACTCGCCCTTGCGCAGCTTACGGTGCCAGGAACACGAACGGCACGGCGGGCCGGAAGCCGTCGGTCTGGTCGCCGCCCAGCATCGTGTTGCCCTCGACCTCAAGCTTGCGTACGCCGCTGCCTTCCGCAAAATCGATCCGCTTCAGATCGACCCAGAGCACGCTCGGGCTCGCCGTGTCCTGGAAGTAGTAGACGAGGTTCCTCTGGTCCGCGACCGTCAGCCAGATCGTGGACGAGATGTTGGGCCGGTCGGGCGTGCTGATGCCGCGTGGCACGCTGACGTTACGCATGACGCTGAATACGGCGGCCACGGACTTGACCGGGTCGGCGGTCTGCTCGGTCGCGTTTATGTAGAAACTCGCCCGTGCGAAGCGGTCTGCCGGGCGGTTCGTGCCGGGCAACATCACCGTGCCGCCGATCGCCTTCCAGTAGGCGTCGAGCGCCAGTTGCTGGTCGAAGGGCGGGTCGTTCGTCATCACCTGATAGGCCCGGTCATGGTGGATGACGAGCTTGCCGCCGATGTATTCGATGATCGCGCTGTCGCCGCTCGCATCCGACAGCGACAGATGGATCGTGCCGTCCTTGCCGTTCGGGGCCGTGACCATGACCGTGCGGAACCTGTCCTGGCGAAGTCCTGCGACCGCCTCGGCGACAGTGGCGAAGTTGTCGAGGACATATTGTGCCCAGGCCGAGATCGGCATCTGCGGCCGGTCGTCTCCTTCGGCGGGCGGATATTCGGTTTCGACGAGGAAAAGCGTGTTGGCGACAAGGCCGCGCTCGTTCATGCCGTCAGCAGTGCCCGCCTCGTAGACCGAGGTGATGACGCTGCCATAACGGCTGGTCCATTGCATGCCGCGCTCGCCCATGCCGGCATCGTTGACCTTGCCGCGCGGCATGACCCAGACGTTGGTGTCCATCGTCTCGAGCCAGTCCATCGTCCGGCCTGTGACCGTCTGGCCCTCGGGGCCGAGATAGACGGCACGGGTGCAGGCCTGAGCCACCGGGGCTGCCATCAGCGCGCCGAGTGCAAAGCCCGCCGTCAGCCGCCGAAAGCCCACCATGCGCCTGTCCCTCGTTCTGCCAGAACGGCGGCGTAACAGGTCAGGGCCGTTCGGGCAACGCAGGCAGGCGCGACAACCTGTCCGGGCGGCGGATCAGGGAATGATGCGCGTGTATTTCACGCCCGACAATGTCGCCCCGGCGATCAGGCCCGACTGGCCGAAGACGAAGGGGATGACCGGATCGAGCTCGGTCGACTCCTTGCCGATGCTGGCCCCGCCCTGGTCGGGGGTGGCATAGCGCAGATCGGCACTCGCGGCCCAGCCGTCGCCTGCGCGGAACTCGGCCAGCGCAGCCTCGGTCATGAAAAAGAGCGCATGGGCATATTGCTGTGCGCCGACCTGAAGGCCGTAAGTCGCCTTGGTGGTCGAGTAGTAGTCGACGGTGACGTCGTTGATCCGCAGCGCGCCACGCCCGTAGGCACCGCCGAAAAAGAGCCCCCCCTCGGTCACGAGAGGCATCCAGAGGATGCCGAAAGCCTTGTTCGACAACTCCTGCGTGCCGGGATAAGTGCGGAACAGGAAGTCGCGCGTCGCATCGACCCGTGCGTCGATCGTTGATCCGGCGCCGCTGCCGACGCCGTTGCCGCAGGCGGCGAGGCCGAGAGTGGAGATGCCGGCGCCCAAAAGCGACCGTCTGGAAATAGATGTCATGCCTGTCTGTCCTGCTGCCCCGAGTGTCGGATCTCACGTCCGGATTAAGCGGCAGGTTACACGATGCCGACGCAACTGTCATGCGCTTCTGCCCGCGAGC
>JANPJD010000128.1:0-6025 GCA_031425325.1 Rhodobacterales bacterium | reverse complement strand
TCGGGGTCGCTTTTGCAGTTTCGGCAACACAGGGACTGGCAGCAAGCATCACCTTCGACGGCGCGAAAACCGAACCTTATGTCGAGGACGGCTTTTCGATCGACCCGGCGCGGATCGTCAACGGCAACTGCGACAGCCCGTCGGGCGCGCCGTGCCTCGCGCTTAATGACAACGAGGCGAGCACGCTGACCTTTGGGCTGGAAGCGTTCTCGGTCGACTCGTTCTGGTTCCAGCTTCTGGGCCGGGGCACCGACAACACACTGACCGTGTCCAGTTCTTCGGGAGGCTCGGTCTCGCTGGCCGCGTCGGACTTCGGGTTCAACGATGGCGGTCAGGTGTTCAGCCTCGCGGGTTTGACGGGCTTCACCGACATCATGTCGCTGACCTTCAGCACCCTCGGAGGCGGCAACGTCCGGATCGATGACATCCTGACAAGCGAAGGCGGCGGCGGATTGGCGCCCGTTCCCGTTCCTGCAGCCGGGTTCCTCTTGGTGGCCGCGCTCGGCGGACTTGCCGCAGCACGGCGGCGCAAGGCCTTGCGCGGCTGAGGACAAAACTAGGGGGCGGGGCGGCCAACGCCGCCCCGCCCCGACAAGATCGCGCCCGATGCTGTGCGTGCACCGGTATGGTCCCATGATCGCCGCCTCGGGAGCGTGTCTGCCCACTTGCGCCTTTCATCGCGTCGGCGATGCACCCCGGGGCGCTGGGTCGGGCCGTCGGCAGCCGACCACGCAACACGCGCAGCCCCGCGGTCGCGTGATGCGGGGCGATGTCGCGCGGTCGGCGCAGCCTAATAGGGTGCGGGAGACAGTCGGCTTCGCCGCCGATCAGGTCAGCGCGTCCGCCGCGCGCTCGGCGAACCGCCTGACCCGCGCGGGGTCGACCGCGTTCCACCACACGCCGCCCTCCTTCAGCGACGAGGCCACGATGACTCCGTTGGTGCGCGACAGGATCGCGGCGATGTTGTCCTCGGTCACCCCCGACCCCACCAAAACCGGCAGATGCGTGGCAGAGGCGATCTCGTCGATCTCCTCGGGGCTGGCGGAATGGCCGGTGCGCTGACCCGTCGCAATGACGCAATCCGCGTCGAAGAAGGCGAGGTCTCGCGTCAGTTCCGCGACCGATCTGTCCGAGACGATCGCGTGGCTGCCATGCTTGACATGCGCGTCGGCGAAGATGCGGACATCCTCGGCCCGCAACAGCGAGCGATAGCGAAGCGCCTCGCCCGCGCGGCCTTCGATGAAGCCCTCGTTGGCGACATAGGCATTGGCCCACTGGTTGACCCGGATGAAGGCGGCACCGCCCGCGACGGCGGTCGCAAGCGCGGGCAGGGGGGCGTTCGCCAGCACGTTGATGCCTACGGGTACGCCGGTCGCGCGCCGCACGCGGTCGGTGACGACCGACAGGAAGGCGGGCGTCTCGGGCCCGATGTCCTCGGGTTTCGAGAAGGGGATATCGCCGTGGTTCTCGATTATCAGCCCGTGCAGACCGCCGGCCACCAGCGCCTCGGCATCCCGCAGGCAGGCGTCGTAAAGGCTGTCCATCGTGGCCTCGCGATAGCGCGGCGCGCCCGGAAAGGGCGGGCAGTGGATCATGCCGATCAAGACCTTCGGGCGCCCGAAAATCTCGCCTATGGCACCGGCGCTGCGGTTCGATATGGTTTGCATCAGAAGACCTTATGGATGGGAGGAGGGACGCGCCATGCGCGCCTTCGTGATTGGGAACGTGGCCCTGGACGAGACGCTGGCCGTGGCCGACCTGCCGCAGCGCGGGGCGTCGATCCACGGGCAGGCCGGGCTGGTTGATCTGGGCGGCAAGGGGGCGAACCAGGCCATCGTGCTGGGCCGTGCAGGGGTGGAGTGCCGGCTTGTCGCGGCGGTGGGCAGCGACAGCCGGGCCGGGGATATCCGCCTGCGCCTGTCGGTCGAACCGATTGCCGTCGATCTCGTGCCAGTCCCGGGCGTGGCGAGCGATCTGTCGATCATTTTGCGGACCCCGACGGGCGAGAATGCCATCGTCACGACCAACGCGGCGGCCCTTGGGCTGGGCGCCGAGGCGGCCTGTGCAGCGCTGGCGGGGGCCGCAGCGGGCGACCTTCTGGCAATGCAGGGGAACCTGTCGGCCGAGACCACCCTGGACGCGATGCGTCTGGCCCGTGCGACAGGTATGCGGACCGCGTTCAATCCCTCGCCGATGCAGCCCTTCTTCGCAGCCCTCTGGCCTCTCGTCGACATCGCCTTCCTGAACGAGGGCGAGGCCGAGGCGCTGGGCGGCACCAGCGCCCTTGTCGCGGCGGGCGTGCCTCGCATCGTGCTGACGCTGGGCGGCGCGGGGGCGCGGCTGGTCACAGCGGAAGGTGCCGTGAGCGTTCCGGCACAAGCCTGCGCGGTGGTCGATACGACCGGGGCCGGGGACTGCTTCATGGCGACGGCGCTTGCCTCGGCGGCGCTGCGGGGCGTGCCGGTGGATGCGCGCGCCCTGTCCCATGCGGCGGCGGCAGCAGCGATCGCAGTGTCCCGTCCGGGCACGGGGGCCGCCTTTCCGTCAAGCGCGGAACTCGCGGCCATCCTCATGCGCCCCTGACCTCGACCCTCAGCCACGGTCCTGCGCCAGCCAGCCCAGCAGGTTCTTCCACAGCGTTCCGTAGCCGTCCCAGGCGCAGAAGGCCGGAGACAGCCAGTGCGGCCCGATGTCAGAGGTCCATGCCGCCGTGCGCCCCTTGCCGAAGCCCCCGAGCACCAGCAGCGGATGGCCGCCCTGATCCTGCGGGACGCGCGCCAGAACCTGCGCGCCGGGCCGTACCTCGACCTCGTTCACCCCAAGGACGAAGGGCCAGGCCCCGTCCAGCCCGGCCAGCACGGGATGGTCGGGGGCCAGCACTTCGGCCACCGCGCCCTCGGGCATCTCGACCCGGTCGTCCCATGGATGGCAGGTGACGGGCAGCACATCCTCGACCGGCGTCTTGCGCCAGCGCGCCTTGCCGTCGATGCCCTGAAAGCTGAAATAGCCCCCCACCATCAAAAGCCCGCCGCCGCGTTCCACCCACGCCTTGATCAGCCGAAGCCGGTTCGGCACGGTCTGCGAGCGCAGCCAGACGGCGGGCGGCAAGAGGAAAGAGTTCGCGCCGATGTCCGACAGCACGATCACGTCATAGGCGTCGAGCCCCTCCATCTCGAACGGGAACGCTTCGACCGCGTCATGGGCGGTCATGTAGGTCAGCTCGAATTCCGAGCCTTTCAGCGCGGCCACCAGCGGCTCGGCCCCCAGATGGAAGGTCACGCTGCCGAACTGGTCGAAGCCTTTGTAATGCGTGGCCGAAGACACCCAGCTTTCGCCCACCAGAAGCACCTTGGTCGTCATAGGATATCTCTCCCTCGCAGGTCAGACCGCAGCATCGAAGACGCGGCGCGGATTGGTCGTCAGCAGCCCGTCGCACGACGCGGCGTCCATCCCGTGCCGCTGAAGGCGGGGCAGGAAGTGGCGCTGCACGAAGGCATAGCCGTTTCCGCCATAGCGGGTCAGCATCATCTTGATGAACACGTCCTGCGACAGAAGCAGCTTGGCCAGATGCCCGGCATCGGCCAGCCGCAGGATCGCCCGGGCCACGTCGTCGTCGCTGGGGCACTGCACCTGCTGGTCGGCATAGAAGTAGTCCATCCCGATCATGTCGAATTCGATGAAGGCGCCGCGCGCGGCCAGCGTGCGCTGATAGTCCGGGTCGTCATGCGACGGGTTCATGTGGCAAAGCACGGTGTGGGCAAGGTTCGCGCCCTCGGCCTCGACAATGTCCAGAACGCGGTGGCCCAGCCGGAACCAGCCTGGCAGATGCACCATCAGGGGCAGGCCGGTCCGCACTTGGGCGCGGGCCGCACCGCGCAGGGACTTTTCCTCGTCGGGCGTGAAATCGGACGAGACGCCGATCTCGCCGATCAGCCCGATCTTTGCGTCGGTACCGTCGGTGCCGTGCAGCGCCTCGGCGACGATCTGGTCGGCGATGTCGTCGGCCGACAGGCGCGCGACTTCGTCAGGCATCGACGAGGCAAGGTAGTAGCCCGAGCCCATCACGATGTTCAGCCCGGTTGCGGCCGCGATCCGGCGCAGCGTGACCGGGTTGCGCCCGATGCCCCGGCAGGTCGGGTCCACCACCGTCCGCCCGCCCGCGCGTACGAAATCGCCAAGCTCGGCAACGCAGAGATCGGGATCGTCCAGCGCAATGTTGTTCCGGTTGACGAACGGGTCCTGCCGCAGCTCGGACAGGATCTCGATCCGCACCGGCCCCTCGGCCAGATACTGCCGCGCGGGGTCCGTCGGCGGGTGCCACCAGCACGAGCAGTCGTTCTGCAGATGCTCGTGCATCAGCGTCACGCCCAGATCGGCGCTGGGGATCGGCCCGTTCACGGTCATCACGAGGCCCGATCGGACATGCGCGGGCGAGCGTTCGGTCATGTTTGCCTCCGGCCAAGGCGCAACCCGCCGCTGAACAGCTTGGTGTTCATCCAGATCGCCAGAAGGATGATCGTCCCCGTCACGATCTGCGTGAAGAAGGGCGAGATGTGGACCAGGATCAGCCCGTTGCCGATCACCGCGATGGTCATCGTGCCCAGCACCGTGCCCAGCATGCTGGCCTTGCCCCCCATCAGCGAGGTGCCCCCCAGCACGACGGCGGCGATCACCTGCAACTCGAACCCGACAGCCGCGTTCGACGACCCCGACCCAAGCCGCGCCGCGATCAGAAGGCCCGCAATGGCGCAGGCTACGCCCGAGACGACATAGACCGAGGCGACCGTCCGGCGGGCGGGCATGCCGACGCGCCGCGCGGCCTCCATGTTCGAGCCGACGGCCACGACCTGTCGCCCGTAGCGCGTCCGCAGCATCACGACGAAGCCCAGTACCGCGACGAGGATCGAGATCAGCGCAGGCACCGGAAAGCCGCCAAGCGTGCCGCGCCCCAGCCAGAAGAAGCCGGGCACCTCCTTGATCGGGATTGAATAGCCCTCGGTCAGGTAAAGCGCATAGCCACGCAGGATCGACAGGCCTGCCAGTGTGACAATGAAGGCGGGGATGCCCTGATAGGCGATGAACCAGCCCTGCACCGCCCCGATCAGCCCGCCCATCACCAGCATCAGCACCACGACCACAGGCCAGTCCAGCCCCGCCGCCAGTGCAATCGCCGCCACGGCGTTGACCAGCGCCACGGTGGACCCGACCGACAGGTCGATCCCCGCCGTGGTGATGACCAGCGTCATCGCCACCGCCACGATCAGCACCGGGGCCGCTTGGCGGACGATGTTCAAGAGGTTGCCCGCCGTCAGGAATGTCGGCGACAACAGGCTGAACAGCAGCATGCAGGCCAGAAAGAACACCGCGATCGACAGGACCTGCGCATGCTCGGCCACGAAATCCGCCAGGGAAGACCCTTTGGCGCGTTCGGAATAGGCTTCCATCAATGCGCCCCCTTGCCGACGATCAGATCGACCAGCTCCTGCAGGTTCGTTTCGCCGATCAGCCGCTCGGCGACCTTCGTGCCTTCATACATCACCGCGATCCGGTCACAGACCCGGAACAGGTCCTGCAGGCGGTGAGTGATCAGCACGACGCCGACGCCCTTGGCCTTGACCCGGTTGATCAGCGCCAGCACGGCCTCCACTTCGGCCACAGCAAGGGCGGAGGTCGGCTCGTCCATGATCAGCACGCGTGGTTGAAAGCTGGCGGCACGCGCGATGGCGATGGCCTGGCGCTGGCCGCCGGACAGCTTTTCCACCTTGGCCGTCAGGCGCGGGATGCGAATCTCCAGCGCGTCCAGCATCTGCCGCCCTTCGGTCAACATGCGCTTTTGGTCCAGAAACGGGCCGCGCGTCAGCTCGCGCCCAAGGAAAAGGTTGCCCACCACATCGACATGGTCACACAGGCTCAGGTCCTGAAACACCATCTCGATATGCCGGGCTCGGGCGTCGGAGGGGCCGGAAAAGCGGACAGGCTCGCCAGCCACGGTGATCGTCCCGGCGTCCGGTATGTAGGTCCCTGA
>JANPJD010000127.1:0-38581 GCA_031425325.1 Rhodobacterales bacterium | reverse complement strand
ATGACGTACCAACCGATGACCGAGCTTCTGCGCTATCTGCGCGACGAGGGGTTCTCGACCTGGATCGTCACGGGCGGCGGCAGCCATTTCGTCCGGGCCTTTGCCGAGGATGCCTACGGGATACCGCCCCGACAGGTGGTCGGCTCGATGATCGACAGCGAATACCGCCTGATCGATGGCGTGGGCCAGATCTGGAAGCTTCCGGACCTTGCGTTCATCGACGACAAGGGCGGCAAGCCCGTCGGGATCGACCGCGCCATCGGGCAGCGCCCGATCCTCGCCTTCGGCAATTCGGACGGCGACTTCGAGATGCTGGAATACGCGACGACAGGTCCCGGTCCCTCGCTTGGCCTGATCCTGCACCATACCGACGCCGCCCGCGAATGGGCCTATGATCGTGAAAGTCACATCGGACAGCTCGATCGCGGGCTTGACGAAGCTGCGGCCAAGGGATGGACTGTCGTCGACATGACCGCAGATTGGTCGCGCATCTACTCCGGCGCACCCGATACGGGCAGGTAACGCCGGATCAAAACGTCCCGTTCGCGCAACGCGCGGGGCCATAAGCAGTCGGACGGAGAGGAAATGAAGGTATTCGCAATTACGGCGGCAACGATGATGGCTGCACACGGGGCTGCGGCGCAGGACGCGGACTGGACCTACTCCGCAACGCTTTACGGCTGGCTGCCGGGCATGACCACCTCGGTCGAAACTGCGGCCGGGACGATCGAGAGCGAGTCCAGCGCCAGCGATTCCCTGTCGAGCCTCGACATGGTCTTCATGGGCACCTTTGCGGCGCAGCGGGACCGCTGGGGCTTCGTGGCCGACCTGCTTTACCTCGACCTGTCGAACGACAAGGACACGCCGCTCGGGTTGTTCGGAGAAGCCAGCGTCGGGGTAAGCGCGACCGCGTTCAGCGGCTACGCGCTCTATCGGGTAACCACAGATCCCGCGCTCGCCTTCGACATCGGCGCAGGCTTTCGCGCATTTGACCTCGACGTGGACCTTGCCCTCAGCCCCGGCGTCGCCGCAGGTCTGTCGCAATCCGTTGGCGGCAGTTGGGTCGATCCGCTGATTGCAGCAAGGGTGGCCGTGCCCTTGAACGAGGAATGGTCACTGACGGGCTTTGCCGACTGGGGCGGCTCGGGTGGCGACGACGAGACCTGGCAGGTCTTCGGGTCGGTCAAGTATGCCTTCAACGAGAACTGGTCGACGCAGGTCGGGTACCGCTACATGGAGATCAGCAAGGAACTCTCCGGTCGCGATGTCAAAGTTGATCTCAGCGGGCCGGTTATCGGGCTTTCCTATCGATTCTGACCGCGCAGAGAAGGCTTCGATTTGTCGGCTTCCCCGACAGATCGGGCGCATCCGGACCAGTGTTCGGTTCCAAGACGGTCCGGATGAATGGTCGTGACAATGGCGTCGCCGAAGGCGACGGCATGACGGTCACCGCGATAGAAGATATTCGATAGCGTGGCGATAGATCTGGAGTTTCATGAAGTAGGAACTCGACGGAGCTCTCAAGGCCCTCCGGGCCAGCGGGCGCAGATGATCAAACACAAGCGTCCGCTCGGCAATCTTGAGCAAACGGCGCACTCGCAGATTTCAGGTTCCATGGGGTAACACCCGCGGACAGGCCGGAAAGATGTTGCCCGGGCTGCGAGGCCGCCGCCGAGCGTGGCGAGCAACCCCCCGACATTCAGCGAAAATTCAGCAGTTCTTCAGGACCACAATCGCCCGCGAGCATACGCTCTGCGGTGATCCGTGCAGTGCATTTCGCTGCCGGGCCTTCAAGGGCCGAAGTCACGACTTTTCAAACCAAAGGAGATTGCGCTGTGTTTCTTGCCCCTCTCCCAGAGCGTCGGCGCAATAGGACGACCGGCCTGTTCCGGCTGCTGACGCTTTCTGCCGTGGTGTTGGCTTGTCTTGGTGCGTCGGCACAGGCCCGGTGCGTAGACTTGGCCCTGGTGCTTGCGATCGATGCGTCGGGCAGCATCAATCCACATGAGTTCACCTTGCAGCAGCAAGGCTACGCCTCGGCTTTTCGGTCGGCCGAAGTCAAGTCGACGCTCGCCTTGGCCGGTGAGGTGGATGTGGCGGTCGTGCTGTGGGGCGATACGGAGATGTCACCGCAAATCCTTCCATGGCGCAACGTGCGAAGCGCCGAAGATGCCGACATGCTGGCGCAAGACATCGCTGCGATGCCCCGGATCGTTACGGGCCATACCGGCATCGGTCGGGCAATCTCGGAGTCGACCGCTCTCTTGCAAGCACCAGGTCGCTGCGCCTTGCGTAAGGTCATCAACGTGTCGGGTGACGGCATCGAAACCGCCGATCCCAGAGCACGCCTGCATGTGCCGCTGGCAACGGCCCGGTCGAGGGCGGAGGATCTTGACATTGTCATCAACGGTCTCGCCATCCAGACGGACGAGCCCGCACTCGCAGACTGGTATCGAGATCGAGTGATTGCTGGCCCGGGCGCGTTCGTGTTGGCCGTTTCCGGCTTTGACACCTTTCCCGAGGCGATCCGCAAGAAACTGGTTCGGGAAATCATGGCGCCCAGGCTGGCCGCCGCCGGGCGGTGAACGAGACGCGGCGCTGACGGGGCAGGGACTGCTGCTGTCAGGTCAGCCGGGCCCATGCCACCGCAATCTGCGCCCCGATTTCGGCCTCGCTTGACCCGAGGGTGCGCGGGGCGCGGGGCACCGCGGCTACGGTCAGGACAAATTTCGACTTGTCCCGCTTCCCCCTTGCCATGTCTGCTGGAGTTCGGGAGTTGCAGGGCGCCGACCCGCCGTAGCCGGGCCGGCTGCCTTCGCGAGCAAGCCTGCTGTTGCCAGAAGTCTGGCTTTCATGTTTCCTGACGAGGCCGCCTCGCTTGGGAAATCATGGACCGTGTCCTGCTCTTTTTTTGCGATGCTGTGGCTGGCTGAAGCGCCGCAGGACGACGACGTGCCGGTAACGAATAGAAGCGAGCCGGCCGCAGCATGATGTTCGGGATCTATGTGGTTAACGGCCCTTGGCCAAGATGCCCCTGGCAGGGTCGGAAGGTCTTCGCGCGTCGCCGGTAGCGAGTTTGGATGCGGCAGCCCAGCGCATCCCGGTTGGTAGAGTAGGAGATGGCTTGACGGCAGCTGATCCGCAGAAAACTCCCAACAGCCGTGTGCTTGTTGTTGATGACAGCGCGATGAGCCGGCGCAAGGTTGCGATGGCCGTCAAAAGTCTTGGCCACGAGTGGATCGAAATCGACAGTGGCGAAGCCGCCCTGGGGTTTCTGCACCACAATGATGTGGATCTGGTGCTTCTCGATATCATGATGCCGGGCCTCGATGGCTTCGATGTCCTCGAGGCGATGCGTTCGGATGCGCGCCTGTCGGCTATCCCGGTCCTGGTCATTTCCGGAATGGACAGCGACATGGACAGTGTCGCACGTGCGATCGAACTGGGTGCTGCCGACTTTCTGCCAAAAGACTTCAGCGCGGCGATCTTTCGCGCAAGAGTTGAAGCCTGCATCGAGAAGAAGCGGCTTCGCGACGCTGAACTCGATTACCTCGCCCAGGTGGAACGCATCTCTTCTGCCGCGGCCATGATGGAGGAAAAGGCGTTCCATCCCAAGAGCCTTGGATTGGAGGCTGTGGCCGAACGGAATGATTCTGTCGGCCAGCTGGCCCGCGTCTTTACCGAAATGGCGCTGCAGGTCTACGACCGCGAACGCGCGCTTATCCGAAGCGTGCGGACGGCCAAAGGCTTTGTGCTGCTTATTCTGTCAGGCGTCCTCGGCGGCTTGATGGTTCCGATGTCGGCCCTCTTGTTCAGTGCTATCCCGATGGCCACCGGTCTGTCGTTCTGGGGCGACCTTCTGCCCGGGATACTGTGCCTTGGCGGTGCTGCACTCAAGGGGCGGATCGGGACCCTTTCGCGGCAGACATTTGCCTTTCTCTTTGCCTGGGCCGTGCTGAACGTCGCAGCCTCGATCTTCCTCTTCGAGGCATCGGGACGGGTCAGTGGCATCATACTTTCGATCATCCTGGCGTTTCAGGGGCTGAGTGTCTTTCTGATCGCGGCAGTGCTGCGAATGGAGGAAGCGTCGTGGCGGCGGTTTCTGGGATTGCTCATCGGACTTGCGGGGGCGGTTGTACTCATCGCCGTTCGTGAGACGAGCGATGAAATCAATCACTGGCACTGGGTGCTTTTCGCCATCTCGATTCCAATTCTCTGGGCCGTCACCGATATCGTGATCGCGGCGCGCGAACCCCAAAGCACGATGAGCCCGATTGGCGGGCTTGGCGTCATGTATCTTCTGTCCGCCGCGCTGACGCTTCCGATGGCCTGGGCGCAGGGACAGTTGTTCATGTTGTCCCCGGATCTTGGCACACCCTTCTGGCTGATCCTGCTCAACGTGCTGGTCGATGCATTCAATTACATCTTCTACGTCTTGCTGGTCCTGGTCGCCGGGGCAGTTTTCGCCAGCCAGGCCGCTTACGTCACGACGCTCGCAGGCATCTTCTGGAGCATGCTTCTGCTGAACGAGCAAATGACGAGCGGTGCGTGGATGGCGCTCGCTCTGATCTTTGCGGGACTTCTGGTGGTCGGGCCAAAAAGCGAGGCGGCCGATCTCGAGGTTCAGTTCGTTCCCAAGTCGCGACGCAAGGGTTGGCTGCGGCAATCGGTGGGCCAACGGATTGCGTCCCCCTCGCCCGGTGGGGCTGCGGCCCAGCGGGCGGATGATGGACAACCCCGCCGCATGTCGCAGGTGACGCCGGACACCTCGGCCCAGATCAGGGCGGAACAGCGGCTGGCCCGGCTGATCGACGGCGCGCGCGTGGGCACCTGGGAGCATGACATGCGAACCGGGTTGACCGAGATCAGCGAGCGCTGGGCCGCGATACTTGGCTACAGAGCATCCGACTTGAACCCGGTTTCAATGGACCGCTGGCTGGACCTTGTGCATCCCGACGATATCGACCTGCTGAACCGGCAGGAAGCCGAGGCTTTCGCCGCGGGCCAATGGCAGATCGAAACGGAGATCCGCCTGCGCCACCGAAACGGCCACTGGGTCTGGATTCTGACGCGGACCCAGGCGATCGAATGGGACGCGGCCGGCAAGCCGGTCAGGACGAGCGGTGTCAACCTCGACATCACAGCCGCCAAGGCCATGGAATCGGCCCTGGCCCGTGAACGCGACACGCTGGCCCGCATCATGGAGACTTCGGTATCCGGGGTTGTCGCGGTGGACGGCATGGGCCGGGTCGTTTTTGCCAATGCGTGGGCAGAGCATGTGATGGGCCGGCCCGTAAACGCGGGCGCCTCGCTGCCGGAACTACTGGCAAAAGGTGAGGTGTCCGACCTTCAGGGCAACCCGGTCCAGCCAGACCATTTTCTGGCCAGCCTCGATTTGGCCGGTCAGGCAGTCCAGCAGGACCAGCGCCTTGCGATCCGCTGGCCGGACGGCACCCGCCGGGTCCTGTCGGTCAACGCCGCACGGCTTTCTGCACCGGGCACCGATCTGGCGGTCGTCCTGGCCCTCACCGACATCACCGATGCCGTCGAGAACGAGGATCGCCTGCGCGCGGCCATGACCGCAGCCGAGGCGGCCAATCAGGCGAAGTCGGACTTTCTTGCCGCCATGAGCCACGAGATTCGCACCCCGATGAACGGGATCATCGGCATGACGCAGTTGCTGTCAGCCACCCCGCTCGACGCAGAGCAGCGCGACTATTGCAACACGATTGCCCAGAGCTCCGATTCGCTTCTGTCTGTCATCAACGACATTCTCGACTTCTCGAAGATCGAGGCCGACGCGCTTGATATCGAGCGGATCACGTTCGATCTTTTCTCGACGGTGGAACGCACCCTCGACGTCATCAGACTGCGTGCCGCCGAAAAAGAGCTTGAGTTGATCTACTGGATCGATCCGGCGTTGCCGCGAATGGTCGTCGGCGACGCCTTGCGCCTGCGGCAAGTTCTTTTGAACCTGACAAACAACGCGGTAAAGTTCACTGAAAAAGGCGAGGTGTTTCTCCGCGTGTCCCGGATCGGAGATGCAGGCCCGGACCGCTTGAACCTGCGTTTCCAGATTATCGACACCGGCATCGGCATTCCGGCCGATGGGCTGGACCGCCTGTTCAAGTCGTTCAGCCAGGTCGATGCGTCCACGACCCGCAGATACGGCGGGACCGGGCTGGGGCTGGCAATCTCCAAACGCCTGGTCGAGTTGATGGGCGGATCGATCACCGTCCGCTCGGACGTCGGCATCGGGACAGAGTTCTCCTTCGATCTTCCGTTGGGTCTTGCCGACGACAGTCCAGCCTCTGACGCCTCACCGGTGGCTGCGCCCGATCTTCAGGGGCGAATGGCCATGATCGTCGATGACAACGCCACCAATCTTCAGGTGCTCTCGCTGCATTTGCAAAGCTTCGGGATGGCATCCGTTCAGTCGCGGAGTGCGGAGGAGGCCTTGCACAGGCTCTCTACCGGTTCATGGCCCGATATCGTCATTCTGAACATGCAGATGCCGGGAACCGACGGCCTGGAGCTCGCGCGAAGAATCCGGGCGCTTCCCCACGGTCGCTCGGTTCCCTTGGTTCTGTTCGGGTCGCTGCATGCCGCGCAGTCACAGATGGGCAGCAGGGATGGAGCCGGCGAGTTTTCCGGCTTTCTGGTAAAGCCGATCAAGCCTTCGGCGCTTTTCGAGATGATAGGATCGGCGTTACGGTCCGAACTTCAAGCAGCCGAACCCGCAACCGCGCCAGAGGCTTCGCGACTTGATATGCGCCTGGCGGATGAGATTCCGCTGCACATTCTGATCGTGGACGATCATCCGACCAACCGGAAATTCTGTGCGGCTGCTCTGCGAAAGCTCGGCTTCGCGCCGGTACTCGCCTCCTGTGGCGAAGAAGCCGTCGAGGCGGCTGGCCTGTCAGCCTTCGACGCCATTTTGATGGACATCGAGATGCCCGACATGGACGGACTTGAAGCAGCCGCAAAGATCCGGACGCAGCGTGCAGCGGGGGACGGTTCCTACATAATCGCCCTGACCGCCAATGCGATTGCCGGCGACAGAGAGAAGTACCTGCTTGCCGGAATGGACGACTATGTGAGCAAGCCGATCGAGATCAGCGACCTCGTCCGTGCTTTGCGCGCTGCTGCCGCCTCGCGGCAATCCAATGCCCGCCTGTCAGATATGTGAAGAGGTCACCGAATGGGTCTGACGATCGAGGCGATCCAGCGGATGCGCGATGCGGTTGGCGACGATGATCATGTGATCGCCGATATTCTCCAGAGTTTTGTGGATGAGGTTGACAGTCTTCTCAACCAGCTTGTCGACGCAGTGGCGACCAACGATCTGAAGAAGCTGGGCCGTGTCGCACATACGCTCAAGTCCTGCTGCCGGGATCTGGGGGACCAGGCAGCCGGCGATCTCTGCGCGAAACTGGAAAGCGATGCGCGGGCGGGCGAATATCGCGGGCCCGGTACAGCGACAGCGATCATCGCCGACACGGTCCTCGCCCTGAAGTCCGAAGTTGTTGGTTATCTCGAAGGGTCGCGGATGCGTTCAGAAGCGCACAGAGCGCGAGGCGGAAACTCCGGATCGGTCGGATAGGCGTCGCAACAATGACTTGGTTGATCCCCAATCCACCGCGCAGATGCCGCCTCATGTCTGCTATGGTTTCGTCCGACCGGAGAGATGTGCATGAAGCTGCCGACGATCTCGCAGCATAAGGCTAGCCGGGCGCGCGTCGCAGAGGCGGCTTTTGCGGCTCAGTATCTGGAGTTTCAGTATCGCTTCGTCGATTTCTTCGTTGAGCACCTCGGCGACCTCAGCCAGGTTTTCAAGGGGGACCTTCAGATGATGCTGGCTCTCGCCGTCGTGGGTCAGGTCAAGATCCGGACTGTTCATGACGCGATCATGGCCGGTGTCAGTCCGGCAGAGGCGGACCTGCTTGCGAACGGCATCACGGCCTCGCGCATTGCCGAGATCATCTCCATTCCCCGCCAGACGGTGCGGCGAAAGCTGGCACAGCTTCGCGACCTCGGTTGGGTCGAACAGAACCCGGACCAGACCTGGTGCATCTCGTCCAGAGGCGGGCCAAATTCGGTTCGCCGGGACTTGGCCGAGGTGGACAGTCGTGCGATCGCTCGCGTTGCCGGTCTTTTTGCAGGTCTTGAGGGCCTTGTTACCGCGCGTCGGAAGGGTGCTCAGAATGAGCACGGACCGGATAGCCGTGAGCGATCTTTATGCCCATAGCAGGCTCCAACCCCCTGTTGGAGATATGTCCGCATGTTCGATCCGGGATTGTTTCGCCTTGACGGCAAGGCTGCGATAGTCACCGGCGCCGGTGCGGGGATCGGGCGCGGCATTGCCCGGATGTTTGCCAGCGCCGGGGCGGCGGTGGTGGTCAGCGACCTGAACGCCGATGCGGCCGACGCGGTCGCAAACGAGATCGCGGCGGTCGGCGGGCGTGCCGTCGGCATCGCTTGCAACGTGACGAAGACCGAAGACCTTGCCGCCGTCGTCGCCAAGGCGCTGGCGAGCTTCGGGCGGCTCGACATCCTCGTGAACAACGCAGGCGGCGGTGGGCCGAAGCCGTTCGACATGCCCATGGAGGATTTCCGCTGGGCCTTTGAACTGAACGTCTTCTCGGTCTTTCACCTGTCGCAACTGGCAGCACCGCACATGCAGGCGGCAGGCGGCGGGGCGATCCTGAACATCACCTCGATGGCGGGCGAGAACAAGAACCAGCGCATGGCGTCCTATGCGTCGTCGAAGGCTGCGGAAAACCATCTGACGCGCAATATCGCCTTCGATCTTGGTCCCATGGGCATCCGGGTCAATGCCATCGCACCCGGTGCGATCAAGACGCAGGCGCTTGCAACCGTCCTGACCCCCGAGATCGAGAAGGCGATGCTGAAGCACACGCCGTTGTCGCGACTGGGCGAGGCCGAGGACATCGCGCTGGCCGCGCTTTTCCTGTGCGCCCCGGCTGCTGCCTGGGTAAGCGGCCAGATTTTGACCGTGTCGGGCGGCGGTGTGCAGGAGCTGGACTGATCCTGCCCGCCCTGACGACCCGATCCCCCCATCATTCGGAGAGACATCATGACCTTCGATCCTTTTGCCGAATTCCGCATGACCGGCCACACCGTCATCATCACGGGCGGCGCACAGAACATCGGCGCCGGCATCGCCAGAGCGCTCAGCGGAGCCGGGGCGAATGTGATGATCGCTGACCTGAACGGCGACAAGGCGGCGGAAACCGCGGCGGCCATCGCCGCCGAGACTGGCAACGACTGCCGCGGCATGGCCTGCAACGTCACGGTGAAGGAAGACATCGACGCCGTCGTTGCGGCAACCGTCGCAGCCTTCGGCGGCATTTCCACGCTGGTCAACAATGTCGGCTGGGGCGGGCGGCATGAGGACCCCACCGCGATCAGCGAGGAAGACTTCGTCGCCTCCTACAAGCTGAACACGATCAGCGCCTACCGGATGAGCATGGCTTGCCTGCCGCATCTGCTGAAGGCCACGAACCCGACCATCACCAATTCGGGGTCGATGTCTTCGGCGGCCCCGGCCTATGACATTCTGGCTTATGGCACGGCCAAGGCCGCGCTGAACCAGATGATGGTGTCGATCGCGCACCTGCTGAACAAGAAGGTCCGGGTGAACTCGATCCTGATCGGCACGGTGATGACGGCGGGCTATGGCGACGCCGGGATCGACCCCGAGATGCAGGAACGCCTGATGCACCCCGACAGCCTGACCGGTCGCCCGGGCCGCCCCGAGGATGTAGCGAACGCGATGCTGTGGCTGTGCTCGCCTGCGTCCGCCTGGGTCAGCGGCCAGACCATCAACGTCTCGGGTGGCGGATCGGTCGTTCGCCTGTTCGGCGGATGACAAAGACGGCGCGCGCCTTCAGCGCGTCGCACGGTCGACGGAACGCTGTCGCCGGACTGCTTGCCCTGCTCGTCCAGGTGTCGCCCCTGCTGGCCCAGGACGGCAGCGGCGCGGTTGACAGCGGCGGCGGTTTCAGCGGTCCTGGCTCGGTGCAACTGCCCTCCTCGGCTGAGACGCTTGTGGTGGATTCGGTTGTGATCAACACCCGGGGCTCGTCCGGGGATGCCGCTGGCGACGCCGCCATCCTTGACCGGGTCCGCACAAGTGTCGGGCTGCGCGAAGGCGACCGGCTATCATCCGTCGGGCTCGACGTGCTCGGCGCGCGGCTTTCCGACTTGCCCGGCGTGATCGAGGCGCAGACAAGTCTTGCGGCTGCGGGCGGCGGAGGCCGCGCACGCGTGGTGGTGGATGTCGAGCTTGGGCCAGAGACCGCCGTCCATCCGGGCGCGACCGGGGTTCTCGCCGGAGACGGCGCTGGCGCGTTGCCGATGCTTTGGCGTCGTGACGGTCAGGCGCTACGCTTCATCCTGAATACCGGGATCGGCGCGTTCAGCGACGGCAATCCCTGGTTCGGAAGTCCGGAAACGTTCACGCTCGGCAACCCGCTGGTGCAGGACCCGAGCCTTGGTGCGAACACCGGTTCGCGCGCAACCTGGGCCGAAGCCTGGGTCGAGTTCGGCATCGGGGGTGTAACGCAGCTTGGCGCGACGAATTCGGCTGTCTACGGTGCCGTGACCGCAATCGCCCCGGCAGCGACGGGACAGGACATCTTCCGCAACGATTTCCGGTCATCCATCGACGTCGAGAAGGCCTATGTCGGCTATGTGTGGAGTGATCCGGACGCCCGACGCAGTTTCGATCTGTCGTTCGGGCGGCTGAACTACACGCTGAACGACGGGTTCCTGATCTCGCAGTTCGGCTCGCAATGGAATGCCGGGCCACGGCCGGGAGTGTACCTCGCCCCCAGAACCACAATGGATTTCGGAGCGGTGGCAAAGGCAAAGCTGGATGCCTGGTCCGCTACGGCCTTTTACCTAGACCCGAACGAATACGAGCCGCTCGAGAGCAATACGAAACTGGCGGGTCTGAATGTCCGTTACGCTTTCAGCGAGCCTTTCTATGTGGATGCCTCGGTCATCCGCGCGGTGGAGTCGGATACCCTCTATCGCGCGCCGTCGGGTACGATCGGCGCGCGCAACGGCCTGACGACGATCGCCGCGCATGTTCGCTGGGCCGACCGCGACCGTCTGCCGGGCGTCTGGGTCGAGGCGGAAGGCGCGCATCAGACCCACGACGCCTTCGATATGGACGCCTATGCAGGCTACGCCGTCATCGGCTATCTGGCGCGCGATCTGCCCTGGACGCCCAGTCTATCGCTGCGGAGTTCGATCTTCAGCGGTGACGATCCGGCCACGGCAACCTACGAACGATTTGACTCGCTCTATTCGGGCGGCCTGTCGGAATGGCTGCAAGGGATCTCGCTTGGCAAGGCGCTGACCCCATCGAACCGGGTAAGCCAGCGCATCCGGCTGAACGTCACACCAAACCCGCGCCTTAACCTGACGCTCGATGTCTTTTGGCACCGCGCGGACCAGTTCAACAACATCGGGGGCAACCCCGCCCTGGCGCAATTGTCCTCGAAGGATCTCGGCGAGGAAGTGCAATTCACGGCACGTTGGGCGATACGCGACGACCTCTACTTTCTGGGGGTCGTTGGCCGGGCCTTCCCCGGTCAGGCGATCAAGGATGCAACAGGCGGCACCGCCGAGGACTGGACGACCGTACAAGCCCAGCTGTTCCGGTCGTTTTGACAGGTGCCGTGCCAAGATGCGAAATCGCTGGCTACGGGCCGACCAACGTTCCTCAGTCGACCATGGCCCGGTCGCGCAGATCCTCGAGAACTTCCGCCGCGATCTCTGCCGAGCGCACCCGTGCGGTGTGATCATGGATCATTCCGGTGACCATGATCTCGTCTGGTTGAAATCTGTCGATCAGCGCACGAAGCTGCTCCCTCACGGTCGCGGCCGAGCCGGTGGCCGAGCAGGACAACGCCTGCTGCACCTGCGCCATGACGGGCGCGGGGATCTCCCGATCAAGATCGCGCGTCGGGCGCGGAAGCTTGCCAGCTTTCCCCGTTATCAGCCGCGCGAAGGCGAGAAGCTGCGACGACCTGAGGAAGGCGGCCTCCGCATCGCTGTCGGCCGCACAGACGCCGACCGCCATCATGGCGTGCGGCTTCTCGAGCCGTTCCGATGGCCGGAAGGTGCTGCGGTAAACATCCAGCGCTTGACCAAGCATGGCTGGCGCGAAGTGCGAGGCAAAGGCATAGGGCAGCCCCAGATAGGCTGCCAGTTGCGCGCCATAAAGGCTCGACCCCAGAATCCAGACAGGGACATGCGTGCCCCGTCCGGGTATGGCGCGCACTGTCGCCTCGTCACTGTCGCCAAGATAGCTGATCAACTCCTGCACATCTTGCGGAAAGCTGTCGTCCGGGGCCATGTGGCGGCGCAGCGCCCGCGCCGTCGCCACGTCTGTGCCGGGCGCGCGGCCCAGCCCCAGCTCGATCCGCCCCGGATAAAGTGTCGCCAGCGTGCCGAACTGCTCGGCAATGACCAGGGGCGCATGGTTGGGCAGCATGATGCCGCCAGCACCGATCCGAATAGATGTGGTCTGGCCCGCGACATGGCCGATCAGCACGGCGGTCGCCGCACTGGCGATGCCCGGCATGTTGTGATGCTCGGCCAGCCAGTAGCGGTGATACCCGGACCGCTCTGCCACCCGGGCCAGGTCGACGGTCGCCGCGAAGGCGTCGGTCGCGGTCTGTCCTTCGGGTATGGGGCAGAGATCGAGAAGTGAGATTTGTGGCATCGCGCCCTCCGTTGGAAAGCAGGTAGTCATCGCGCGCGATGCGGCCAAGGGGATCGGACAGTTTCGTGACTGGCTGGCCGACGGCCTTCACCTCAGACGGGTCCGGGCCACACCCGGCGCCAAGATCGCCACTTCGCCTCGCATCGGCTGATCGGGGGCGCAGCGATCCGATCGGGTCGCGCTTGCCGCGAAGGCGTTGGAAGCAACAGGTCTGTGGCAGTGTCCTTCCAGCGCAGCTCGGTGAGGGAAGGCGATCCGTGACGACAACTCGCGGCGGGCGGTCGTGCAGGGTGGAATTCCTGACCGACACGAACTCGGAACATTCTCGCGCCAAGGGCTTTATCTCAGAGCAATGACGTGGGTGAGGCAGCCGTATGATACGAAATCCGCTCGTTCCGGCTATTTTTCTTGGACTGATAGGCGTTGCGCTCGCGGCCTATGTCTATTTGCCATTCGGCTCGGGCGTGGAAGGGACGGTGGGTGCGCTGCTGGCGCTTCTGGGGGCGATTGCCGTTACGTTTGGCTGCATCTTGATGGCATCTCAGACGCTCAGGGGTGTCCTGTTCGGAGTTCTCGCCCTTCTGGTCGGAGTGGGCGCGGCGCTGACTGCAGTCGCCGGTTTCTTTCTGATGCAATACGGCCTTTCGGTCGTCATGGGGCTCTGCCTTCTTGGTGTTTTGGTCGGTCTTCGTCCCGCCCGCCAGCGGGGATCGGTTTGATGCCCTTGGCCCTCCGTCCCCTCGTCACCGCACTTTGCCTTGTCACACCCGCCGCTGCCGACCAGCCGCGCTGGGATACCTTCAACGGCGACCTCGCCGCGACCAAGTTCGCCGATGTCGATAGCTTCACGCCCGAGACCATCGACGATCTGGAGCGCGCGTGGGAGGTGCGGACCGGCGACGTGTCGGATGGATCGGGCGATCTGCCGGAAACCGTGTGGTCCGCGACCCCGATCTACGCCAACGAGACGCTGTATCTCGGCACGCCGTTCTACCGCATCCTCGCGCTTGATCCTGCAACAGGCGAGGAACGCTGGTCCTATGACAGCCAGTCCACGCTCGAGGCGCTGACCCAGCCCGCGCTGAAGAACCGGGGCGTGGCCTACTGGGAAAGCGGCGAGGAGGGAATCTGCGAGAAGCGCGTCTTCCTTGGCACGATGGATGCCGAGCTTCATGCCGTGGATGCCGACACCGGGCAGCCCTGCGCCGACTTCGCCGAGGACGGGGTTTTGAACGTCAACCAGTGGAACACAGTCAACGATCGCTTCCCCTTCTCGCTTCTGCAACCACCGACTGTGGTCGGGGATACGCTGATGCTGGGTTGGGCGGGCAAGGACTGGGCTTACTCCGTCGCCCCGCCCGGGAACCTGATGGCGATCGATGCCCGCACCGGGGCGCTGAAATGGGACCTGTCCTTTATCCCGGATGAGATGATCCCGCGCACCGGCACCGCAAACATCTGGACCTCTATGTCAGCCGACCCCGAGCTTGGCCTTGTCTATCTGCCGGTATCCTCGCCCAGCCCGAACTACTGGGGCGGCAATCGGATTGATCCCATCCCGCTTGCAACGTCGGTCACCGCGGTCGATGTCGAAACCGGCGAGGTACGGTGGAGCCGTCAGTTGGTCCGCCATGACATCTGGGACTACGATATCCCATCGGCTCCGACGCTGGTCGATCTTGATCGCGACGGGCAGACCGTTCCGGCGCTCGTGCAAACGACGAAGATGGGCTTCATTTTCGTGCTGAACCGCGAAACGGGCGAGCCGATCTTTCCCATAGAGGATCGCCCCGTCCCGCCAAGCGATGCGGTGGGCGAGGTGGCGTCGCCCACCCAGCCCTTCGCGCTCGATCCGCCGCCGACCAACAGCCCGACCGAGATGCCGGGCGTCTGGCGGCTGGCCGATGCCCTCAGCTTCGGACAGTGTTCGCGCGAGCGCGCGCAATACCGCTACGAGGGCATCTACACCCCGCCGTCCGAGCAAGGCACGTTCTTGTATCCGGGGACTGCGGGGGCCAACAACTGGGGCGGGGCCTCGGTCGATCCGCGCACGGGTATCCTCTACGTCAACTCGATGCGGGTCGTACAGATCATCCGCCTGATCCCGCGGGAAGAGTTCGACCGGGTCATGGCCAGCGGCGAGGGGGGCAGCGGCAACGAAGAGGGGTTCTATCCCCAGGAAGGCGCGCCCTACGGGATCGAACTGACCGAGTGGCGCACCGATCTGGGCCTGCCCTGCTGGGAGCCGCCCTATGGCACCTTCGCCGCCTATGACCTGTCCACCGGCGAGCGCCTTTACGAGGTGCCTTTCGGCCAGTCGCAACAATGGGGCTTCTACGGGCTGTCGGACTGGGGCTCGCCCACGCTGGGCGGTCCGGTGGTGACGGCGGGGGGTGTGGTCTTCATCGGGGCGTCGATGGATGCGCGGGTTCGTGCGCTCGACGCGGAAACGGGGGCCGAGATCTGGTCGGATCTGGTGGATGCGCCTTCGGTTTCGATCCCGGCGGTCTACACGCATGAGGGGGTCGACTACGTCGCTTTCGTCGTGGGCGGAAACTCGATCCTGAAGCCCCAGGTCGCGGATCAGGTGGTCGCCTATCGGCTTGGCCAACCGTGATGCCGCCCGTCGAGCGTCTGTATTGCGGACCGGCCCCTTTGCCGGAGGACATATGGACCCGGTGGAACCTTGATCCACCGCTGCTGCTGGCGCTCATGCTGCTCGCGCTGTTCGTAGGGCGTCGGCCCGCAGGCGCGGCCGCGGTAACGGTCCTCGCGATTGCCTTCGTCTCGCCGCTCTGTGCGCTGTCGGCGGCGCTGTTCTCGGCCCGCGTGGTGCATCATGTGCTGCTGATCGGTGTGGCGGCTCCGCTGCTGGCCGTCGCGCTTCGGCCAGCGCGGGCGGATCTCGCCTACCCGGGACTGGTGGGGTCGGGCGTCGTCCTGTGGCTCTGGCACCTTCCGGCGGCCTATGACGCCGCGATGTCGCATGTGGGGCTGTACTGGCTGATGCAGGCGACGCTTCTGGGCTCTGCAGTCGTTTTCTGGCGCGGCGTGCTGCACCCGGCCCGGTCGCCCGGCAGGGCCATCCTGCTCGTCTGGGGGGGCTTCATGCAGATGGCCCTTCTAGGCGCGTTGCTTACCTTCGCGCCACGCGCCCTCTACCGCATCCACGCGGCAGCGCCGATGGACTGGGGCTTCACGCCGCTTGACGATCAGCAACTCGGCGGCCTCATCATGTGGATTCCGGCCGCCATTCCCTACCTTGTCATCGGCGCATGGCTTGCCCGGCGCGGATGGCTGGCGCTGGCGGACCGGGCCGCATGATCGGGATCGCGACAGGCCTTATCCCGCATTTCAAGGCGCTTCACATCGCGGCGCTCCTGCTGTGGTGCGGCGGGCTTTTCGCCTTGCCGCTTCTGCTGGCCCGCCACGACGCGGCTATCGGGCAGGCCGACTACAGCCGCATCCGGCGCGTCGCGCATTATGGCTATATCTTTGCGGTCACGCCTGCCGCCCTGATCGCGATCGGGTCGGGCACCGCACTGATCTTCCTGCGAGAGGTCTATGTGCCCTGGCTCTTTACCAAGCTGGTGTTCGTGGCTCTTCTCGTCGCGTTTCACGGGTGGGTCGGGCACACGCTGGTCAAGGTGGCCGAGACGCAAGGCACGCACATCCCCCCGGACCCGGCCTTCCCGCTGGGCCTGTTGCTGGTACCAGTTCTGGCAATCCTGACGCTTGTCCTCGCCAAGCCGGACCTCTCGGCGATCCCGTTGCCGACCTGGCTGATGCAGCCCTATGGCGGTGATTTTCCGTTCGAGCTTCCCAGTCCGTAATCGAAGACGAGTTTGCCGCCATGCCACCCGGTTGCCGCCACGACGAGCACATTGAACGCCGACAAAAGAAAGCCGTAGGGCAGCACGGCGGTCTCGAAGCCCGCCGTCATGCGGTATCCCCAGTTGGCGCCCAGAAGCGACAGCAAAAGCACGGCGATGATGGCATGCGTCCAGGCTGCGGCCCTGACCCGGATGCCCGGCACCAGAAGCAGTTCCGCCGTTCCCGACAGCGCCGCCAGAAGACCGAAGAGGAACGCTGTCCCCGCCGCCCAGGCCGCGGCCCTTGCCCAGAAGATGTCGCCTGTCCACCAGTAGAAGGCATCCGCCCCGAAGGCGCAGAAAGTCAGCGCCACCGGGAAGGCCACGGTCATCGCATGAATGGGATGGCCGATGATCGCGATCTTCGACGACGTCTGGTGAAAGTCAGGGTGGCTGGACACGGGATCGACAAGCTGGTCGGCCTCGGTCTTGATCGGCTCGGCGGACATCGACGCCTCCTTTCTGCGGGCATGCGGCCTGCGCGGCTTTCTGCGGGCGCGCGGCCTGCACGGCTTTCCGCCCTAACGTTTCCGGTGCTCGCGGGTTGCACGGAAACTCTCTCGACGGTGCATCCGGCAGGGCCTGCGGCTGCCACCATCGCCACCTTGTGGTGGGTCCTGCTGGCCGGGGCCGTTGCGATCTTCGTGCTGGTGATGGCGCTCCTGCTGCTCGCCTTTCGGGCAGAAGGCGCAGATGACCCCGCCGCACACGCCCGCCAAGAACGCCGCTGGATCATCGGACTGGGACTGGTCTTTCCCGTTGCGGTCCTTAGCGCCCTGCTGATCTACGGCCTGACCATCGGCGAACGCCTGCTGCCGCGGGCCGCGCCCGATCTTGTCACGGTGCAGGCCGAGGCGCGGCAATGGGCCTGGCGCTTTGCCTATCCCGACCTGCCGGGGCGCAGCACCGAGGGCGTGCTGCACATTCCGGCCGGGCGTCCCGTCGATGTGCAGATCACGAGCCTCGACGTGATCCACAGCTTCTGGGTGCCGCGTCTTGCGGGCAAGCTTGATGCCATCCCCGGCCATGTGAACGTCCTGCGGCTCGAGGCCGACAAACCGGGCGAGTATGCCGGTATCAGTGCCGAGTTCAGCGGTGTGGGCTATCGCAGGCACCGCTTCACCGTCACCGCGCATGACGAAGCCGGGTGGGCTGCCTTCAACGCGAAAGCTGCGCCGTGAACGCGCTCCGCCGCCATCGCGAGATGTCCCGCATCTGGGCGTCCGACCCCGGCTGGCGCGGCTGGCTGACCACAGTCAACCACACCGACATCGGGCGGATGTTCCTGACGGTCGCTGTGGCCTTCTTCTTTCTGGGCGGCATCCTTGCGATGCTGATCCGCGCGCAGTTGGCAACGCCGCGATCGCCCTTCATGGGGCCCGAGATCTACAACCAGATCTTCACGATGCACGGGACCATCATGATGTTCCTGTTCGCCATCCCGCTGTTCGAGGGGCTGGCGGTCTATCTGCTTCCCAAGCTGCTGGGGGCGCGCGACCTCGCCTTTCCGCGCCTGACGGCCTACGGCTTCTGGTGCTATGTCTTCGGCGGGTCGATGCTGATCTTCGCACTCGTCGCGGGCATCGCCCCCGACAGCGGGTGGTTCATGTATCCGCCCTTGTCCTCGACCCTGGGCAGTCCCGGGATCAATTCGGACTTCTGGCTGATCGGGATCACGTTCGTCGAGATTTCCGCGATCTGTGCGGCGGTCGAGATCACCGTGTCGATCCTGCGCTACCGCGCCGCCGGAATGACGCTGTCGCGGATGCCCATCTTCGCCTGGTATGCGCTGGTCACTGCGCTGATGATCCTGACCGGGTTCCCTCCGCTCATCCTCGGGTCGCTGCTGCTTGAACTGGAGCGGGCCTTCGGGATGCCGTTCTTTCAGGTGGCCCACGGCGGCGACAGCCTGTTGTGGCAACACCTGTTCTGGCTGTTCGGCCACCCCGAGGTCTACATCATCTTCCTGCCCGCCGCCGGAGTCGTTTCCACCATCCTGCCGGTGATGGCCCGCACCACGCTGCTGGGCTACGGCTGGGTGGTGGTTGCGGCCATTTCGCTGGGGGTGCTGAGCTTCGGCATCTGGGTGCATCACATGTTCGCCACGGGAATTCCGCACATGGCGCTGGCGTTCTTTTCCGCGGCCTCGACCCTGGTCGCGGTGCCGACGGGCATTCAGGTCTTCGCCTGGCTGGGCACCCTGTGGAAGGGCCGCCCGCAGATGCGCCTGCCGATGCTGTGGATCGTCGGCTTCTTCGCCACCTTCGTCATCGGTGGGCTGACGGGGGTGATGGTGGCCATGGTGCCGTTCGACTGGCAGGTGCATGACACGGCCTTTGTCACCGCGCACCTGCATTACGTGCTGGTGGGCGGGTTCGTCTTTCCGATGCTGGCGGCCCTCTACTACTGGATGCCGCATGTCACCGGGCGCAAGCGCTTCTTCAGACTGGGCGAAACGGCGTTCTGGCTGGTCTTCACCGGGTTCCACGGCACCTTCCTGCTGATGCACTGGGTTGGCCTGCTGGGCCAGCGCCGCCGGATCGATACCTATGATGCGGCGTCCGGGTGGGAGGTGATCAACCTCGTCTCGTCGGTCTTCAGCTTCGTCATGGCGATAGGCTTTGCGCTGATCCTGATCGACGTCATCGCAAACGCCGTCACGCGGTCGCGCGGGCCGCGCAATCCGTGGGGGGCGCGCAGTCTGGAATGGGCGATGCCGATCCCGCCGCCGCCCTACAACTTCGCCAGCCTGCCCGAGGTCGCCGGCCGCGACCCGTTGACCCCGGACCTTGCGCTGCGGTTGGCACGCGGCGAAGGGTATCTCGGCACCCCCCGCAATGGCCTGCGCGAGACGCTGACGGTCGATACCGCCACGGGCCGACCGAACGGCATCGTCGTCTTTCCCAAGAACACCGCGCTGCCCATCGTGATGGCCTTTGTCACCGGCGGGATCTTTCTTGGCATGCTGATCAAGGTCTACTGGCTGGTGCCGCTGGCCGGGGCAGGGGTGGTGGCGCTGGCCCTGCGATGGGTATGGAGCCTCGGCCACCGCAGCGACCGGGGGCTGCAGGATGCGGGGCGCGGGGTGATGCTGCCCTATGCTTCGGAAACCGACGATCCGCCGGGCTGGTGGGGCAGCGTCTTTCTACTGATCGCAGATGCGACCTTCTTCGGCTCGCTGCTGTTCGGCTATGCCTTCCTGTGGACGGTCGCGCCCAACTGGCCCCCGCCGGAATGGGCTGTCGTGGACCCGCGCTGGCTTTGGCTGGCGCTGGCGGGGGCAGTGGTCGCACCGCTGGGCATCCGGGGGGCCATCGCTTTGCTGGGTTGGCACGGCGAGCCTCTGCCCGCACTGGTCGCCGCCTTGATCGGAGTGCTGCTGCTGGCCGGGTCAGCCGCCACGATCCTGCTCGCGCTGCCCGATCCCACCCGCCACGCCTATGACGCGACGCTGTGGGTGCTTGGCGGCTATGCCCTGTTCCATGCGGCGCTTGCCGCCCTGATGACGGGGTTTCTGATGGCCCGGTCCGCCGCCGGTTTCCTGTCGGATCGGCGTCGGGGCGAGGCGCGCATCGTCCGTCTCTGGGTCGACTATGCTGTGCTTGTCACGCTGGCCGCGCTTGCTGCGGCCTTTGCCCCGGGGGTGCTGTCATGACGGACGTGCTGCGCCTTTTCGGCCCCCTCGTCCTTTGGCTCGCCTCGTTCAGCGCAATCTACGGGCTGCATGGCGTTAGCTGTGCTGAAGGGTGGGGCGGCACGCCTCTCATCCCGGCCTGGATCATCGCCGTGGTGCTTCAGGCTGTGCCTCTGCTGCTTTTGTCGACCGACCGCTTCGGTGGTCGCCACGGCTTCGCGCGCAGAACCGGCCTTGCGCTTGCGATGGTCGGCTTCGTCGCGGTGATCTGGACCCTGGCCCCCGTGGTCTTCCTGACCGCCTGCGTCTGACCAGGTCTGACCCGACGCGGCAGGTTGCCAGGCTCGGTCCTCGGCCTGGAAAATGGGCGGGCACAGACCGGCCGTGTCGCGGGTTTCAACGCCAGATCGCTCGGTGCGTCATCGACCCGGCAACCCAGCAAGCTTGTCCGTGAACAGGCGCACTGATAGCGTCATCACAAACTTGCGAGTGGGCCGACTCGCTAATGTGTATGTAAGGATATCGCGTGCGCGACCCCCTGCGTTTCGTCGTTTTTCTTTTTGCCACCATCCTCTTAATGGTGGGCTGCAGCAGACCACCCGAGATCGTCGGGATAGATAACGCCATTACGCCCGCAGCGTCGGTCGCTGGGCTTCAACGTCACCGGATCTTCATCACCTCGACGCGGGAAGCGTCCGAAGTCGTCGGCGCGCTCTACTCGGCGGACCGGGCCCCGACACTCGGTCTTGCGTCGGTCGACGTGACGGTTCCTCCAACCCATGTGCTCGGCGAGCTCGAGCGCGCGACCCGGCTTCCGCCCGATCCGGCCACCGAGTTCAGCATCATCGAACCGCTGGTCTACGAGCCTGGGACGTTTGTCTCGGCCATCCGGCGCGAGCTTGCCAAGCGGCCGCCGGGCGAACGCAAGGTCATGCTGTTCGTGCACGGCTACAACAACACGACCAGCGACGCGATCCTGCGGCTTGGCCAGTTCGTCGAGGACACCGACTACAAGGGTGTGCCGGTGCTGTTCACCTGGGCCTCGGCCGCCAAGGCTCCGCGCTATGTCTATGACCTGAACAGCGCGCTCGTGGCGCGCGGCAAGGTCAAGGAGATCTCGGACCTGCTTGCGAGCACGGGTGCGGAATCCTTCGATATCTTCGCACATTCGATGGGGACCTTCCTGACGATGGAGGGTCTGGTCGATGCCGCCCAGACGGGGCGGCTTGGGACGCGGGGCACGATCGACCAGATCGTGCTCGCCTCGCCCGATATCGACATCGACCTGTTCCAGACCCAGATCGCGCAACTGCCGCCCGCCGTGGTCGACCGGATGTACATCCTCATTTCGAGCGACGACAGCGCGCTGCGTGTCTCGCGGCGCATTGCGGGGGGCGTGCCACGGGTCGGGGCAGCGGATATCGCGCAGCTTGAGGGGCTTGGCGTGACCGTGATCGACCTGTCCCAGATCGAGGACTCGAGTTCCGGCAGCCATTCGAAATTCGCGGGCTCGCCCGAAGTGGTAAGACTGATCGGCGCGGGCCTGAACACGACCGGCGGCTTCAACGATGCCACCGGACCGTCGCTGGGCGACATGCTGAACGGCGTCCCGATCCGCATTCTGGGCGACTGACGCATCGGGGCTTGCCACAAGAGATGTCGAGGGTGGTCATCAAAAGCATCGCGGTCCCGCTTCAGCGTCGCAGGCCCAGACTGACAAGGTTCTTCAGCCCCGTACCCGTCCGATCCGGGCATTTGATCCAGGTCAAGGGAACACCGAAGCGAGGAACGTAAGGTCAGACCAAGCCGGGGGAATGCGAGATGACGACACGGCCAATCCTGATGCGCCTGCTGCGCGAGCCGCTTTTGCATTTCCTTGTTATTGGCGGCGTCATCTTTGCATTCCTTTCGACCGAAGCCCCGTCCGATCCCGTCGATGGTGGCATGCAGATCGTCATCTCGAGTGCCGACGTGGATCGCATGGCAACCGCCTGGGCGCAGCGATGGCAGCGACCGGCAACCGCAGCCGAGATGGACGGCATGCTTCGCGAGGCCGTCCGCGAGCAGGTTCTTTATCGCGAGGCTCTTTCCCTCGGGCTGGACCGCGACGATGTGGTTATCCGGCGTCACCTGCGCCAGAAGTACGAGTTCCTTACCCAGGACCTCGCCTACGACGCAAATCCGGATGACGCCACGCTTCGCGCCTATTACGAGGCGAAGGCCGAGCGGTATACCCGACCGGGAAGCCTGAGCTTCAGCCAGATCCTGTTCAGCACGGACCGGCGTGGGCAAACCGCCGAAACCGATGCCGTGCAGGCGCTTGCCCAGTTGCAGGGCGCGACCGCGCCCGACACGGGCGCGACCCTCGGCGACGCGACAGGACTGCCGCCGAGCGTCGAGAACCTTGGTGCGTCGGACGTCGAAGCGATGTTCGGCCCCCAGTTCGCGCAGGCTGTCCTTGCTGCCGAGCCTGGCAGGTGGGCAGGCCCGGTCACGTCGGGCTTCGGCCACCATCTTGTCTGGGTGTCCAAGCGAACCCCAGGCAGCCGCATTGCCTTCGATGACATCAAGCAGACCGTCAAGGACGACTGGGTCTACGAGCAACGCACCGCCGCCAACGAGGCCGTCTACCAAAAGGTGCTGGAACGTTATGAGGTCGTGATAGAAGCGACAGCACCGGCATCGGACAGCGGGTCGTGATACGCCTGATCGCCCTCGCGCTTTACGCGCTGATCGTCCTGCCCCAGAGCCTTGCGGCGCATGAATCCCGACCCGCCTATCTCGACATCCGCGAAGTCGGCGTCGGTCAGTATGATGTTCTCTGGAAGCGCCCGATGCGGGGCGAGTATGTCATCGGCCTTGGCGTTGTCTGGCCGGATGCCTGCACTCCGTCAGAGGGGATCGAGCGATACGTCCCGGGGGCTTCGGTCACGCGTCTGCGGGTCGCCTGCGACGGGACGGGACTGATCGGTCAGCAGCTTTCCATAGCGAGCCTTCCCGACACGAGCGCCGAAGTGCTGGTCCGCGTCGAGTTCGTCGACGGTTCGGCCCAGACCCGCATCCTGCGCCCCGCATCTGCGGTCATGATGGTCGAGGGCCCTCGCGGCCCGCTGGCGGTGGCGAAGGAATACGCGGTCCTTGGCTTCGAGCACATCCTGGCCGGGATCGACCACCTTCTTTTCGTCCTAGGGCTGACGCTGATCGTCGGCGGGGGGTGGCGACTGGTCAAGACGATCACCGCCTTCACGCTGGCCCACAGCGCCACCCTTGCCCTGTCCACGCTGGGCCTCGTGCGGGTGTCGCAAGCGCCGGTCGAGGCGGTCATCGCGCTTAGCATCGTGTTCCTCGCGCGCGAATTGCTTTTGCTGAGGCAAGGGCGCCCCGGCCTGACGTCGCAGGCACCCTGGCTGGTCGCACTGGTCTTCGGTCTGCTCCACGGCCTCGGTTTTGCGGGCGCGTTGCGCGAGATCGGTTTGCCCCAAGGCGATGTGCCCCTTGCGCTTCTTGCGTTCAATCTGGGCGTCGAGGCAGGGCAACTTGCCTTCGTCTGCGTCGTGCTTGCCGCGCTCTGGCTCTTTCGGCGCGTGGCCCTTTCGTCTTTGCCCCACGGGCTCGGACAGCTTCCCGCCTATGCCATCGGCTCGGTCGCCGCCTTCTGGACGATCGAGAGACTTCTTGCCGCCTGACTGACGGTTACCCAATCCCCCAAGGAGACGATCATGAGTAAGAGCAGGTTCCGGACGATCATCCTCGCCACGGTGGCGTTCAGCCCCGCCGCGCTGCCCGCCTTTGCCCAGGGCGACATCGTGGACAGCCACGGCCACGATCTGTCGACGCTGGAAAGCCTGAACCGGCCGCCGCCCTATTCTCCGAATGCCGGACGCAATTTCCCGGACCGCCCGCTGTTTGGCGAGACACACCTTCACACCACGCTGTCCTTTGATGCAGGCACGTTCGGGGCGCGCCTCGGCCCCCGCGATGCCTATCGCTTCGCCAAGGGCCAAGAGATCGTATCGAACACCGGCCAGCCCGTCCGAATGTCCCGGCCGCTCGATTTCACCGTGGTCACCGACCATTCCGACAACATGGGGTTCTTCGGAGAGTTTGCGGCGGGAAATCCTGACATCCTTGCCAATGCACAGGCCAAGGGCTGGTACGACCTCATGCAGAGTGGCCAAGGCGCGGCAGCGGCGGTCCAGATCATCACCGCCTTCTCGAACGGCAGCTTCCCGATCGACATCATGTCGCAACCCGGCACGAAGCTGTATCGCGACACCTGGAAAGAGATCATCGCCGCAGCCGAAGAGGCGAACGAGCCCGGACGGTTCACCGCGATGATCGGCTACGAGTGGACCTCGCAGGTCGGCACCGGCGACAACCTGCACCGCAACGTCATCTACCGCGACGGCGGCGACCTTGCGGTACAGATGGACCCGATGGTCACATTGCCGCCCTTCGGCAGCCAGAACCCGGTCGACCTCTGGAAGTGGATGGGGGCCTACGAGGACAAGACCGGCGGCGACGTCCTTGCCGTTGCCCATAACGGCAACCTCTCTAACGGATTGATGTTTCCTACAATCGAGCAGTTTGGCAAGCCGATTGACGCCGACTATGTGACAGAGCGGGCCAAGTGGGAAAAGATCTACGAGGTGACCCAGACCAAGGGCACGGGCGAGACGCACCCCAACCTTTCGCCGAATGACGAGTTTGCGGACTTCGAGATCTGGGACAAGGGCAACCTCACCATGACGGCGCCCAAGTCGCCCGACATGCTTCAATTCGAATACGCCCGGTCCGCGCTTCTGAACGGGATGAAGCTGGAAGCCCAGCTTGGGACAAACCCCTACAAGTTCGGCATGGTCGGGTCGACGGACACCCATCTGGGCTTCTCGTCCTTTGAGGAGGACAACTTCTTCGGCAAGACGGTCTCGATGGAGCCCTCGCCCGAACGGATCGAGAGGCCTTTCGTACAGACCCCGGTCGGCACGATCAAAGAGTGGGAAGTCGGGGCCTCGGGCCTCGCCGTCGTCTGGGCCACCGAGAACACGCGCGCGGCCATCTTCGACGCGATGGAACGCAAGGAGACCTATGCCACCACCGGAACGCGGATCAGCGTCCGCTTCTTCGCCGGATGGGATTTCGTGCCGGAAGATGCCAACACCCGTCGCCCCGCGCAGGCGGGCTATGCCAAGGGCGTGCCGATGGGCGGCGATCTTGCCAATGCCCCCGAAGGCAAGGCACCGACCTTTCTGGTCGCGGCCTTGAAGGACCCGATCGGGGCAAACCTCGACCGCGTGCAGATCATCAAGGGCTGGATCGATGCCGAGGGTAACGCCCAAGAGAGCGTCCATGACGTTGCCTGGGCCGATGCCGAGACCCGCAGGGCGGGCGAGGATGGCAAGCTGCCATCGGTCGGCTCGACGGTGAACGTGTCCGACGCAAGCTATACCAACACCATCGGCGACCCCGAACTGATCGCCGTGTGGAGCGATCCCGACTTCGATCCGGCTCTCAAGGCTTTCTACTATGCCCGCGTCATCGAGATCCCGACACCACGCTGGACGGCCCATGATGTGAAGTATTTCGGTGTGACCGCCGCAGACGACGTCAGGATGGAAATCACCGAACGGGCATACACATCGCCGATCTGGTATACCCCCGGCTGAACTAAAGGCCGAGGCCGTCGCCCCCGAGGTCGGGCGCGACATTCTCCAAGCTGCCCCCCTCGGCCGCGACGTCGTGTGCGCGGCCGGGGTGACGTCCTTCAGCATGCCCTCTGGGTTGCCTAATGTCTGCACTGCCATGCAGGGCCATCCGCCAGCCCAGACGTCGCTGCGTCGCACTTGTCCGAGCCTCAAAGGATTGCCGTCTCAGTCCGTCGGGTTGCCGGGGATGCTGGCAATGACCTTTATCTCGAAGTCGAACCCTGCAAGCCACGTCACACGGTCTTGCTGGACGATGGCGTCACCATCGCGAGCGCGGGCGGCCGTCATCCTGCGAGCGGCCCGTCCTTTACGCGGCCCTAACGCGATCCGACCCTCTCTCGAATAGAGCCTTTACGCAGGCTCGCGGCAGTCTCTAGCACAGCAACCTATGGAGCCATGCCATGCTGGACCTGATCTACATCTTCCTCGGCCTCGCGGCTTTCGCCGCCTTCGCCCTCGGCATCCGTGCCGCTGAGCGGTTGTGAGGGCAGTCCCATGTTCGATCTGCTTCTTGGGCTTGCCGTGGCATCGGGCCTGTTCATCTACCTCTGTGCAGCACTTCTGCGGCCGGACCGGTTCTGAGGAACCAGCGCCATGACCCTGCTTTCCTATCTTCTCTACTTCGCCGTGCTTGTTGGTCTTTCCTGGATGCTGGCCATCTGGATGGCCAAGGTCTACTCCGGTGCGGGCCCGCAAGTTCTGCGTCGCGCCGAAGCGGTGCTTCTGCGGCTCGGCGGCACATCACCTGACCGTGGCATGGGTTGGGGCGGCTATGCGCTGGCCGTGCTCGCGTTCAACGCGGTGGGGTTCGTGGCGCTCTATGGGCTTCTGCGAGGGCAGGGCGCACTGCCACTGAATCCTGACGGGGTCGGAGGCATGGCCCCCGATCTGGCCTTCAACACGGCCGTCAGCTTCGTGACCAACACCAACTGGCAGGCCTATTCGGGCGAGGCGCAACTCAGCTACCTCAGCCAGATGGCAGGGCTGACGGTGCAGAACTTCGTCAGTGCGGGCACCGGGATGGCGGTGGCCGTTGCCGTAATACGGGGCTTCGTCGCGCCCAAGGGAGCAAGCCTTGGCAACTTCTGGGTCGATCTGACCCGGTCGGTCCTTTGGGTGCTGCTGCCCCTGTCGGTGGTGTTGACGCTCTTTCTGGCGTGGCAGGGCGTGCCGCAGACGCTGCAGGGCGCGGTGGTGGCGTCGGGTATCGAGGGGGGCGAGCAAGTCATTGCCCGTGGCCCCGCTGCCGCGCAGATCGCGATCAAGCAACTGGGCACCAACGGTGGTGGGTTCTTTGGCGTGAATTCGGCCCATCCGTTCGAGAACCCGACGATCGCCTCGAACATGGCGCAGTCCCTGTCGATCCTGCTGATCCCGGTCGCTTTCTGTTTCCTGTTCGGCCGCATGGCTGGGGACCGGCGGCAAGGCTGGGCGATCTTCGCCGCAATGGCGGTGATGTTCGTGGCCGGACTGGCGGTGGTCCATTCCTACGAGGTCGCGGGCAATCCGGCACTCGGCCTTGGCGCGAACATGGAGGGCAAGGAGCAGCGCTTCGGCGCGATGCTGTCCGCGCTCTGGGCGGCCTCCACCACCGCCGCCTCCAACGGGTCGGTCAACGCGATGCACGACTCGTTCATGCCCCTTTCGGGCCTCGTCATGCTGGTCAACATGGCGGTAGGCGAGGTGATCTTCGGCGGTGTCGGGGCCGGGCTTTACGGAATGCTGCTGTATGTCGTCCTGGCGGTCTTCCTGGCCGGGCTGATGGTGGGGCGCACGCCGGAATACCTTGGCCGCAAGATCGAGGCGCGCGAGGTGACGCTGGCGGTGCTGGCCTTCCTGTCGATGCCGTTGGGCATCCTGGTCGGCGGGGCGGTGGCCGCAACGGTGCCGCAGGCGCTCGCCGCGGTACAAGAGCCCGGTCCCCACGGCATGAGCGAGATCCTCTACGCCTATTCGTCGGCTACCGGGAACAACGGGTCGGCGTTTGGCGGCTACGGTGCAGCGCTGCCCTGGCACACCACGGCGCTCGGCATCGTCATGCTTTTGGGCCGGTATGCGATCATCATCCCCATGCTCGCCATCGCGGGGTCCATGATCCGCAAGCCGCAGGCCCCGGTCACCTCTGGCACTTTTCCCACGCACGGGCCGCTGTTCGTGACGCTCCTCATCCTCACCGTGCTGATCCTTGGCGCGCTGACCTTCTTCCCCGTTCTCGCCCTTGGCCCCATCGCGGAAGAGACCGCGCGGGTGGCCGGGCAAAGCTTCTGAGGCGCTTCGATGTCGAGACAAGCAAAACCGGCCGAGATGTCCGGCCTTTATCCCGCCGCGATCCGGCAGAGCATCGTCAAGCTTGACCCCCGCGGCCTTTGGCGCAATCCGGTGATGTTCGTGACCGCCGTGGTTGCTGCCATGACGACGGTGCTTGGCCTGCGCGACCTTCTGGCGAGCACGGACGGCGCAGGCACCAGCTTGCATATCGCGGCGTGGCTCTGGCTGTGCGTGATATTCGCCAATTTCGCCGAGGCTTTGGCCGAAGGGCGCGGCAAGGCCCGGGCCGACACGCTGCGCGCGACCAAGTCCGAAACCCGGGTGCGGGTGCTTGGCGCGGCAGATGACGATCCTTCCAGCGGGACGGAAATGATCTCGACCGCGCTTCGCTCTGGTCAGTTCGTCCATATCGCTGCGGGCGAGGTCATTCCCGTGGATGGCGAGGCCGTGCGTGGCGTGGCAAGTGTCAACGAAAGTGCCATCACAGGCGAAAGCGCGCCCGTGATCCGCGAGGCAGGGGGCGATCGGTCGTCGGTCACCGGCGGAACCACCGTCGTATCGGACTGGCTGGTGATCCGTGTGACGGCGGAGCCGGGCAAAAGCTTTCTCGACCGGATGATCGCACTGGTCGAAGGGGCGGAACGGCAGAAGACGCCGAACGAGATCGCGCTGAACATCCTGCTTGTGGGGCTGACGCTGATCTTCCTGCTCGTCGTCGTCACGTTGCCCGCATTTGCAAGCTACTCCGGCGCCACGATCCCGGTCATCGTGCTGGGCGCGCTGTTCGTCACGCTGATCCCGACCACCATAGGCGGGCTCCTCAGCGCAATCGGGATTGCCGGGATGGATCGGCTGGTGAAGGCCAATGTCATCGCGAAGTCGGGCCGTGCGGTCGAGGCGGCAGGCGATGTGGATACGCTGTTGCTCGACAAGACCGGCACGATCACCTTCGGCAACCGCATGGCGGATGCGCTGATCCCCGCGCCGGGGGTGGACATGGCACGGCTGGCCGAAGCGGCGGCGCTTGCCTCGCTGGCCGATGAGACGCCAGAGGGGAAATCCATCGTGGAAAAGGCCCGCGAAGTGCTGGGGGCGATCCCGGGCATGCCGAAAGGGGCCGAACCGGTGGCCTTCACTGCGCAGACCCGCCTTTCGGGGCTTGACCTCGAGGGTGGACGGAGCTTCCGCAAGGGGGCGACGGATGCGGTGATCCGGCTGACGGGCCGGACCCCGGCGCAGGCGCTGGCGGCACAGGTGGACGCCATCGCGCGGTCGGGCGGCACGCCCTTGCTCGTGGCAGAGGGGACCGAGATCCTCGGCGCGGTCCACCTCAAGGACATCGTGAAGCCCGGCGTGCGCGAGCGCTTCGCCGAGCTTCGGGCCATGGGCATCCGAACCGTGATGATCACCGGCGACAACCCCCTGACCGCCGCCGCCATCGCGGCCGAGGCGGGTGTGGACGACTTTCTGGCCGAGGCGACACCCGAGATGAAGCTGGACCTGATCCGCCGCGAACAGGCGGGGGGGCGGTTGGTCGCGATGTGCGGCGACGGGTCGAACGACGCGCCGGCGCTCGCGCAGGCCGATGTGGGGGTTGCGATGAACGCAGGCACCCCGGCCGCGAAGGAGGCCGCGAACCTCATCGACCTCGACAGCGACCCGACGAAGCTGATCGAGGTGGTGCTGGTGGGCAAGCAACTGCTGATCAGCCGCGGTGCGCTGACGACCTTCAGCATCGCCAACGACGTGGCGAAATACTTCGCCATCCTGCCCGCGATCTTCGTCGCGGCTTATCCGGGGCTGGGGGCGCTGAACGTCATGGGGCTGGCCTCGCCCACAAGCGCAATCCTGTCGGCGGTGATCTTCAACGCGCTGATCCTTGTGGCGCTTGTGCCCTTGGCGCTGCGCGGGGTGGCTTATCGTCCGTCCAGCGCGGCGGCGCTGTTGCGACGTAACCTGCTGATCTACGGGCTGGGCGGGCTGATCGTGCCTTTCGTCGGGATCAAGGCCATCGACATGGGCCTCGTCGCCCTTCATCTCGTCTGAGGGACATGGACATGCTCAGCCACTTTCGCCCTGCAATCGCCCTGACTGCGATCTTTACCCTGTTGACCGGCCTTGCCTATCCGCTGGCGATGACCGGAGCCGCGCAGGTCTTGTTCCCCGCTGCCGCCAATGGCAGCCTGATCGAGACGGATGGCACCATCATCGGCTCGTCGCTGATCGGGCAGTCCTTCTCGGGCGATGCCTGGCTGTACCCGCGTTCCTCGGCGAGCGACTGGAACGCTGCCGGTACGGGCGCCTCGAACCTCGGGCCGACGTCAGCAACCCTGATCGCGACGGTCGCCGAACGCAGGATGGTATGGGAGGCGGCGCATGGAACCCCTGCGCCCATCGATGCCGTGACCGCCTCGGGTTCGGGGCTGGACCCGCACATTAGCTCCCGAAACGCGCTGGCGCAGGCTGACCGGATCGCAGCTGCCCGTGGCGCCGACGCGGGCTCGGTGCGGGCCTTGATCGAGGCTGCTATCGAGAGTCCGTTCCTCGGGCTTTACGGCGAAACCCGCGTGAACGTGCTTCTTACCAACATCGCGCTTGACGACGCCTTCCCGATGCCCCCCGCTGAAGGGGAAGGACAACCCGCCGAATGACTCCGGATGCCGACATCCGCCCCTCTCCCCAAGCGCTTCTGACGCAGGCCACGCGTGAGGGGCGGGGGCGGCTGAAGGTCTTTCTGGGTGCGGCCCCCGGTGTCGGCAAGACCTGGGCCATGCTGGACGACGCCCATCGCAAGCATGCGGACGGCGTCGATGTCGTGGCCGCGCTGATCGAAACCCACGGCCGGGCCGAGACGCAGGCCAAGCTGGCGGGCTTGCCGCAACTCGCGCGCAAGCCCGTTATCCACAAGGGCCGCGCGCTGACTGAGATGGACCTCGACGGCCTGCTGGCGCGCAAGCCGCAGCTCGCGCTGATCGACGAGCTTGCCCACAGCAACGCCGACGACAGCCGCCACGAAAAGCGCTGGCAGGATGTCGAAGAGGTGCTGGCCGCGGGGATCGACGTCTATACCACGCTCAACATCCAGCACATCGAGACGCTGAACGAAACCGTCGCCCGCATCACGGGCGTGCGCGTGCGGGAAACCGTGCCCGATGGCGCGCTCGAGATGGCGGACGAGATCGAACTGATCGACCTGCCGCCGGACGAGCTGGTAGACCGTCTGAAGCAGGGCAAGGTCTATCCGGCGGATCAGGCGGCCCGCGCGCTGGGGTCGTTCTTCGTCAAGGGCAACCTGACCGCGCTGCGCGAACTCGCGATGCGCGCTGCCGCCGACCGGGTGGACGCGCAACTGCGCGAGCATATGGCCGCCAACGCCATCGCCGGGCCCTGGCCCACGCAGGAGCGCATCCTCGTCTGTATCAACGAAAGCCCCGCCGCGCGCGAGGCGATCCGCGTGGCCAAGCGCAGCGCCGACCGCGCGCGCGCCGAGTGGATCGCGCTGAACGTCGCGCAGGCGCGGATGGAAGCCCTGCCCGAAGCGGACAAGGACCGACTGGCGGGCAGTCTGCGGCTGGCGGAGCGGCTGGGCGCGGAACTGGCGACGCTGGAGGCCGAACATGACGTGGCCGAGGCGATCCTAACCTATGCGCGCGACCGCAACGTGCGCCGCATCGTGATCGGTCGCCCGCGTCCTCGTCCGGTCTGGGCGCGGCTTACGTCCGAGGATGTAGCGACCGATGTTCTGCGCCGGGCCGGGCCTTTCGAGGTCACCGTCGCTTCGGAGCCGGATGAAAAGCCGAAGGCCAGTCGCTTTCGCCTGCCGCGATTGCGGTCGGAACCGCGCGCCTGGGGCGAGTCGGCTTTGGCCGTCGCCATCGCCTCGGGCTGTTCGTGGGCGGCCGAGCAGCTGTTCCCGGTGGCCAGCCTGAGCGTGATCTACATGACCGCCGTCGTCGTCGTCGCCAGCCGTCGTGGGCTGGGGCCGGCAATGGCGGCAGCTGTGCTTGGTTTTATGGCCTACAACTTCCTTTTCACCCACCCGCGCTACTCCTTCCACGTTTCGCGGCAGGGCGAACTGCTGACGCTGGGCCTCTTTCTGGCTGCCTCGCTGGTGACCGGCAATCTCGCCGCCCGCTTGCGCGCCCGTGTCGAGGCGCAGGCGGCCATCGCCGACCGGACGAACAAGCTTTACGACTTCAGTCGCAGGGTGGCGGCGGCGGCGACGGCGGATGATGTCATCTGGGCCTCGGTCAGCCATGTCGCGACCACGCTGCGCTGCGAGGCGCTGCTGCTGATGCCGCGCGGTGCCGAGTTGCGCGTCGTCGGAGGGTTTCCGCCCGAAGACCGTCTGGACGTGCGCGATCAGTCCGCCGCCCAATTCGCCTGGGAGAAGGGAGAGGCGGCGGGCCGGGGATCGGACACGCTGCCGACCGCGCGCTGGTTCTTCCTGCCGCTGGTTGCGGGCGAGCGGCGGCTCGGCATCCTTGGCATCGCCTATGCGGATGATCGCCAGCTTGCCCGCACCGACCGGCGGCTTCTGGATGCGCTGATCGACCAGATTGCCCTGGCGCTGGAACGGCTGAGGCTGACCGAGGATCTGGCTGCGACCCAGCTTGCCACCGAGACCGAGCGGTTGCGGACCGCGCTTCTGAATAGCGTCAGCCACGACCTCCGCACCCCGCTGGTGACCATCATCGGTGCTGCGGGCCATCTGGCCGATGCCGACCTGCCGCCCGAGGCCCGACGCGATCTGGCCGAGAACATCCGCGAAGAGGGCGAGCGACTGGACCGCTATGTCCAGAACCTGCTCGACATGACGCGCCTCGGCCACGGAGCCCTCAAGCCCCGGCTTGCGCCGCAGGATGTGGCCGAGATCGTCGGCGGCGCCCGCTCGCGAATGAAGGGCGTCCTGCGCGGGCATGACCTGCGGGTCGAGCTAGAGGCGAACCTGCCGCTGATCCTCGCCGACGGGGTTCTGCTGGAACAGGTGCTGGTCAACATCCTCGACAACGCCGCCAAGTATGCGCCCGAGGGGACCGAAATAGGTATCGCCGCCCGCCTCGCGGGCCTCTGCGTCGAAGTAGCCGTGACCGACCGGGGCCCGGGAATTCCCCGCGACGATCAGGCGCGGGTCTTCGACATGTTCTACCGGGTCGCCGGTGGGGATCGGCAGCGGGCAGGCACCGGCCTTGGTCTTGCGATCTGCAAAGGTCTGGTCGAGGCGATGGGCGGCACGATCCGTGCCGAGTCGGGTCGGGCCGAGATGGGCTGGCCCGACGGCATCGGCACGCGTATCGTGCTGGCGCTTCCCCTTCACAACCCCGAGGTCGCTGCGTGAGTGCCCATGCCCGCATCCTTGTCGTCGATGACGAAGCGCCGATCCGCCGCCTTCTGCGCGTGGCGCTCGAGGCCGAAGGCTACGGCGTGATCGAAGCAGGAACCGCGCGCGAGGGGTTGGCGATGGTCGCACGGGAAACGCCGGCCCTGGTCGTGCTTGATCTCGGCCTGCCTGATGCCGACGGCCTGTCGGTGCTTCGCGACCTTCGGGGCTGGAGCCAGGCCCCGGTCCTTATCCTGTCGGTCCGCGCCGATGAGGCGGGCAAGGTCGAGGCGCTTGACGCAGGCGCACAGGACTATGTGGTCAAGCCCTTTGGCGTGAAGGAATTTCTGGCACGGGTTCGCGGCCTGCTCAGGGATCGGGGGGCCGAGGCTGTGCCGTCCGTCCTTGCCATCGGCCCGCTGCAAATCGACGCAGCCGATCATTCCGCTGCGATGGACGGGGTCCCCCTGCACCTTACGCGCCGCGAATTTGACCTTCTCTGGATGCTCGCCAGCCACCGGGGGCGTCTGGTCACGCAAGAGATGATCCTGCGGGCGATCTGGGGTCCGGCCCATGCCGCGGACAGCCAGTACCTGCGGGTCTACATCCGCCAGCTGCGACAGAAGCTGGGCGACGACGCCGCAAACCCGCGTTTCATCGCGACAGAGCCCGGGATCGGGTATCGCTTTCTCGAGGCACCCGATCCCTGAAGCGGCTGGCTGGCTCTGGCGCCCGGTCACGCGCAATGTTGATGTCTGAGTGGTAGCTTTGCGCTTGACCCGATCCGGGTTAGGGCATTTTGCACATTCGGGGTCATGGAGGCGGAATGGACAAGATATCCCTACCCGAACGTCCCGATTGGCGCGAAAAGGCTGTCGAGCTTGGCTTCACCTTCGCCGACATGCACGGAGAGCCCTACTGGGATGAAACCTCTGCCTACCGGTTCAGCCTGGCGCAGATCGAGACCGATCTTGAAGATCCCGCGACCCTTCTGCACGCCATGTGCCGCGAGGCGGTCGACCGCATCCTGACCAGCGAAGAGCTGATGGACCGGCTGTGCGTTCCGCCGCAGCATCGCGATCTTGTCGCTGACAGCTGGCACCGCAATGAGCCCGAGATCTATGGCCGCTTCGACCTGGTCTATGACGGCTATGGCCCGGCCAAACTGCTTGAATACAACGCCGACACGCCGACCTCGCTGTACGAGAGCGCGTCCTTCCAGTGGGCCTGGCTTGAAGAGCAGATCGGCCACGGCGTCCTGCTGGAGGGGGACGATCAGTTCAACGGGATACACGAAGCCCTGGTCGAGCGCTTTAGTTCGCTGTTTCCCCGCGACACCGACCTGCATTTCACCGCAATGGGAGGCAACGCCGAGGAATATGCCACGGTCGAGGCGATGGGCTGGGCTGCGCGCGAGGCGGGCCTCGGCGCGCACTACTTCGATCTCGAACGCATGGGGCTGTCCGATAAAGGCCAGTTCCTCGACGACCAGGACCGGGTGATCGGCACGCTCTTCAAGCTTTATCCTTGGGAAGACCTGCTGCGCGAGGAGTATGCCGCGCATCTCGCCAGATCGGGGACGATGCTTCTGGAACCGGCCTGGAAGGCGGTCTTGTCGAACAAAGGCCTTCTGCCGGTGTTGTGGCAGATGTTCGAAGGCCATCCCAACCTGCTGCCGGCATTTTTCGAGGCCGATATCGCAGCCGCCCTGAAGGGCGGCGGTCAGGCAGCAGCCGCCGTGCAGCCCGCGTTCGACCGCGCCGCCGAGGCGCTGAAGGCGGGGTATGTCTCGAAGCCGCTCTTCTCGCGCGAGGGGGCGTCGGTGGACATCGTTGCGGGCGGCCGCAGCGTCGAAAGCTCGGTCAGACGCGACTACGACAACTACCCCCGCGTGGTTCAGGCCTATCAGCCCCTGCCTGTGTTCGACGGCTTTCGCCCGGTAATCGGTGCCTGGATCGTCGGCCAGCGCTGCGCGGGGATAGGCATCCGCGAGGATCGCGCCCATATCACTCAGGATCTGTCACGGTTCAAACCCCATTTCATCCGCGACTGACGGCTCGGAAAGGTTCTGTCATGAGAAAACGATCTTCGCATGTCGCCCTCGCAATCTTCGGGGCGGCGGCGTTCGGGCTGGTCGGCTGCACCGAGGAAGAGGTTGACGCCCAGGCCTTTCCGGACCTGAAAAGCTGTCAGGCAGCCGCCGGTCCGGGCAGCGCCTTTACCGTCGAGCAATGCGCCACCGCCTTTGCCGAAGCCGAGACCCTGCATGTCGAGGCGGCCCCCCGCTACGACAGTCTGGCGGTCTGCGAACAGCAGCATGGCGAAGGGGCTTGCGGCAGCGAAGAGCAGGCCCAGCCGGGCGGCTCGGGCTCGATCTTCATGCCGCTGCTTGCGGGCTATCTGATCGGCAACATGCTGGGCGGGCGCGGCGTCGCAGCGGCGCAGCCGCTTTACCGCACACCTGACGGCAGGTTCGCCAATGCTGCCGGAAGCTCGGTCTACTCGTCGAATGCGGGCAAGGGCAAACTTTCGGCCAACCAGTTCACCCGCCCGGCCGCAACCTTCGACAAGCCGCCGATGACACAGGCGACGGCGTCCTCGCGCGGCGGCTTCGGCACATCGAGAGGCGTCAGCGCCAGTTGAGCCGCCCCGGCTTGGTGCAGATCACCTCATCGCTCGGCGTCGGACTTCATCTGACGCGGCGCAGGAAGCTTTCCGTCCGGCTATCCTGCGGCGCGTCGAACAGCTGTTCGGGCGGTCCCTGCTCGACGATGCGCCCGCCGTCCATGAAGATCACCCGGTCGGCGATCTCACGGGCGAACTGCATCTCGTGCGTCACGATCAGCATGGTCTGCCGCCGCTCGGCCACCCGGCGCAGCAGTTCCAGCACTTCGCCCACCCATTCCGGGTCCAGCGCCGAGGTCGGCTCGTCCAGCAGCATCAGCGCCGCATCAAGGGCCATTGCGCGACCGATGCCCACGCGCTGCGCCTGGCCGCCCGAAAGCGCCGCGGGGTAGGACCCTGCCTTGTCCGCCAGCCCGGTTTCCCGCAAGATCGCGTCCGCCCGCGCCTCGGCCTCGGCACGGGGTTTGCGCTGCACGGTAATCAGCGCTTCGGTGATGTTCTGACGCGCTGTCTTGTTGGCGAAAAGCGCGTAGTTCTGGAACACGAAGGCCGTGCGGCGGCGCAGGGCCAGAACCTCGGCAGGCCGGGCAGTGGCCGTATCCACGGTCAGATCCCCGATGCGGATGACACCGCTGTCGGGCCGGTCGAGATAGTTCATGCATCGGAGCAGGGTGGACTTGCCCGTGCCGGACGGTCCGATGATCGCCACATGCTCGCCGTCGGCAATGTCGAGGTCGATGTTGTCCAGAACCGTGACCGGGCCGAAGCGTTTGGTCAGTCCGCGAATGGCAATCATCGGGCGTGGGCCTTGTTGAGCCGATACTCAAGGCGCTTTTGCAGGAAGGACAGCGCCTCGACGATGGCCCAGTAAAGCACTGCGACGACCAGAAACGCCTCGAAATACAGAAAGCTGCCCGCAGCCTCCTTTTGCGTCGCGCCCATCATCTCGGTCACGCCCAGGGTGAAGGCCAGCGAGGTACTTTTGATCATGTCGATGAAATAGTTGACCAGCGTCGGGGCAGCCACGCGCGCCGCCTGCGGCAGCACGATGCGGCGCATCGATTGGCCTTGGGTCATGCCGACGGCCTGCGCGGCCTCCCACTGGCTGCGGTCGACGCCCAGGATCGCGGCCCGGATGCTTTCCGCCATATAGGCCGAGAAATGTAGCGTAAGCCCGATGATCGCGGCCGTCACGCCGTTGATCCCGGCGAGGGCGGGCAGGATCTGAGGCAGGCCGTAGTAGAAAAGGAAAAGCTGCACCAACAGCGGCGTGCCGCGAAAGAAGCTGATGAACAGCTGCACGACCCAGTCCACGATTGGAACGCGCACCACCCGCTCGACCGCCAGAAGACAGGCGAGCAGCAGCGCGGCGATCATTGCGGCCAGCGCCATGCCAAGGGTCAGCGGCACGTAGCCAAGAATGACAGGCACCAGCCCCAGCATGTAGTCCAGGTCAAGCGCCCGCATCAGGTCAGCGGACCGGCGCGGTCACGTCCTGACCCAGCCATTTTTCAGAGATGGCCGCCAGCGTGCCGTCGGCCTTCAGCTCGGTCAGCGCGGCGTCGAGCCGGTCGCGCAGCGCCTCGCCTTCGGCATCGTTGCGGAAGGGCAGCGCGTTCTGGATCTCGCTGAACGGCTCGCCCGCCAGTGCCAGCGGCAACGGGCTTTCCTTGATGACCTGCGCCGAGGACACCCGGTCCATCACGAAGGCATCGACCCGGCCAAGCGCCGTGTCCTGTTCGATGTTGCTCTCGTAGGTGCGGATGTCGATCTGGTCCGCAAAAGGCAGTCCGCGCAGCAATTGCTCGAAGTTTGAGCCCAGGTTCACCGCGACCGTGCGGCCCTTGAGGCTATAGACCCCGGTGATCTCGGTCTCGTTGCCCTTCTTCACGACCACCTGCGCCCCGTCATAGACATAAGGCTGGCTGAAGGCGAACTTCGCCTGACGTTCCGGCGTGATGGTGATCTGGTTGGCAATCGTATCGATGCGTCCCGACTCCAGCGCGCCGATCAGGCCCGAGAACGACATCGTCGAGAACTCGACCGTGTCGCCGGTCTTTGCCGCAAGCGCATTCATCAGATCAACCTCGAACCCCTGAAGCTCGTCCTGCCGGACAAAGGTGAAAGGGAAATACCCGCCGGACATGCCGACACGAATGGTGTCTGCCGACACCGGCAGGGCCAGGGTCACCACGGCCAGCGCGGCAAGCGGCAAGGATTTCAGCATCGGATGCTCCTCTGTTCAGATCAAGAGATGCTCGCAACGCGCGTCCGGTGCAAGTTGCGCCGGAAAGCAAGGATGGAATGGGCGGGGTCCGACGCGCTGCAGAACGGTGATCTGCCAAACCGGAAGGCTTCGGTCGTTGTTCCTGATCGGCCAGCAAGTTGTGGAACTGC
>JANPJD010000126.1:0-7614 GCA_031425325.1 Rhodobacterales bacterium | reverse complement strand
GACCTCGATGACCCAGCCCCTGACCGATGCCGACCGCGCCACCCGCTTGCCCGCCCTCGGCGTGACCGGCTGGCGCGCGGTGCCGGGCCGCGACGCAATCCGCAAGGTCCTGAAGTTCGGCAGCTTCGTCGAGGCCTGGGGGTTCATGTCGCGCGTGGCGCTTGTCGCCGAGAAGCTGAACCACCACCCCGAATGGTCGAACACCTACAACATCGTCGACATCACCCTGACCACCCATGACTGCGGCGGCCTCAGCATTCTCGACCTCGACCTCGCCACCCGGATAGACCGTCTCGCAGGCAGCGCCACGGTCGAAACCGCGCAGGACGCGCCGAACGAGAGCCTCTGCCAGACCGCAAACCGCTGACTCTTCCCGGCTTCGTTTCGGCGCAAATACCCTCGGGGGTCCGGGGGGCGAGCCCCCCGGCGCCCGCCACGCGATCAGATCGCGGCCAGCAGAGCCTCGCCACCCGACACCTCGCAGACGCCTGCGTTCTCCTCGACATGGACGACCGTCACGACCCCGTCCTCGGCCAGCAGCGCAAAGCGCTTCATGCGCCCCAGAAGCCCGATGGCCGGGACCGAGAACTCCAGCCCCAGCGCCCCGGCAAGGCTTCCATCGGCGTCGCCCAGCATCGTGATGCCCGCCTTCGCGGCCCCGGTCGACTCGCCCCAGGCCTTCATCACGAAGGGATCGTTGACCGAGACGCAGATGATCTCGTCCACACCCTTCGCCTCGAATGCCGAGCGCGTGCGGATGAAGCTCGGGACATGCGCGGTCGTGCAGGTGCCGGTATAGGCGCCCGGCAGGCCGAACAGAACGACGCGGCGGCCCGTCACGCGCTCGCTCAGCGAGACCTGTTCCGGACCGGCATCGCCGATCTGGCAAAGGGTGGCATCTGGCAGCCTGTCACCTGCGGAAATCATGGTCGGTCATCCCTCGTTCGTTGCACATCCTAGCCCGGCGGTTATAGGGTCCGGCGCGGCAGATGCCAGAGCGTGAGGTGCCAACCGTGACCCATGTCGTCGTCGTCGGTGCCGGGCAGGCGGGGGTCTCGGTCGTGGCGCGGCTGCGCCAGCAGGGGCATGGCGGCCCCATCACGCTGATCGGGGCCGAAAGCGCCCTGCCCTACCAGCGTCCGCCTTTGTCGAAGGGCTACCTCTTGGGCGAGATGGGCATGGACCGGCTCGCCCTGCGGTCGGCCGACTACTATGCCGATCAGGCGATCACCCTTCGCCTTGGCACCGCCGTGACCGGCATCGACGCCGGGCGCCGCCGGATCATGCTTGGCACCGAAGAGATGGCCTACGACCACCTAGTCCTCGCAACAGGCTCGGTGCCCCGCCGGCTTCCGGCGGCCGTTGGCGGCGAACTTCGGGGCGTGCATGTGGTCCGCACGCTTGCCGATGTCGACGCGCAGCGGCCCGAGTTCGTGGCCGGGCGACGCCTCGTGATCGTGGGTGGCGGCTATATCGGGCTCGAGTCGGCTGCGGTCGCGGCGAAGCTTGGCCTCGACGTGACGGTGCTCGAGATGGCGCCGCGCATCCTTGCGCGTGTCGCCGCCTCTGAAACGGCGGACCACCTGCGCGCCCTGCACCAGGCGCATGGTGTCCGCATCCTCGAGGCGACGGGGCTCGAGCGCTTGGTCGGCGAGGCGGGCCATGTCGTTGCCGCGCGCCTGACGGACGGACGAGAGATTCCGGCGGATTTCGTGATCGCGGGCGTCGGCATCCTGCCTGCCTGCGCGCTCGCCGAGGCTGCGGGCCTTGCGATAGACAACGGCATCCGTACCGACGCGCGGGGGCGCACGTCCGACCCGCACATCTGGGCGGCGGGCGACTGCGCGAGCTTTCCCTGGCAGGGCGGTCGGCTGCGTCTGGAGAGCGTCCAGAACGCCATCGACCAGGCCGAGGTGGTGGCCGACAACATCCTGGGGGCGGCGCTCGACTATGTTCCGGTCCCATGGTTCTGGTCGGATCAGTACGACGCGAAGCTTCAAATCGCGGGGCTCAACACCGGCCATGACAGGGTCGTCACGCGGGGGCCCGTGGGCGATGCGGTCTCGTTCTGGTACTTCCGGGGCGACACGTTCCTCGCGGTCGACGCGGTGAACGACCCGCGTGCCTACATGGTGGGCAAGCGGCTGCTCGAAACCGGGCGCAGCGTCGATCCCGGGGCCGTCGCCGACCCGGCGTCCGACCTTAAGGCCCTGTTGCGCTGATGCGGATCATTGGCGGCGCCCGGCGCGGCCTGCGCCTGACCGAAGTGGGCGCGGGTGATGCGGCGGCGCATCTGCGCCCCACCTCCGACCGGGTGCGTGAGGCTGTGTTCAATCTGCTGGTGAACGGCGGATACGGCGACCCGCTGAGCGGCGCGCGAGTGCTCGACCTCTTCGCGGGGACCGGCGCGCTCGGGCTCGAGGCGCTGAGCCGGGGGGCTTCGCATGTCACCTTCGTCGATGACGGCCGCGCAGCGCAGGCGCTGATCCGTGCAAACGTGGCACTGATGCGGGCCGAGGGCGCGACCGCGCCGTTACGCCGCGACGCGCGGACGCTTGGCCCGAACGACGGCGCGCCCTTTCCGCTCGTGTTCCTCGACCCGCCCTACGGCAAAGGCCTGGGCGAGGCGGCGCTGGCGGCCTGCGCTGCGGGCGGCTGGATTGCGCCGGATGCCCTGATCGTCTGGGAAGAGGCACGGCCCCCCCTTGTGCCGCGCGGCTTCCTGCGGCTTGACCAGCGGCGCTACGGCGAGACGGTCGTGACCCTGCTCCGGGCCGACGCGGCTACAGGGCAAACATCGGGAACGTGACCGCCAGCGCCCAGCCTAGGAAGACGCCAAGTCCGATTCCTGCCGCGGCGGGCCGCAGCGTGGCACGGCCGACCCAGCCGCCGACCGTGCCGAACAGCACGAAGAACAGCAGGATCACCGGCAGGATGATTATGAGGAAGAACAGCCGCTCGAGGTTCAGCGCGACTGCGAGCGCCAGCGAGGCAAGCGCCACCGCCCGGACCGCGACCGTGCGGATCAGGCCCGCGCGCCCGCCTTCGGTCAGGACCGCATCGGCCAGCAGGAACGGCACCGCGCCGGCGACCATCGCAACCAGAACGGCCCAGCGCCCGCCGACCGGCAGGAACGACGCGACATAGCGGTCGAGCATCCCGCCGAACAACACGATCCCGAACAGCGCGACTGGCACAGCCAGCGCAAGCGCTGCCCGGCGACCGTCCGCGCGCAGACCTCCGAACGCGCCAACCATCCCGAGAACCGCGAACCCGTAGAGCCCGAGATGCATCGCGAGGTAGTCGGCCACTAGGACGGGCAGCACCCGGATCTCGACCGGCCAGAGGACCAGCGGCACGACAACGGCGGGCAGCAGAAGCGCGCTCCAGAAGGCGACGGGCCCGAGCCTGACCGGGGCCGTCCGCGCCCGAAAGCCGCGCAGCGCCCCCGCAAGCGGCCAGCCAAGTGCCACGACGCTGACCATCAGAAGCGCAATCCATCCGCCCCGCGCGGGCACCTCGGCAGTCGACGGCATGCCGAAGGCCGCCCCCAGCCAGTCGCGCATCTCACGCAAGGTGGTCGGTGCATAAAGCACCCCCACATGCTCGACCGAGGGGGCAAGGACAGCCCGACGCGCCGTGCCTGGGCCGAAATCGCCAACAGTTTCGCCAAGCTCGGCTTGCGGACCTACAAGCCGCACGGCCCGCAGCGCCTCGGCGGCCAGCATCCCCTCCCAGGCACCCGCGACCGCCAGAAGGTTGCGCGGTTCGTCCGCGCTGACTGCCTGCGAGAACATCGACACGGCCACGACGGCCTGCACGGCCGGATCGCGGATCGCCTGCCGCACGACGATGTCAGACGCCATCGAGTGGCCGACCAGCGCCAGCCCCCCGTCGGCCCCGGGCAGCGCCAGCGCCGCCTCTGACACGCGGCCCATCTCGTCCATCATCACCTGCGTGGTGCCCGAGGTCTGGGTGACATCGCCCGACATAGGCACCGGGTTGCGCCCGTGCCCCTGAAGGTCGTAGCTGACCGCGATGTAGCCTGCGCGCGCCGCCGCAAGTGCAAAGCCTTCCATCATCTGGCGCGAACCCGCAAAGCCGTGCGCGATCACGACAACCGGCGCGCGCACGGTTCCGGGCATCTTCCAGACTGTTGCAGGGGTCGTGCCGACCGACAGCGACGTGATCTCGATGCCCGAGCGGACAGCCTCGAGTTGACGGATCGAGACCAGCGCGCCGATCAGCGCAAGGACAAGGACTGCCCAGCGGGCCAGCGTCACGCGGGGCGGGCCCAGGTCGGATGGAAGAGGCCCGCAGGCGACAGGGTGAAGATCTCTGCCCCCGTCGCCGTCACGCCGACCGAATGCTCGAACTGTGCCGACAGCGACTTGTCGCGCGTCACCGCCGTCCAGTCATCTGCCAGCACCTTGGTTTCGGGACGGCCGAGGTTCACCATCGGCTCGATGGTGAAGATCATGCCTTCCTCGAGCACGGCGCCGGTTCCAGGGCGGCCATAATGCAGCACGTTCGGCGGCGCGTGGAACACGCGGCCAAGCCCGTGACCGCAGAAGTCGCGCACGACGCTCATCCGGTTCGCCTCGACGAAGGTCTGGATCGCGTGGCCGATGTCGCCGAAGGTGGCGCCCGGGCGTACAGCCTCGATCCCCTTCATCAGCGCGTCGTGGGTGACCTCGATCAGACGCTCGGACTTGCGCGGCAATTCACCCGCGACATACATCCGGCTCGTGTCGCCGAACCAACCGTCGACGATCACAGTCACGTCGATGTTCAGGATGTCGCCATCCTTCAGGATCTTCGGCCCTGGAATTCCGTGGCAGACAACATGGTTCACGCTAATGCAGCTTGCGTGCTGGTAGCCCTTGTAGCCAATGGTGGCCGAGACAACACCGCGCCGCGCGACCTCGTCGGTGATGAAGGCGTCGAGCGCCTCGGTCGTGACGCCGGGCTGCACCAGCGGCGCGACCAGATCGAGGATCTCGGCCGCAACCCGCCCCGCTGCGGCCATGCCCGCGAAGTCATCGGCCTCGTAAATCCGGATGCCATCCCGGGTGATGCGGCCGCGCGTCTCGTACAAGGACCCATCCTCTGCCCAAGGCCCTAGATAGGCGAGGTGCCCCGCCTTGGCCAGAGGGGCCGGACCGCCGGGGGGTTTGAAACCCCCCTTCCCCACGCCTATACCAAGGCATCATCACGGATGGAGCGTCGCATGCCAAATCCCACCGCCGCCATGCTGGTGATCGGCGACGAAATCCTGTCGGGGCGCACGCGCGACGGCAACACGCACTATCTGGGGGGCGAGTTGACCCGCCACGGCGTCGCCCTGCGTGAGGTGCGCGTCGTTCCCGACGAGCAGTCGGCCATCGTGGCTGCGGTCAACGCACTGCGCGCCGCGCATGACCACGTCTTCACCAGCGGCGGCATCGGCCCCACGCATGACGACATCACCGCAGATGCCATCGCAGCCACCTTCGGTGCCACGATCGGCGTGCGCGAGGATGCGCGCCAGATCCTCGTCGCGCATTACGCGCGGTCGGGGCTTGAGTTGAACGAGGCCCGCCTGCGGATGGCACGCATCCCCGAAGGCGCGCGGCTGATCGACAACCCGGTCTCGTCTGCGCCCGGCTTTTCGCTTGGCAATGTGCATGTCATGGCTGGGGTGCCCAACATCTTTCAGGCGATGGTCGCCTCGGTCCTGCCCCGGATCACCGGAGGCAAACCGCTTCTCAGCCAGTCGCTGCGGGTGAACCGGGGCGAGGGCGACATCGCGGGGCCGTTCGGCGCGCTTGCCGCCGAGTTTCCCGACCTGTCGATGGGCAGCTATCCCTTCCTTCAGAACGGAGCGCACGGGACAAACCTCGTGGTTCGCGGCACCGATCCCGGACGAATCGCGGCCGCAATGACCCGCCTCGCCGCGCTGTTCCCCGAGGACGGCGGGTGATCGCGCGGCAAGCGCTCGACGCGGCGCTCGAGGCCACCTGGCCGCCCGCCTCGGTGCGCGAAGAGGGGCCGTTCCGGCTGCGCGAGGGGCTTGCTGGCGGACAGCGCGTTTCGGCGGCCACGCCTTGCGGTCCGTGGTCGCCGCCGGACCTCGATGCGGCCGAGGTCGCTATGCGCGCGATGGGTCAGGCGCCGATCTTTCGGCTGGGCGAAGCGGACGGTGCCCTCGACGCAGAGCTTGCCCTGCGCGGATACGCAGTGTCGGACCCGACGGTGCTTTACGAGGCCCCGCTGGGCCTGTTCGACCCGGAGCCGCCACCCATGACGGGCTTCGCGCATTGGCCGCCGCTGCAGATCGTGTGCCGCATCTGGGCGGAAGGGGGCGTCGGACCCGCCCGCCAGGCGGTGATGGAGCGGGTGACCGGCCCACGCGCCGCGATCCTCGCGCGCACGGCGGACCGCCCCTCGGGGGCCGCCTTCGTCGCCTGTCACAACGCTCTGGCGATGGTTCACGCGATAGAAGTGGTCCCTGAGCTGAGGCGACGCGGCAGCGCCAGCGATCTTGTCCGTCATGCCGCCGCCTGGGCCGCCGCGCAGGGGGCAAGCCACCTGACCCTCGCAGTGACCGAGGCCAATCTGCCCGCTCGTGCGTTGTATGCGCGCCTCGGCATGACCGAGGCCGGACGATACCACTACAGGATCGCACCATGAGCCGCGCGCTTTGCCTTTGCCTCTGTCTTTTGTGCTCGGCGGCGCAGGCCGATACGTCGCTGGAGTTTCCCGGTCCGGCCGACCTTTCGGGCGAGCGGCGCGAGGCACTTGGAAGCTATGCCCTGCCGACCGGACCCTGGAGCGACGGGCAGGTGCCTACACGCACCGTCGAGGGGCCACTGTTGCAGACCGCCTGGCGGGTAGACCTGCCCGGCGCGACATCGCTGGAACTTCTGGAGCCCCTGCGCGCGCAACTCCAAGCGCGGGGCTGGCGCGTCGTCTTCGAATGCGAGACCGAAGCCTGCGGCGGCTTCGACTTCCGCTACTCGACCGAGGTGCTGCCCGAACCGGACATGCATGTCGATCTCGGCGACTTCCGGTTCCTGTCCGCCCAGCGCAACGGCCCTGCGGGCCCCGAGGCGTTGAGCCTGCTTGTCAGCCGATCGCCCCAATCAGGCTTCGTGCAGGTGACCCAAGTCGGCGGCGCCGCATTCACGCCACCCGTGCGGACCGACGCCGGGACTGTACCGCAGGACCCCGCTACCCTCGACATCGACGCGGCACTGGCGTCGCGGACCTTCGCCCTCGACGATCTGGTCTTCGATAGTGGCGCAGCGCGGCTGGGGGACGGAGAGTTTCCCTCGCTTCTGCGGCTGGCCGATTGGCTGAAGGCCAATCCAGACGCGCGGATCGTGCTCGTCGGGCATACCGATGCGTCGGGCGCCCTCGCAGGGAACATCGCGCTGTCGCGCGACCGGGCCGCCTCGGTCCGAACTCGGCTTGTCGAGGCTTTCGGCATTCCTGCCGGGCAGATCGAGGCCGAGGGCGTGGGCTATCTCGTGCCGCGCGCGAGCAACGCGACCGAAGAGGGGCGCGCGCAGAACCGGCGGGTCGAGGCGATGCGGCTGCCCGAGTAAAGGCGCGGCCGACGCCTCACCAGTT
>JANPJD010000125.1:0-29672 GCA_031425325.1 Rhodobacterales bacterium | reverse complement strand
CGCGCACATGCCTTTTCCGAACGTTGCGCCGTCCGGAGCCAGCCATGTCCGCCAGAACCGCCCTTCTCACCGGCCTTCTTGCGCTGGGCGTCCAGCAGGCCAAGGCGCAGGCCGTCGTGCTGGAACTCTACACCAGCGAGGCCCCCTCGGACGAGGACCGTCCGACCGGCATCGCCGTCGAATACCTTGCGCGAGAGTTCACCACGCTCGGGCAGGTGCGGCTTGGCTTTGCGGTGCGCGCCAGCACCGACAGCGAGAGCAACAGCTTTCTCGGGGCCGGCCTTGCCGCCGACCTGCCCCTGGGCGAGGTCTGGTTCCTCGAAGGCGCGATCGTGCCCGGCTATTACGAAGCGGGGTCGCGGTCCTTCGACCTTGGCAGCGAATTCGAGATCCACAGCCAGATCGGCATAGGGCGCACCATTGCCCCGAACTTCAGCCTGTCGGTCGCCTTTTCGCATATCTCGAACGCGAATACAGGCGACACCAATCCGGGGCGCAATTCCGTCGGGCTGCGGCTGCGCCACTCGTTCTGACGGTCAGCCGCTGAACAGGAAGTGCAGGACGTCGCCGTCCTTCACCTCATAGGTCTTTCCCTCGACGCGGAACTTGCCCGCCTCTTTCGCCCCTGCCTCGCCCCGGCCTGCGACGTAGTCGTCATAGGCAATGGTCTCGGCGCGGATGAAGCCCTTCTCGAAATCGCCGTGGATCACGCCCGCCGCCTGCGGCGCGAAGGTGCCCTTCGGAATGGTCCAGGCCCGCGCTTCCTTGGGGCCGACGGTGAAATAGGTCTGCAACCCCAGCAGCGCGTAGCCCGCACGGATCAGCCGGTCGAGGCCCGCCTCCTCGAGTCCCATTTCGGACAGGAACATCTCGGCCTCGTCGGCGGCAAGCTGGCTGATCTCTTCCTCGATCCGGGCCGAGATCACGACCGAGGCAGCGCCCTGCGCCGCCGCCATCGCGGCGACACGCGCCGACTGGGCGTTGCCCGAAGCGGCCGACGCCTCCTCGACATTGCAGACGTAAAGGACGGGCTTCGCGGTCAGCAGTTGCAACAGCCGCCACGCCCGCTGATCGTCATCGGCGATCGTCAGCGTCCGCGCGGGCTTTCCAGCCTCGAGCGCCACCACCGCGGCGCGCAAAAGCCGGTCCTGGTCGGCCGCATCCTTGTCGCCGCCCTTGATCTTGCGCGCGAGCCCCGCAAGGCGCTTTTCCACCGACTCGAGGTCGGCCAGCATCAGTTCGGTCTCGATGGTTTCGGCATCGGCGACCGGGTCGATCCGCCCCTCGACATGGGTGATGTCGCCATCCTCGAAGCAGCGCAGCACATGGGCGATGGCATCGCATTCGCGGATGTTGGCGAGGAACTGGTTGCCCAAGCCCTCGCCCTTCGAGGCGCCGCGCACGAGGCCCGCGATGTCGACGAACGTCATACGCGTCGGGATGACCTGCTTGGACTGCGCGATCTCGGCAAGCGTCTCGAGCCGCGCATCCGGCACCGCGACCTCACCGACGTTCGGCTCGATCGTGCAGAACGGAAAGTTCGCCGCCTGCGCCGCCGCCGTGCGGGTCAGCGCGTTGAACAGGGTGGACTTGCCCACATTCGGCAAGCCGACGATGCCCATCCGAAAACCCATGATCCGCCCTTTCGCGCCGTGTCACGGGCTTCTAGGCAAGCCCACCGCCCGAGGCAAGCGCCGCTGCCCGCGCGGGCGGGCATTGATTTCCGCCCGCCGCTGTCGCACACCGCTCGGGCACTGTGCGAGGGCCGCTTCGGATGACCAGACTCGATACCCGCTTCGCCCGCCTGAAGGCCGAGCGGCGCAAGGCCTTCGTGGCCTACATCATGGCAGGCGATCCCGACTACGACGGGTCGCTTGCGGTCATGCAGGGCCTGCCGGGCGCGGGCGTGGACATCATCGAACTGGGCATGCCCTTCACCGATCCGATGGCCGACGGTGCCACGATCCAGCTTGCCGGACAGCGCGCCCTGATGGGCGGGCAAACGCTGGAGCGGACCTTGCAAATGGTCCGCACCTTCCGGGCAACCGACCAGGACACCCCCATCGTGCTGATGGGCTACTACAACCCGATCTTCAGCCGGGGCGTCGACCGGTTTCTGGCGGATGCCGTGGCGGCCGGGATCGACGGCCTGATCGTGGTCGACCTACCCCCCGAGGAGGATGACGAGCTTTGCCTTCCCGCGCAGGCGGCGGGGATGAACTTCATCCGCCTCGCCACGCCCACCACCGATGACCGCCGCCTTCCGACGGTGCTGCGGAACACGTCGGGCTTCGTCTACTACGTCTCGATCACCGGGATCACCGGCGCCGCCGTCGCACAGGCGGCGGAGGTCGGCCCAGAGGTCGCACGGATCAAGGCGATGACGGACCTGCCCGTGATCGTGGGCTTCGGCATAACGACGCCCGAGGCCGCACAGGCGATCGCCGGGGTCGCAGACGGCTGCGTCGTCGGATCGGCGATCGTGAAGGAGATCGGCGCAGGCAAGCCCCTGGCCGAGGTGCTTGCCTTCGTTACGAGCCTTGCCGCAGGGGCGCATCGGGCATAGCGCCGCTGGCGCCCTGCGCCGATTGATCTTCGGACGGGCGATTGGTAAGCAAACCTAACCAGTCTGCGAGGAGCCGCCCGTGCCCGTCATCACCTGCATCGACGATCTGAAGCAGATGTACAGGCGGCGCACGCCGCGCATGTTCTTCGACTATTGCGAAAGCGGCAGCTACACCGAACAGACCTTCCGCGAGAACACGACCGACTTCGCCCAGTTGCGCCTGCGCCAGAAGGTCGCGGTCGACATGACCGGGCGCACGACCGCGACGACGATGGTCGGCGAGCCGGTCTCGATGCCAGTGGCGCTGGCTCCGGTCGGCATGACCGGGATGCAGCACGCGGACGGCGAGATCAAGGCGGCCCGCGCCGCCGAGGCGTTCGGCGTGCCCTACACACTTTCGACCATGTCGATCTGCTCGATCGAGGATGTTGCCGCCCATACGACAAAGCCCTTCTGGTTCCAGCTTTACGTCATGCGCGACGAGGCTTTCGTGGATGGCATGATCGAGCGGGCGAAGAAGGCGCGCTGCTCTGCCCTTGTGCTGACGCTTGATCTCCAGATCCTCGGGCAGCGCCACAAGGACCTGAAGAACGACCTCACCGCCCCGCCCCGCATGACCCTGAAGAACATGCTGAACCTCGCCACCAAGCCGCATTGGGGGCTGGGTATGCTAGGCACCAAGCGGCGCAGCTTCGGCAACATCGTGGGTCATGCCAAGGGCGTCGGAAACCTCGGCTCGCTGATGAGCTGGACCAAGGAGCAGTTCGATCCGCAACTCGACTGGACCAAGGTTCGCCGCATCCGCGACGCCTGGGGCGGCAAGTTCATCCTCAAGGGCATCCTCGACGTCGAGGACGCGCAGCGCGCCGCCGATTTCGGGGCCGACGCGATCATCGTCTCGAACCACGGCGGGCGGCAGCTTGACGGGGCGCTGTCCTCGATCCGCATGCTGCCGCAGATCGCCCGGGCGGTCGGTGACAAGGTTGAGGTCCACATGGATGGCGGCATCCGGTCGGGCCAGGACGTGCTCAAGGCGGTCGCGATGGGCGCGAAGGGCACCTACATCGGTCGCAGTTACATCTACGGGCTGGGGGCGATGGGCGAGGCGGGGGTGACCACCGCCCTCGAGGTGATCCAGAAAGAGCTCGACATCACGATGGCGCTGATCGGCGAGCGGGACATCACGCAGGTGAGCCGCGACAACCTGCTGGTGCCCAAGGGGTTCGAGGGCGAGTGGGCCTGAGCTTGCCTGGGCTGGGCGTCACGCCAGCGCGGGCCTTCTCCGCAGCATGAGCGGGGCAAGGACCAGCACGAGCAGAAGCATCCCGGCGGCGAAGACGAAGGCCATCCGAAGCCCGAAGGTGCCCGCAAGGAACCCCAGCATCGGCGGGCCGAAGAAGTAGCCGAAGTAGCCGAAGACGGTTGCCCTTGCCACTGCACGGGCACGCGCCTCGGGCGCGGCAAGCCGCCCCACCATCGAAAAGGCGGTGGGCGCGATAACCGACGATCCGATTCCCATCACGACAAAGCCCGCATAGGCCATGATCGGACTGACAGCGAGCGCTGCAAGGAGCGCACCGCAGCAGGACACGACAGCGCCCGCGCGCAGCAGCCTGACCGGATCGACGCGCATGGCGATCCCCTGCCCCACGAGCCGCGCAAATCCCATGGTCAGGGCCAGCACGGCGGGCCCGAGAGCACCCTCGGCGGGTGATCCGCCAAGCGTCTTCTCGATATGCAGGGCCGACCAGTTCTCGGCTGCGTTCTCGGTCAGGAAAGCGATCAGGACGATCCCCCCGCCGATCACCGGCACCATGCCAAGCGATCTGGCCGTGCCGTCGGTCGGGCGCGCAAGGCCGCGGATCGTGCCGTCACGCTCGACGGTGCAAAGCGCCATGATCAGCGCCGCACCCGCCATCGTACCCATCACCGCCTCGGGCGGCCAGCCATCAGCGCGCATCGCCCCCGTGGCGATGGCGCCACCGGCATAGCCAAACGAATAGGCCGCGTGGCAGAGGTTCATCAGGTGCAGCTTGCGCTCATCCTCAAGGACCGCGACACGGGCGTTCATCAGCACGTCGGTCAGGCCGGTCGCAGCCCCGCAAGCCATCATAGCCAGCGGGAAAAGCCAGACGACCGTAACCTGTCCCGGCAGCGCAAAGGACAGCGCCATCAGAATGGCGGCGACCGGCAGCGCCACCCGCCCAAGGGCCGCACCAATCATGGGGCCCGCAAGCATCGCCAGCACCGCCGCAACCGGCGTGAACAACAGCAGGACGCCCAGCCGGGCCTCGGCCACGTCAAGCTGCACCATGAGGTCGGGCAGCACCGCCGCGAAGGTGCCCCAAACGATCCCCATGGCCGCGAAGGCGGCGATGGCCGGGCGTGCGACGGCAAGGGTGGCAAGGATCGACATGGCAACTCCGCGCAAGTCGCTGAGGTATCTCGACCGATGCGACACGGCAAGCGAGCTTGCTGCGCCATCACCTGACACCGAGGGCGGGAGCCGGCCCGCATTTCCGGGCTTTCCCCGGCCTGCATTCCCCGCTATAGCGCCCCGGTCGCGTCGCACACCCTTGGAGGGCGGCGGGCTTAATTTATGGAGAACCTCAATGGCTGGTGAAATCCCTGATTTTCACGCCGAGGTACGGACGGGGACAGGCAAGGGGGCCGCTCGTCAAGCTCGTCGTGAGGGCAACGTACCCGGAATCGTTTATGGCGGCGGGCAAGACCCGGTGGCCATCAACATCGAATACAACGCGCTTCTGAAGCGTCTGAAGCGCGGCAGGTTCCTGTCGACGCTCTTCAACCTGAAGGTCGCCGGGCAGGACGACGTGCGCGTCATCTGCCGCGGCGTCCAGCGCGACGTGGTCAAGGACCAGCCGACGCATGTGGATTTCATGCGTCTGCGCCGTACAAGCCGGGTGAACCTGTTCATCCACGTCACCTTCATCAACCACGAGGCCGCCCCCGGCCTGAAGCGTGGCGGCACGCTGACGGTCGTGCGCCCCGAGGTCGAACTGGAAGTGACCGCGGGCGACATCCCCGATCACATCACGGTCGACCTGACCGGCAAGAACATCGGCGATGTGATCCACATCAGCGATGTGGTTCTGCCCGAAGGGGCTCTGCCGACGATCGAGCGGAACTTCGTCATCGCGAATATCGCAGCCCCCTCGGGCCTGCGGTCGGCTGACAACGAAGGCGAAGACTGATCCCATCTGACAGGATGTCGTCAGGCAAACGCGAAGGGGAAACCCTTCGCGTTTTGCATGTCAGGCCTCGATATGCTGGACCGAGGCGAAAAGCTCCAGTTCAGGCGGGCCAAGATAGATATCGGAATGCCCGCCTGCGCCGCGATGCGCGTTGCGGAACGCCTCGGACCGCGTCCAGTCGGTAAAAGCGGCTTCGGTCCTCCACATGGTGTGCGAGGCATAAAGGCGGTATCCGTCCGTCTCGGGGCCCTTGAGCAGGTGGAAGGAAACGAAACCCGGCACCTGAGGCAACTGACTGTCGCGGCCCGTCCAGACAGCCTCGAAATCGGCCTCCCGTCCCCGTTTTACCTTGAAGCGGTTCATCGTCAGATACATCGCATCCCCCTTTCGCGCCAAGGTGGTGACACGGGACGGCACGGTCAAGCTTGCGAGGGGCGTCGGCGCGCGCTACCTGACGGGAAGCGGCAGGAGGCGGGCGTGAAACTCTTTGCAGGTCTCGGCAACCCGGGCGCGAAACACGCCTGCAACCGGCACAACATCGGCTTCATGGCGCTGGACCGGATCGCCGCCGACCACGGCTTCGCCCCGTGGCGCACGCGCTTCCAGGGTCTTGTGACCGAGGGCGTGGTCGAGGGCGTGAAGGTCGTCCTGTTGAAACCCCAGACCTACATGAACCTGTCGGGGCAGTCGGTGGGCGAGGCGCTGCGCTATCTCAAGCTGCCCCTCGCCGCGTTGACGGTCTTTCACGACGAGCTTGATCTCGCGCCCGGCAAGCTGCGCGTGAAGCCGGGCGGTGGCCATGCCGGGCATAACGGCTTGCGCTCGATCCACGGGCATCTGGGCGATGGATATGCCCGCGTCAGGCTTGGCATCGGGCATCCCGGACACAAGGACGCCGTTGCGGGCTACGTGCTGCACGACTTCGCCAAGGCCGACGAGGGCTGGCTCGACCCGCTCCTTGTGGGCGTGTCGGACGGAATTGGCGCGCTGGTGCGCGATGATCCGGCGCGCTTCCTGAACACCGTTGCCCTGCGGACGGCACCGCCCCGGTCGTCGACCGGCACGCGCCCCAAGCCGGACGAGGTGGCACCCGCGCCGGAGCCGGACAGGGTAGAACCCGCGCAAAGTCCGACCGAGCCGGTACGAAGCCCGTTGCAGCGCCTTGCCGACCGGTTCCGCTAAGGAAAGGAGACCTTGCCATGATCGAGCCATCGTTGAACGTGTTGGGCGGCCCGCTAGAGGCATGCTCGCTCGATCCATTGACCGGCTTCTACCGGAATGGCTGCTGCGACACGGGGCCGGAAGATCGGGGGGCGCATACGGTCTGCGCGCTGATGACGGCAGAGTTCCTGGCCTTATCGAAGTATCTCGGCAACGACCTGTCGACTCCCCGGCCCGAGTTCGGCTTCGCTGGCCTCAAGCCAGGGGATCGCTGGTGCCTTTGCGCGGGCCGGTTCCTTCAGGCGCATGAGGAAGGGGCTGCCCCCCGCGTCAGGCTGGCTGCAACCCACAAGCGCACGCTCGAGATCGTGCCGCTCGACGTGCTGACCGAGCATGCCGAGGATCAGCCTCGCGCCTGAAGCGGGCTTTCCATGCGGCGGTTGCCAAGGTCGTCCCGCATCAGATCCTCGATGAACAGGCTGAGAAGCTGCGGGCGGCCCGTAACGCCCGCCTTGCGATAGATCGCGTTCGTCTGCGCCTTGACCGTGCCTTCCGACGTGGTGCGGAGCGAGGCGATCTCGGCCGTCGACATGCCCTTGATAGCGAAAAGTGCCACGTCCCGCTCTGCCGGGGTCAGTCCCCATTCGAGGAACCGCTCCTCGAGGATGTCCATGAAGGCAGCCGACGCGCGCCGAAGGCTTTCTTCGGCAAGATGGCGGTCGCGCAGGGCGCGGCGCAAGGCGACCGCCCCCATCAGCAGGCCCAGAAGAAGGCCAAGCGCGGCCCCGATCTCGAGCAGTTCGCGCACTTCCCAACTGAGAGGGGCGACACGAAGGCCGAGCGCCGAAGACAGGATGTCCCAGACAAAAAACACCCCGCAGACAGCCTGCACGGCAAGGATCGCGGGGATGAACAGCTTGCCCGTCATGGCTGATACGACCGGCAGAATAGTCCGCCGTGATCAGTCATCGTCATCGCCACCGTCGTCCCCGCCGTCATCGCCCCCATCGCTGCCGCCGTCGTCCCCACCATCGTCGCCGCCATCGTCGCCGCCGCCATCGTCGCCGCCGCTTCCGCTTCCGCCACTTCCGCTGCCGCCGCCGCTGCCGTCGCTCCCGCTACCATCGCTTCCGCTGCCGCTGCTTTCTCCACCGCTGTCGTTGTCATCGCCATCGTCGTCGTCGCGGCCGCGATTGCCAGAGCCCGAGCCAGAGCCGCCGTCGAGAATCGGAGCGGAGGTGGCTCCCGTTCGGGCATCGGTCACGAGATCCCGCAGAATCTCGCCCGAACCGGGGTTGACGATGATCTCGCGCCTAAGGCTGCCCTTCTGGGCAACGACCCGGACCCGGCCGAGCAAGGTCCGCGAGACCCGGATGTCGCTGTATCCCATGCGTTGAAGCTGCCGCGCGAGGTCATCGCCTGCGGACTGCGCGAAGGCAGGTCCGGCAAGGCCGGTCGCGGCCAGACCTGTCAGAAACCGACGTCGGTTCATATTCGTCATGCCGAAAATACATCCTCGCTGCGGCGGGTTACTATCGAACAGGGGACAGGCGGCGGCAAGCCCGTCGGGCGTGCCGATGCCCGAACCTGGCCGGGCATCGGCATCTCAGCATTCTCTTCGGATTCTGCCGTCAGTCATCGTCCCCGTCATCGCCGCCCCGGCCATCGCCGCCACGGTCTCCGGCATCGCTGTCGTTGCCACCATCGTCCCGGTCGTCGCCACCACGATCATCCGAGCCGTCGTCGCGGTCATCATCCCCGTTGCTGCGGTCGTCATCGCCCTCGTCGCGGTCATCACCGTCGTGATCCCGGTCATCACCGTCGTCCTCGAGGTCATCTTCTTCGTCGTTGCGGTCATCTTCGTCGTTGCGGTCTGCATCGTCGTCACGCCCGACGAAATCCCGGTCGCGTTCGCGCACGCGCACACCGGGCGAGGTGTTCTCAAAGAAACTGACAGTTTCGACTTCCTGATCGAGAATCTCGCCAGTGACCTTGTCGAACACGGTCTCGACCTTGGTCGTGCCGCGAATGGCCTCGACCTTGAACTGGGTCGGTCCGCTTCGGACGTCGATCCGGGTAAAGCCTTGCGCGCTCAGGCTGTCGATGATGGCATCGCTGGTCAGCGCGAGGGCGGCATTGCCTGCGAACAGTACGGTCGCAGTCGCGAGAAGGATGGTCTTCATGGTTGTCTCCGGTCCTGGGGATGCGGGCTTGCATCCGGTTGTCGCAAGGACCGGTATCCGTCGTGCCGCCGGGAAGGGATATTCGCCGGGGGTTTAGGTTGGGCGGTCTAGGCCGCAGGTTTGGACGCCTAAACTCTCGTTTAGGCGTGGCGAAGCCCGGCCCACCGTTGGGCGGCCGGGCTGCAGACGTTACGCCCGGACCGTGCGGCGACGCAGGCGAAGCGCCGCAAGCCCGGCGATTCCGCCGGCCAGCAGGGGCAGGCCAGCAGGCAGCGGCACCGCTGCCACTTCGACCGCAAAGTTGTTCACGCCCCAGCCTTCGTCGCCAAGCCCCTGGCCCGCGCCGCCGTTGTTCGGGCCGGGCGAGGTAAAGGCAAAGGTGAAGACGTTGTTTCCCGCCATCAGGTCGACGAGGCCCGAGACCGAGACCTTGCCGCCCGCCCAGCTGCCGAACGAAAGCGGGGTGAAAGACAGTCCGGCATTGGTGAAGACCTTGTTCTCGCCCCCGCCGCCAAGGTTGAAGGTGCCTTCGAACAGCGTCGTGCCGTTCAGCCTGAAGCTGTAATTGTCCTGCCAGCCGTTATCGCCGTCCGTGCTTTTCGACCCGAAGAAGTCGAACGAGACCACCGCCGACTGCGCGCGTGACGAGACGAAGCCGACGTCGAAGGAGCCGACGCTGCGGTAATTCATGATCCCGTTGCTGGTGGCCGTACCATCCGTGAAGTTGTCGTTGTGAATGACAGCAGCCTGCGCTGTGCCACCAAGGGCAAGCGCGGCAGTTACCGCCAAAAGTCTGAACCAATTCTTCTGCATCGCAATCTCCTGCGCCTCGGCGCCCCCGCGCGAAGGTTTCGTGCATCAGAATGGCCGAATTGCGGCCATTCCGGTGCACGACGAAGGCAAACGGCAGAAGTCCAGAGGCCGGCGCTACGTCACCGACGTCCGGTGGTCAGATCTTCATCTCGAAGCCGAGGTGCTTGGCCACGGTGAAGATGTCCTTGTCGCCACGCCCGCACATGTTCATGACGATCAGATGATCGGCCGGCAGGCCGGGCGCGATCTTCATCACATGGGCAAGTGCATGACTTGGCTCGAGTGCCGGAATGATGCCTTCCAGCGCACAGCAAAGCTGAAACGCCTCAAGCGCCTCGGCGTCAGTGATGCTCACATATTCAGCCCGGCCCATGTCGTGCAGCCACGAATGCTCGGGCCCGATGCCGGGATAATCGAGACCGGCCGAGATCGAATAACCCTCGAGGATCTGTCCGTCCGCGTCCTGCAGAAGGTAAGTGCGGTTGCCGTGCAGTACGCCCGGACGCCCGCCCGTCAGGCTGGCACAATGCTCCATCCGGTCGTCGACGCCCTTGCCGCCCGCCTCGACCCCGATGATGCGAACACTCGTGTCGTCAAGAAACGGGTAGAACAGGCCCATCGCGTTCGACCCGCCACCGATGGCTGCGATGATCGTGTCGGGCAGACGGCCCTCGCGCTCCTGCATCTGGGCCTTGGTTTCCTTGCCGATGATCGACTGGAAATCGCGCACCATCGCCGGGTAGGGATGTGGGCCTGCGACGGTGCCGATGCAGTAGAACGTGTCGCGCACGTTGGTCACCCAGTCGCGCAGCGCGTCGTTCATCGCATCCTTCAGCGTACCCCGACCCGAGGTCACCGGAATGACCTCCGCCCCCAGAAGCTTCATCCGGAACACGTTCGGCGCCTGCCGCTCCACGTCATGGGCACCCATGTAGACCACGCATTTGAGGCCGAACTTCGCACAGACCGTGGCCGTTGCCACGCCGTGCTGCCCCGCGCCCGTCTCCGCGATGATCCGCGTCTTGCCCATCCGCCGCGCGAGGATGATCTGCCCCAGCACGTTGTTGATCTTGTGCGCGCCGGTGTGGTTCAACTCGTCGCGCTTCATGTAGACTTTCGCGCCGCCCAGATGATCCGTCATCCGTTCCGCGAAATACAACGGGCTCGGCCGCCCGACGTAATGCTTCCAGAGCCAGTCCATCTCGGCCCAGAAGGTCGGGTCAGTCTTGGCGAACTCATACCGCTCCTCAAGATCGAGGATCAGCGGCATCAGCGTTTCCGAAACGAACCGCCCGCCGAACAGGCCAAAGCGCCCCTGCTCGTCCGGCCCCGTCATGAAGCTGTTGATTCCGTCCTCGGCCATCATTTTTCCTTTTTGAACCCGAATTCCCGCCCTAGCAGGTCGAACAGATGTCGCGCAGTATTTTCATCAAACTGCAGTGTTTGACTTAGCTTGTCGGGAACGTCACGACCAGAGGAACCGTATGTATTTAGCTGCAGTACTTTGCGCCCGTCGGCCTCGGCTACAATGTAGCGGGCAACGAGTTCTGTGGGGTGGATGGAGCGAAATTTCCGCTCGTCTAGTTGAAGCGCAGTTACGAGTGCCAAAGTTATCTCCTTCTGTTTGCTCTTCCAGATCGATCGGACTGATGGCTATTAGCGCAGGATCGGCACGCCGCCGCGCGTGCCTTGCGCGGCCTCGACAAACGCGGCGATCCGGCCCGCATCCTTCACCCCCGGCGCGCTTTCCACGCCCGACGATACGTCGACCTGCCGCGCCCCGGTCAGCCGCACCGCTTCGGCGACATTCGCAGGCGTCAGGCCCCCGGCCAGCATCCACGGGCGCAGCCATTTGCGCCCGACCAAAAGCCGCCAGTCGAACGCCAGCCCGTTGCCGCCCGGCAGAGCGGCGCTTTTCGGCGGCTTGGCGTCGATCAACAACTGGTCCGCCACAAGGCTCATCTCCATCAGGCCCGACAGGTCGCCCTCGTCGGCCACGCCCATCGCCTTCATCACCGGCAGGCCGTAGCGGGCGCGCACCTCGGCCACCCGCGCCGGGGTCTCGCGGCCATGCAGTTGCAGCATGTCGAGGGGCACGTCGGCCACCAGCGCATCAAGCGCGGCATCGTCGGCGTCCACCGTCAGCGCCACCTTGGCCAGACCCACCGGAGCGGCCAGCGCCAGCCGTTTCGCCTCGGGCAGGGTCAGGTTGCGCGGGCTTTTGGCAAAGAACACGAACCCCGCATAGGCCGCGCCCGCCGCCGCCACCGCCGCGACATCGGCTTCGGTCCGCAGACCGCAGATCTTGACCCGCACATCGACCATCAGCGCGACTTCGACTGTTCCAGAAGCGCCAGAACATCATCCTTCGGCACCGAGGTCGTGTCACGCAGCACCGCCAGTTCACGCTCCAGTCGCGTCACCTCGCGCGATTTCGCGCTGGCCGCAGACCGGTGCTTCATCTCGCGGAACCATTCCCAGACAAAGCCGATCAACAGGCCCGCTACGATGCCCGCAAAGATGATCAGAAACAGCGGCAACTCGATCCCCCACGACAGGCCGGTCAGCCCCGCCAGATCGTCGGGCAACAGACGCACCGCCACAGGCGTGCGGTTGGCAAGCGCCACGGTCAGCAAGACCAGCGCCAGGGCGATCAGAAAGGCATAGCGAAGATAACGGATCATCGGCGGCTCCCTTGCGGCACAGCGCCAATATCGACCCGATCCGCGGCCGCTGCAAGCAACCTCGCGGTTACTTCGTGTTCAGCCGGTCGCGCAGAAGCTTTCCGGTCTTGAAGAACGGCACCTTCTTGTCATCGACCTTGACCGCCTCGCCGGTGCGCGGGTTGCGCCCGACGCGTGCATCACGCGCCTTGACGGAAAAGGCGCCGAAGCCGCGCAGTTCCACCCGGTCGCCCTTGGCCAGCGCGTCGATGATTTCCTCAAAGACCGTGTTGACGATGCGCTCGACATGGCGCTGCGTCAGATGCGGATTTTCATCCGCGATCTTCTGGATCAATTCAGACCGGATCATCCCTAGCGTCCCCCCTGTGGTTCGGCCCTTGGCAGCGGCCGCCACGATGTTCTTGTCTGCGGACTATAGGCAAAAATTGTCACCGCACAAATGAAAACAAGGGGGTGGCGGCTCAATGCAAAGGGCCCTGCCATCCGGCAAGGCCCTCTTTTCGTTGCAAACCTCGGTCGAGGGTCGGCTCAGGCCTTGTCGCCGCTCTTGAGCGCCGCGCCAAGGATGTCGCCCAGCGACGCGCCCGAATCGGACGAGCCATACTGTTCGACGGCCTCTTTCTCTTCCGCGATCTCGCGCGCCTTGATCGACAGGCCCAGCTTGCGGGTCTTCGGGTCGATGTTGGTCACACGCACGTCGATGTGGTCGCCGATCTGGAACCGCTCGGGGCGCTGGTCTGCCCGGTCACGGCTCAGGTCGCTGCGGCGGATGAACGACTTGGCGCCGTTGTATTCCACCTCGATGCCACCCTCTTCGATCGCGGTCACGGTGACGGTGATGATCCCGCCCCGCTTCACGCCATCAACCGCGTCCGAGAAGTTGTCCTCACCCAGCGCCTTGACGGAGAGCGAGATGCGCTCCTTCTCGACGTCGACTTCGGTGACAGCGGCATGCACCGTGTCGCCCTTGCGGTAGTTCTGGATCGCTTCTTCGCCGCGCTGGTCCCACGACAGGTCGGAAAGGTGGACCATGCCGTCGATGTCGTTGTCGAGGCCAACGAACAGACCGAATTCGGTGATGTTCTTGACTTCGCCTTCGATCTGGCTGCCCACGGGATGCGTTTCCGCAAAGACTTCCCACGGGTTGCGCTGCGTCTGCTTCAGGCCCAGCGAAACGCGACGCTTGGCGCTGTCAATCTCCAGCACCATGACGTCCACTTCCTGCGAGGTGGAGACGATCTTGCCGGGGTGCACGTTCTTCTTCGTCCAAGACATTTCCGAGACGTGGACCAGACCTTCGACACCGGCTTCCAGCTCCACGAAGGCGCCGTAATCGGTGATGTTGGTCACGCGGCCCTTGTGGACCGTGCCGATGGCATACATCTTCTCGACGGCATCCCACGGATCGGACTGGAGCTGCTTCATGCCCAGGCTGATGCGGTGGGTTTCCTTGTTGATCTTGATGACCTGCACTTTGACAGTCTCACCGATGGCAAGGATTTCCGACGGGTGGTTGACGCGGCGCCAGGCCATGTCGGTGACGTGCAGCAGACCGTCCACGCCGCCCAGATCAACGAACGCACCGTATTCGGTGATGTTCTTGACCACGCCATCGACCGTCTGACCTTCGGTCAGGTTGCCGATGACTTCGGCGCGCTGTTCGGCGCGGCTTTCTTCCAGGATCGCGCGACGCGAGACAACGATGTTGCCGCGACGACGGTCCATCTTCAGGATCTGGAACGGCTGCTTCATGCCCATCAGCGGGCCGGCATCGCGCACCGGGCGCACGTCAACCTGGCTGCCCGGCAGGAACGCCACAGCGCCACCAAGGTCGACCGTGAAGCCACCCTTGACCCGGCCAAAGATCGCGCCATCGACGCGAAGCTCGCTGGCATAGGCCTTTTCCAGACGATCCCAGGCTTCCTCGCGGCGGGCCTTTTCACGGCTGATCTGGGCTTCCCCGCGGGCGTTTTCCACGCGGTCCAGATAAACCTCTACGGTGTCGCCGACGTTGATCGTGACCTCTTCACCGGGGTTTGCGAATTCCTTCAGGTCGATGCGGCCTTCCATCTTGTAGCCGACATCGATGATGGCTTGGCCTGCCTCGATGGCAATGACGCGGCCCTTGACGACAGTGCCCTCTTCGGGCGTGTCCATTTCGAAGCTTTCCTTCAGCAGGGCTTCGAAGTCTTCCATGGTTGATTTAGCGGACATATAGATCAGTTTCCTTTGCTTGGTTGTCACGGGCCTGGCGGTTGGCTCCGCCGGTCTTTGCATCAGTCCAAAACGAAAACGCCCATGCCCCGGCAAACCGGATTGCGGACGCGACTCCCTTCGGATGCCGGGCCTATAGCCCCATTGCGCCTGCCGGGCAAGGGAAACTGGCAGTTCGACCGTGCCGCGCTGCATCAGCGGTGATGTGGTTGAGTGTGCGGGCAAGCCCACCTGCAGTCCCCAGTCTTGCCGTCCGGGCAGGGCCCGGATCACTCAGGCATCACAGCGCAACGCGCGCCGTGATGATGCGGCAGGCGTGGTCGATTGCGGCCGCGATGGCCATGTCGCTGGTGTCAATCACCACCGCATCTTCGGCGGCCCGCAGTGGCGCATTCGCCCGGCCCATGTCGCGGGCGTCGCGTTCCTGCACTTCGGCCAGCACTTGCGCTTCCTCGCCGCCGACCTCCAGCCAGCGGCGGTGCGCGCGGACCTGCGCGCTTGCGGTGACGTACAGTTTCACCTCTGCCTCGGGGCAGATCACCGTGCCGATGTCGCGCCCGTCCAGCACCGCGCCGCCTTCTGCCCGCGCAAAGCGGCGCTGAAAGTCGGTCAGGGCGGCCCGCACCTCTGGGATCGCCGCCACCCGGCTTGCCGCCTGTCCGGCCTCCAGCGACCGCAGATCGCCGCGCGCCAGATCCTCCGCCGTCAGGCTGTCGGCCGCGGCTACCGGATCACCGCCCTTGACCCCGACCGCCCGGTACAAAAGCCCGGTGTCCAGATGCCGAAACCCGAAGCGCATCGCCACCGCGCGGCTGATCGTGCCTTTGCCCGCTGCCGCCGGGCCGTCAATCGCCACCGTGAAGATCATCCGCCCGCCCTGCCGTCACCGCCGCGTCCGTCCCAAGTAGTTGGAATCGTGCCTTAGGCAAAGGGGGTACCGCCTGCTGCGGCCTGCAGTATCTGACGGTGGCGGCTGATCAGACGGCCCGAATCGAAGAATCCTGACGCGGCGCATAAGCATATCTTTACAAAACTAATATGACAGGCATCCTGTCTTGCATGAGGTTTTTTGCACCAGCCCTTGCCCTGACGCTGTGTTTTGCGCCGCCCGCGCTGGCCGGATCTTGCGCCGAAATGTCAGACCTGCTGGATTTCATCGCCACCGAAGGCGGCTATCCCGTCCCAAGCGACTGCCCTGCCGTCGAAAAGTCAGACATTCTGGAAACCATGCCAGCGCTGCGCTCTCAGGTCGGAGCCTTTGTCCCGGCAACCGGCCGCATCCTGCTTGCCAGCGATCTTGATGCCGAAACCACGTTGGGGCGCAGCTATCTGCTGCATGAACTTGTTCATGCGGCGCAGTACCGGGCCAAGGTCCAGACGCGGGTCAGGTGCGAGGGCGCGTTGGAAGGGGAAGCCTACCGCCTGCAAACCCTGTGGCTACGCCAAAAGGGCGAGTTGCGCGAAGCCATGCTCCTCGATTGGGCTGCCGATGCGCTTGGGCGCTGTGCGGGCGATGCACCGGCGATGGAGTATTGAGCACGAGGGTCAGCCAGGTGAACGCGCCAACCCGCGCCCTATCCCCGCTCGACCAGCGCGCCAAGGCCCTGCATCAGCCCCTCGAACAGCGGGAACGAGGTCTGGATCGGCGAGCCGTCGTCCACCGCCACCGCGGCCTTGGCGGCCAGCCCCAGCACAAGAAAGCTCATTGCGATGCGGTGGTCGATATGGGTGGCGCAGGTGGCCCCGCCCGGCACGCCGCCCGGCCCCATCCCGTGGACGATCAGCGTATCCTCATCCTCCTCGACCAGCACGCCACACGCCTCCAGGCCCCGGGCCATCGCGTCAATCCGGTCGCTTTCCTTGACGCGCAGTTCCTTGACGCCACGCATGACGGTCTTGCCTGTCGCGAACGAGGCCACGACCGAGAGGATCGGGTATTCGTCGATCATCGACGGCGCCCGCTCGGGCGGCACCTCGATGCCTTTCATGTTGCCACTGAACTGCACGCGCAGGTCCGCGACAGGCTCCCCCCCTTCCTCACGCGGGGACAGGAACTCGATCTCTGCGCCCATCTCGACCAGTGTCAGATAAAGGCCATTGCGGGTCAGGTTCTGGCTGACCCCGGGCACCATGATGTCGGACCCTTCGACGATCAGCGCGGCACAGACCGGGAAGGCAGCACTTGAGGGATCGCGCGGCACGGCCACGACTTGCGGGCGCAATTCGGGCTGGCCGATCAGCGTGATGACATGGCCCTCGGCGGTCTTTTCGACATGCAGCTGCGCGCCGAACCCCAGAAGCATCCGCTCAGAATGGTCGCGCGTGGGTTCGCGTTCAATCACCACCGTCTCACCGGGGGCGTTCAGCCCCGCCAACAGCACCGCCGACTTGACCTGAGCACTGGCCACGGGAAGCGCATAGCGCACCGGCACCGGGTTCGCAGCCCCCACCACCGTCATCGGCAACCGCCCGCCCTGCCGCCCGTAAGCCCGCGTGCCGAACAGCGACAGCGGATCGGTCACGCGCCCCATCGGCCGCTTGCGCAAGGATGCATCCCCGGTGAAGGTCGCGGTGATCGGCGTTGTGGCCATTGTTCCCATGATGAGCCGCACGCCAGTGCCGGAATTGCCGAAGTCGATCACATCCGCAGGCTCACGGAACCCGCCGACGCCGACCCCGTTCACCGTCCAAGCGCCTTCGCCCAGCCGGATCACCGTCGCGCCGAAGGCCCGCATCGCCGCTGCCGTATCCAGCACGTCCTGCCCTTCCAGAAGCCCGGTGATCCGCGTCTCGCCCACGGCCATTGCCCCGAAGATCAGGGACCGGTGGCTGATCGACTTGTCCCCCGGCACCTCGGCCACGCCCAGCAGCGGCCCGGATTTCCCGGATTTCATCGGTTGCGCTTCGCCATGGCCGGACATCAGTCTCTCCCTCACATTGCCGCCGCGTGATAGCGCAAGCGTCGGGCGCGGTCCATCACCTGAACTGCTTGCGCTGGCCGCGTCTGAGGAACCCTCCGGGGGGAGTATTTTTCGAAAGGGCAAATCCGCTTTGGCTTGCTCTTTTCGCAAATACTCAATGCGCGGTCAGCGCCTGTGGAAAGTCAGGTAATGGGGCGCTCGGCCTTCGCGCAGGGCTTTCTGCTCGTACCGGGTGGACAGCCAATCGTCCCAGGCCCTGCCAAGGCCCGTCTGCCGCATCAGATCAAAACCTGCGGGCGGAACTTCTTCCAGCGTCTGGCGGACATAGTCCGGGATGTCGGTCGCTACCCGGAACTCGGCCCCTGCGGCCATCTTGCGGGCCAGGGGTCCAAGGTATTCCGGCGTCACAAAGCGGCGGCGGTGATGGCGGGCCTTGGGCCAGGGGTCCGGGTAGTTCAGGAATGTCTTCGACAGGCAGCCATCCGGCAGCACGTCAAAAAGATCGCGCACATCGCCGGGGTGAAGCCAGAGGTTCGTCACCCCCGCCCCCCGGATCTTGCCCAGAAGCATCGCGATGCCGTTCACGAACGGCTCGGCCCCAAGGATCGTCACCTGCGGGTTTGCAGCCGCCATGTGGACCAGATGCTCGCCACCGCCAAAGCCGACCTCAAGCCACAGCGGGCCGCTTGCAAAGCCAAGGTCCAGCGGCGCGCGGGAGGGGTTGTCCTCCCGCGTCACGCCGCGCAGGGTCAGCGGCCCCAGATCCTCGGCCAGGTAATCCTTCTGGCTCGCCCGCAAGGTCTTGCCCCGGATGCGGCCATAGAAGTTGCGGCGTTCGCCTGCCTCGGTCATGTGCAAAAGCCCCGGATTGCTCCGGGGCCTTCAAACAGAGCCGCACCGCAGGGTCAAGCCGCGACTGGCGACGCGGCCAAGGGGTATGAGCCGGATCAGAAAACGTATACGTTTTCCCGGCGAATGGATGCCCCCGAGGCCGCCCCCGTTGCAAGGTCAGACGGCTTTCTTCAACGCCTCGACCAGATCGGTGCGCTCCCAGCTGAAGCCGCCATCGGCGTCCGGCGCGCGGCCGAAGTGGCCGTAGGCGCTGGTGCGGGCGTAAATCGGGCGGTTCAGGTCCAGATGCGTGCGGATGCCGCGCGGCGTCAGGTCCATGACCGTGGCCACGGCCCGCTCGATCACCGCTTCGGGAACCTTGCCGGTGCCGTGCGTGTCGACATAGATTGACAGCGGTTTGGCGACGCCAATGGCATAGCTGACCTGCAGCGTGCAGCGATCCGCCAGACCTGCGGCCACGACGTTCTTGGCCAGATAGCGCGCGGCATAAGCAGCCGAGCGGTCAACCTTGGTCGGGTCCTTGCCCGAGAACGCCCCGCCGCCGTGGGGCGCGGCCCCGCCGTAGGTGTCGACAATGATCTTGCGGCCCGTCAGGCCCGCGTCGCCGTCCGGCCCGCCGATCACGAAGGTCCCGGTCGGGTTCACGTGCCATTCGGTCTTCCTCGTGATCCAGCCTTCCGGCAGCACCGCGCGGATATAGGGTTCCACGATCCCGCGGATCACCTTGGACGTCTGGCGCTTGGATGTGTGCTGGGTGGACAGCACGATGGACGTCACCTCGACCGGCTTGCCGTTGGCATAGCGCAGGGTCAGCTGGCTTTTGGCGTCCGGGCCAAGCGTCGGCTCTGCGCCCGATTTCCGCGCTTCGGTCAACCGCCGAAGGATCGCATGGGCATACTGGATCGGGGCCGGCATGTATTCCGCCGTTTCCAGCGTGGCATAGCCGAACATGATGCCCTGATCGCCCGCACCATCCCGGTCCACGCCCTGGGCGATATGGGCCGACTGCTCATGCAGGTAGTTGCTGATTTTGATCTTTTCCCAGTGGAATTTCTTCTGCTCATATCCGATGTCGCGCACGCAATCGCGCACGATCCCGTCGATCCGGGCCATCATGCCATGGGTCGCCTCCTTGGAGGAGAGGCCCACTTCGCCGCCCACGACCACCCGGTTCGTGGTGGCAAAGGTTTCGCAGGCAACGCGGGCATTCGGCTCTTCCCGCAGGAAGGCGTCCAGCACGGCATCCGAAATGCGGTCACAGACCTTGTCAGGGTGACCTTCCGACACGGATTCGGACGTGAAGACGTAATCTTGGCGGCCAGTCGAGGTGTTCATTTGGGGAAGCGCTCCGTTGGTTCATCCCCGCCACGCCAGGAAGCCGTTGTGAGGGGTCAATGCCCCCCGTAATCGGCAGCGCGGAAAGCGTCAATGCCCACTGGTGCGGCGGCGGCGCATCGCTGCCAACGCGAGGCCCGCCAGCAACAGCAGAACCGGCCCATCGCCGAAGCGGGCAAAGGGCGTCGGTGGCAAGGCACCGGGGATGATCGTGTCCAGCACCCCCATCGTGCCAAAGGGCAACCGGTCCAGCACCCGACCCCGCGCGTCGATCACCGCCGTGACCCCGGTATTGGCCACCCGGATCAAGGGTAGTCCCTGCTCCACCGCGCGCAGACGGGCCTGGTCGAAATGCTGGAACGGGCCGGTCCAGACCCCAAACCAGGCGTCATTGGTGATCTGCAGCATCCAGTCGGCGCGCTCGGGCGCTGCATTCACGTCGCGAGGAAAGACCGCCTCATAGCAGATCAGCGGCAGGACACGGCCAAAGGGGCCAAGATCCAGGATCATCGGCCCCGCGCCGGCAGAATAGGTGCTGCCCGTCTGTGCCGCAAAGGCGGTGATCCCGAACCAGCGGAGCGCCAGATCGCCAAACGGGATGTATTCGCCGAACGGCACAAGGTGGTGCTTGTCATAGCGGGCAAGCTCTTCACCCTTGCCTTCCAGCACGCGCAGGCTGTTGTAGAACCGCCCGTCTTCCTCGCGCTGGATGCCCATGGCGACGGGTCGGCCTTCGCTGGCCCGCATCACCATCCAGGCGACCGAGGGGGCGTATTCCAGCATGTAGGGCACGGCGGTTTCCGGCCAGATGGTCAGGTCGGCGACATCACCTTGCGCGGTAAGGTCAAGCAGACGGCCCAGATGTTCATCCGCCAAAGCCTGATCCCATTTCAGCGCCTGCGCGGCATTTGGCTGGACCAGCCGCAGCGTGCCGGGTGGGCCGTCCGGCAAGGGTGCGGACAGCCGCCAGAGGCCAAAGCCGGCCACCAGCGCCAACAGAACGACCGCCCCGGTCAGCCCCCTGCCCCGCCACATGACAGGCATGCCCGACGCGAGCAGTGTCAGCAGTGTCAGCCCGTTCGGGCCAAGAACGGCCGCCAGCTGATCCACCGGCGTGCCGATCCACACATGGCCGATCATTGCCCAGGGAAAACCGGTGAAGATGACGCCACGCAACACCTCCAGCGCAGTGAAGGCGGCAACAAAACCGAGGACAGGGGCCGGTGTGCGCCACGCAAGCCCCGCTGCAACCGCCCAGAACAGTCCCATCCCCGCCGCAAGGAACACCAGCGCAAAGGGTGCCATCCAACCGTGCCGGGCAATGTCGATGAGGAACGGCTCGACAATCCAGGACAGCGCCAGAATGAAATGCCCGCTTCCCGCCGCCAGCCCCAGCCAGAACGCGCCCCGCCCGCCCTGCGCGCGGACCAAAAGCCAGATCAGGCCGGACAGGCCAATAAGGGTTGCCCACCAGAACCCGACCGGTGCCTGCCCCAAAGCCACCAACGCTCCAAGACCTAGGGACGCAGCCAACGGGCGAAAGGTGGGAAACCCCAGCCGACCGACGCCCCCCCGCACAGGAACGGTTTCAACCAAGGGTCATGCCGCGCTGGCCCCAGCCACCGGCAATCGCACCCGGAGGCGCTTGATCCGACGCGGGTCGGCATCGACGATCTCGAACTGCACGCCACTTTCGTGGTCGATGACTTCGCCCCGCGCGGGCACCCGGCCACAGCGCAAGAAGACCAGGCCACCCAGCGTGTCGATATCTTCGTCCTCTTCGTCGGTGCGCAAGGCCACACCAAGTGCAGCCTCAATCTCTTCCAGCGGCGCGGTCGACTGTGCCAGAATCACCCCCGGCTTTTCTTCCTTCCAGAGGGCTCCTTCATCCTCGTCATGCTCATCCTCGATCTCGCCGATCACGGTTTCGATCAGGTCCTCGATCGTGACCAGCCCGTCGACTCCGCCATATTCGTCGATGACCAGCGCCATGTGGACCCGTTCCTTCTGCATCTTCTGCAAAAGGACACCCGTGGGCATGGATGGTGGCGCATAAAGAATCGGCCGCAACAGGCGCTTCAGACTGAACCGGCCCGACGCGCCAAACCCGTGCTGCAGCGCCAGATCCTTCAGCAGGACAAGGCCCTGCGGATGGTCAAGCGTGCCCTTGTAGACCGGTACGCGGGAAAAGCCATGCTGACGGAAAACCTCGACCAGCTCATCCTTGCCGATGTCGAGAGGGACGGCGATGATCTCGGCCTTGGGCATCGCGACGTCGTCCACGCGCATCCTCCGCAGCGCGCCAAGGCCGGGCGCAGCCGCGCTTTCACGGGCACCATCCGGCCCGGATGCAGCCAGGTTGGCGGAAGAAGAGCTGTCCGAAGAGGCGGTGAACGCCGAAAGCAACCTACCGAAAAATCCGCGCTGCGCGGTTTCGGGTGCGGGATCATCGGTCAAACTGTCTGGCGCGCCCTGCGCCGCGGCTGACCCGTCGATGCTACTGCCCATGGGTCCTTTGTCCAAAAAACGCCCGTCCGGCGGGTGCGCGGCTAGTATGGGTCAGAAACCCCAAGGCTGGCAAGTATCCGCACTTCCAGCGCCTCCATCACGGCGGCATCCTTCACCTCGACGTGGTCATAGCCCAATAGGTGCAAGACGGCATGGACCACAAGATGCGTCACATGATCGGCCATGGTCTTGCCCTGCGCCGCGGCCTCTCGCGCGCAGGTTTCCCAGGCGATGGCGATGTCACCGAGAAAGGCGGGATCATCGGCGGGGCCGGGCTGCGGCAGGGCTGGGGCAGAGCCAATAACCTCGGCCCCCCGCTCCTCCGACGGCCAGCTCAGGACATTTGTCGGCTGTGGCTTGCTGCGGAAATCGGCGTTCAGCGCGGCGATCCGGACGTCATCGCAGCCCATGATCGCCAGGGCAAAGCCGTCCGGTGCCAGCCCCAGCGCGCCAAGCGTCGCACGCGCCGCAGGCTCGGCCAACGTGGCAAGACCGAAGGTTTCCCAACGGTCGTCTTCGATGACGGTATCCACAAGATCTTCCATGCCCCGCGCCATAGCCCGACTGAAGCGGCGGCTCAACCCTGACAGGGCAATCGGACGGGGCGCTTGCAGAAAGGCGCGCGTTCCGCGCAAAGACCTTTTCTCTCGCCTCTGACGCTCCAAAAGGCGCGTCAACCGGCTCGGTCAGCGGGGGTTTCACACCCCCGCACCCCAGTGGGTTGCTTAAGGAAGAGAAAACCAACACGGCTGGCCGCAGGGTTTGCTCTTTTCAAAAATACTTCGGGGAGCGCGAGGGGCTGGCCCCTCGCCCGGTTGCCCCGCGCAAAAGCGCGTCAGGTCGGGGCTTCGTCTTTCTCATAGGCACCGATGATTCGGGCGACCAGCGGATGGCGCACCACGTCCTTGGCGGTGAAGTAGTTGAAGCTGACGCCCTTGACCCCGGCCAGAATCCGCTCCGCCTCGGCCAGACCGGACGGCACGCCGCGCGGCAGGTCGATCTGGGTGCGGTCGCCTGTCACCACCATCCGGCTGCCTTCGCCCAGACGGGTCAGGAACATCTTCATCTGCATGGCGGTGGCGTTCTGCGCCTCATCCAGCACGACAAAGGCGTTCGACAGGGTACGGCCGCGCATGAAGGCCAGCGGTGCAATTTCGATCCGCTTTTCCTCAAGCAGTTTCTGCACCTGCTTTGACGGCAGGAAATCATTCAGCGCATCATAGAGGGGCTGCATGTATGGATCGACCTTTTCCTTCATGTCGCCGGGCAGGAACCCAAGCCGTTCTCCTGCTTCAACCGCCGGGCGGGACAGGATGATCTTCTCCACCGCGCCGGAGAGGAACATCGTCACGCCCACCGCGACCGCAAGGTAGGTTTTCCCCGTCCCCGCCGGCCCGATGCCAAAGCCAAGCTCATGCGCGAAAAGGTTCGCGACGTAGGCTTTCTGCGCCTCGGTCCGGGGTTCTATCGGCCGTTTCCGGGTGCGCAGTTCCATGCCGGTGGTGAACAGTTCGATCTGTTCGGCCCCGTCCGCATCGCCCACCGGGCGGCCCATCCGCAGCGCGCCGTCGATATCGCCCGCAGCCACGCCGCGCCCTGATTCGAGCCTTGCGTACAGGGATCGCAGCACCGCTGCCGCCTGTTCCCGTGAGGCTCTTTCGCCGATCACCGCAAGGCGATTGCCGCGCCGCAGGATATGCACGCCCATCTGATGCTCGATCTGCGCAAGATTGCGGTCAAATTCGCCACATAGGTCGATCAGCAAGCGGTTGTCGGGAAATTCGAGGAGGGTTTCCACCATATCATCGGCGGCAGATCGGTTTGTCGGGGGGGTCAGCGCGGTGATGCCCAATGGGCGCTCCTTATGCTAATGGCCACGACTGCAAGACTGCAGCCTGACACGTCATCTGGCAAGCAATTCCCGCCAGCTCTACCAACTGTTGTGCGGAAACATGCAAGCCATGTGACAAAGGGTCCCGATGGCTGACCAAAAAGCCGCCAGACCCCTCAGTCCGTGACCAGTTCGCCGGCCAGCGAGTTGGTTGAGGACGCCGTGACCCGCACCCGCGCCAGCTGCCCGACCTGGCCCTGCGAGTCCAGCACATGCACCGCGTGCAGGTGGTCGGATTTGCCCATCATCTGGCCCGGCATGCGGCCGGGTTTTTCGTAGAGCACTGTCACCTCACGCCCGACCATCGCCTCTTGCACGGCGCGTTGCTGGGTGGTGACCAGCGCTTGCAACTCTTGCAGGCGGGCATCGGCCACTTCGGCTGCGACCGGGGCCTTTTCAGCGGCAGGCGTACCGGGACGGGCAGAGTATTTGAAGCTGTAGGCCATGCCGAACCCCACCGTGCGGATCAGGTCCAGAGTGGCGGCAAAGTCTGCATCCGTTTCACCGGGAAAGCCGACGATGAAATCGGAAGACAGAAGGATATCGGGGCGGGACGCGCGGATGCGGTCGACAAGGCGCAGGTAATCGCCAGCCGTGTGCTTACGGTTCATCGCCTTCAGGATGCGGTCAGACCCCGACTGCACCGGCAGATGCAGATAGGGCATCAGTTGCGGCAGATCACCGTGGGCGGCGATCAGGTCATCTTCCATGTCATTGGGGTGACTGGTGGTGTAGCGCAGCCGCGCCAGCCCTTCGACCTGCGCCAGTTCCCGAAGCAGGCGGGCAAGGCCCCACGCACCATCCGGGCCCGCGCCATGGTAGGCGTTCACGTTCTGCCCAAGGAGGGTGATGTCGCGCACGCCCTGGGCGACCAGACCGCGTGCTTCCTCCAGAAGGCGGGCGACGGGGCGGCTGACCTCGGCCCCCCGGGTATAGGGCACCACGCAAAAGGCGCAGAACTTGTCGCAACCTTCCTGCACGGTCAGAAACGCCGCCGGGCCACGCGTCACCTTGCGCGCGGGCAATGCGCTGAACTTGTCTTCGACCGGAAAGTCGGTGTCCACCAGCCGCCCGCCCGCCGCCACCATGGCTGGCAAACGGTGATAGGCCTGCGGCCCGACCACAATATCCACGACCGGCGACCGACGCAGGATCTCGGCCCCTTCGGCCTGCGCCACGCAGCCCGCCACGCCGACCTTCAGCCCCGGCTTTTCCAGCTTGAGCGCGCGCAGCCGGCCAAGGTCGGAATACAGTTTTTCGCTGGCCTTTTCGCGGATGTGGCAGGTGTTGAGAAGGACCATGTCCGCGTCCTCGGCCTGGTCGGTCGTGACATAGCCATCGGCGCCCATGGCTTCGGCCATGCGCTCAGAGTCATAGACGTTCATCTGGCAGCCATAGGTCTTGATGAACAGCTTTTTTGGGCTGTTTGCAGTGTCAGTCATGGGCAGGCTCTCCGGGCTGGGGCGGGTTTACCCTGAAAGCCCGCCCCCTGCAATTGCGCGGCCTTCCGATGCAGCCCACCCTTGCATCGGCGGCCCGGATGCCTGACCCTGTGCTGCAGCCTATTGCGGACCCGACATGCGCCACGCTTCGATCGCTGACCTATTGGCCCGACATGGCGAAAGCCTGTCCGCAGGCCCCGTTGCCATTGTCATGGCCGAGGATGAGGTTGAGGTGGACAGCACCCTCGCGCATCTTCTGAAGCTTGGGTTTCGCGACGTGGTCCTTCTGGCCCCTGATGGCATCACGGTCACGCCGCTTTTGGAGGGGCGGACCCATATCGTCACCCATGATGTCTTCGCCGAAGCTGCCTTGCCCGGCGCGGTCAACGCGATGATGGACGGCCTTTCAGGCGCATGGGTGCATGCTTGCTACAACGCAGAGTACCTGTTCTTTCCGTTTTGCGAGACGCGCCGGGTCCGCGAAATGCTGACCTTCCACAGCGAAGAACGCCGCAGCGCGATTCTGACCTATGTCGTCGATCTTTATGCCGGCGACCTTGACCGGCAACCCGACGCTGTATCCCTTGGGGATGCCTGGATTGACCGCACCGGTTATTATGCACTGTCACGCAACGACCCGGGGCAGAACTGGGCGCAGATGGATCGTCAGGTTGATTGCTACGGCGGTCTGCGCTGGCGGTTTGAGGAACACATCCCCTGGACCCGCCGCCGCATTGACCGTGTGTCGATTTTCCGGGCCAAAGCAGGCCTGCGCATGGCCCCCGACTTCACACTGAACGAGGCAGAGCTGAACACCTACGCCTGCCCCTGGCACCACAGCCTGACCGCCGCTGTCTGTTCCTTTCGCACCGCCAAGGCCTTGCGCGCAAACCCCGGATCGCGTCACGCAATATCCAGCTTTCGCTGGCGCAATTCCGCTCCGTTCCAGTGGCACAGCCAGCAACTGATGGACCTTGGCCTGATGGAGCCGGGCCAGTGGTTTTAGGCCGTGCACACATGATCACGCATCCGTGATCAGGCGGCCGAAACTTACCGGATAAATGCTCCGTTCCTTTGGATGTGACAGCTGGACGGTCCAGCTGGCCCTGAAATGGAGCGACCTCATGTCCCTGCGATTGATCCTTGGCGCCATCGCGCTGACCGGCCTTGCCCAAGCCACCTTTGCCGCCAACCCCGATGTCGGCGGCGCGCCGATGCTTGAAGAGAAGAACATCGTGGAAAATGCCGTTAACTCGGCTGACCACACCACGCTGGTTGCTGCTGTCACCGCTGCTGGGTTGGCAGATGCGTTGATGGGTGAAGGCCCGTTCACCGTTTTCGCGCCGGTCAATGACGCCTTCGCCGCGCTGCCCGCAGGCACTGTGGACACCCTGCTCAAGCCGGAAAACAAGGACATGCTGACCAAGGTCCTGACTGCCCATGTCGTTGCTGGTGACCTGAAACTGGCTGACCTGCGCGCCAAGGTGGGCAGCGATGGGTTTGCCAACCTGCAAACCCTGTCAGGCGATGCGCTGTCGGTGAAGTTCAAGGGCGACACGGCAATGGTCTATTCAGAGTCGCGCAACATCGGCACCATCACGATCGGCGATGTCGACCAGTCGAACGGCGTGATCCACGTTGTCGACGCGGTTCTTGTGCCGAAGTGATCACCTGCGCTTTTTGAAAGGACCGGGCGGGGGAAACCCTGCCCGTTTCACATTGAACGACAGCTGCGACCCACCTCTCCGCCGCAGGGTCAGGCCTTGCGCAACCGGATCACCACATCGACCCGCGACACGGCCATGCCCGCAGGCACGCGCGGCAGCGAGGTGATCTCAAGCTCTTCCGCGGGGGCGTCGGTCAGCTTGTGGCTGTCTTCCCAGTAGAAATGCGGGTGATCGTCAATCCTGGTATCAAAATAGCTTTTTGACCCATCGACCACGATCTCGTTCATCAGCCCGGCATCGCAGAACGCGCGCAGGGTATTGTAGACCGTGGCCAGGCTTACCTTTTCGTCCGTCGCTGAAGACAGCACGAACAGGCTTTCTGCCGTGACATGGCGGTTCTCGCCATCACCCACCAGCAGCGCCGCCAGCGCCAGCCGTTGGCGCGTCGGCCGCAGGCCCCCGGCCTTCAGCCAGTTTGCCACGCGGTCTATCCCGCCCTCAGGTGCTTGCAGTTCCATGTTCATGAAATCGATATAGGGCCGCGCGCCCCTGGCTTTCAATCACATTTCATCAAGAATGGGCCTGATGTGGCGCAAAACCGCGCCAAATTGCTCTCCAGACGGCCAAAGACAGCAGGGTCGACCCCGCCCCCGCCACCCAGAATGGCACAGTCAGCGCCAGGTCGCGGGGCATCACGCCCTCCGCCAGCGTGACGGTAAGTCCGGACAGGATCAGACCCAAAGGTATCATCCCCCAGGCCAGAAGGCGGTAGATGCTGTTCACCCGCCCCATAAGCGCATCGGGGATCAGGCGCTGCCGCGTGCTGACCGACACGACGTTCCAGACCAGACCTGTAAACTCCATCGCCGCAAAGCACAGGGCCAGCGTCACCGCATCCGGTGCCAGCGCCATTGCGGCAAAGCACGGGCCCGAGGCGAAAAGCATCCACTGCATCGTTCGCGCCAGACCTAGCCGCCGCGCGATCCGTTCCCCCAAAAGGCTCCCCGCAATACCGCCAATCGCCCCCCCGGCCAGCGTCAGGCCGTAAGCCGTGGCCGAAAGCCCAAGATTTTCCTGCGCATGCAGGACGACGCCGATCACGATAATCTGGTGAAAGAGGTTCCAGAACCCGGTGGTCCAGGCCAACAGCCGCAGCAGGGATGAGGCGCGCAGGAAACCCAACCCCTCGCCCAACTCTACCCGCCAGTTGCGAGGATCGGGGCGGTCGGGGCGGAACTGGCCGGCAAGGCCCGCCGCCAAAATCATCGCGAGCCCATAGGCCACTGCGTTCAATCCAAAGGCCAAAGGCAGCCACAGACCGATCAGCACTGCGCCCAAGGCAGGGCCGATCAGCGCGTTGGTCAACAGCTCCACGCTCCACAATTGCCCGTTCGCCCGCTCCAACTGGTCAGGCGGCACGAAGGCGGGCAAAAGGGTCTGGGAGGCACTGTCGCGAAAGACCTCGGCCCCTCCCACGATGAAGGCCGCCAGGATCAGCGCCAGATACAGCCTCGGGGCCGACACACCTTCAGCCGGTGCCGGGGCCAGCGGCAGGGCCACCCAAATCGCCAGCGCCGCCGACGCAAAGGCCAGCCCACGCAGCGCATCCATCCCGATGATCAGCCGCCGCCGGTCCACCCGGTCGGTGATGATGCCCGCGGGCAGCGCCAAGAGGAACCACGGCAGCCGCAACGCCACCGGCACCAGAGCCACCAACAGCGGGTCGCGCGTCAGCAATGACGCGATCCAGCCCCAGGCCACCACTGCCACCCCGTCCGCCAGGTTGGTCATCCCGCTGGCCGCAATGAACCGCGGCAAGGCTGTCATGGCGCTGCCCCCCTCGGGCCAGACTTGCCACCGTTTCAGAACGGATGCTAGGTAGGGTGAATGGCACTTGGGGGGACCACTAGGGATGGCGTCATATCCGACCTACTTCGACAAAGAAGCACTTCTGGCCTGTTCGCGGGGTGAACTTTTCGGCCCCGGCAACGCCCAGCTTCCCGCCCCCCCGATGCTGATGATGGACCGGATCACCGACATCTCGGAAGATCGCGGGCTGCACGGCAAGGGCCATGTGGTGGCCGAATTCGACGTCACGCCGGACCTGTGGTTCTTCGAATGCCACTTTCCCGGCAACCCGATCATGCCCGGCTGCCTTGGCCTTGACGGGTTGTGGCAGCTGACCGGCTTCAACCTTGGCTGGCGCGGCTGGCAGGGGCG
>JANPJD010000124.1:0-7373 GCA_031425325.1 Rhodobacterales bacterium | reverse complement strand
GACGACCTCGCTGTCGCCCATGAAGCCGCCAAAGCCCGTCTCCATCCCGTGGATCGCAAGCAGCACCCCCGCAGGCACGCCGTAGGCCGCCTCGAGCGAGGCATAGAACCCCGGATCGCGCGCCTTGCGCGCCCGCCCTTGCGAGACGATGGCCTCGGCCCCGCGCACTTCGAGGAACTTCGGCAGCGAATAGCGAAAGCTCTTCTGGTTGCGGTCCGCGCCGATGGTGCGGGTGGAATAGCTGGCCCCCATCAACGCATCGAGGCCGCGCTGCCCAACCCCTGCGGCGGCGGCCTCCTGTGCCATGACGGGCTTCCAGGCCTCGAACCCCGCTCCCGTATCGCCGCAGGGTGCGGCGAGCGCAGGTGCGGCTGTCAGAAGGGCGCAAAGGATGAGCGGGGCGATGCGGCGCATGGGTGGCCTTCCTGCGAAGTGTTCAAGGATGCAGTCTAGAAAACCGGCGGCGCGGTGCCAAGCCGCGTTAGAGCACTTCGGCCATCCGCACCGTGCGCCCCTCGGCGACCGAGCGCAGCGCAGCTTCGGCCAGCTCCAGTGCCGCAAGGCCGTCCTCGCCCGTGGGGTAGCGGACGGCCGCGCCCCCGATGGCCGCGACGAAGGTGGCAATCTCGGCGGCATAGGCGGCGGTGTAGCGCGTCATGAAGAAGTCGTGCAGCGGCGGGCGGGTATAGCCCGCCGCGGTTGCAACCTCGATCGAGACGGGGCGCTGGTTCTCGGCCGACACGGCGCCAAGCGCACCATGCACCTCGATCCGCTGGTCGTAGCCGTATGTCGCCCGCCGCGAGTTCGAGATCAGCGCCATGCGCCCCGAGGCCGTCCGCAGCATCACCTGCGCCGAGTCCACATCCCCTGCCGCCCCGATCGCCGGATCGACCAGGACCGAGGCCTGCGCCGCCACCTCGGCCACCTCCTCGGCCAAGAGGAACCGCGCCATGTCGAAGTCGTGAATCGTCATGTCGCGGAAAAGCCCGCCCGAGCGCGCGATGTAGTCCACCGGGGGCGCGCCCGGATCGCGCGAGGTGATCGTCACCATCTCGACAGTCCCGATGGTGCCCCGCTCCACCTCGGCCTTGAGGGCAAGGAAATGCGGATCGAAGCGGCGGTTGAAGCCCACCATCAGAAGCGCGCCGGTCTGGCGCACGACATCCAGGCAGGACCGCACGCGGGCCAGCGACAGGTCGATGGGCTTTTCGCAGAAGATCGCCTTGCCCGCCCGCGCCGCTGCCTCGATCAGGTCGGCATGGGTGTCGGTCGGCGTGCAGATCACCACCGCGTCGATGTCCGCGCCGCCAAGGATCGCCTCGGTGGAGCGCACCTCGCACCCGTGCCGTTCGGCAATGCCCTGCGCCGCCGCAGGCACCGCATCGGCCACCGCCACCAGCCGTGCGTCCGCATCCGCCCCGATGGCCGCTGCATGCACCCGGCCGATACGCCCCGCGCCGAGAAGGCCGATTCTGGTGGTCATGTGGTGCAACTCCCGCTGTTCGCAGGCGTTGTAGCGAAACGTCCCGCGGCTGCCCATGGGGAAGCGTTTCGGGTTGGTGTCATGCGGCAAGAACGGCAGCCCGCAGGTTTGTGCAAGACTTCGACAATACCGCCCGGGCTAGGATCAGAGATGAGCAATTCGGATGACCAAAGGCTTTCAGGAAGCGTACCTGTTCAGCGGGTTGGTTGATTGCAAGGCTTGCTCCGGGGCGTCGCAGACCATCAATGAAAGTCCCTGCTTTTGGGCAGGAGGCGTGCATCGCGCGGATGTTGGTCGACGCGGGGGCGCGGCACGAGAGAGCGCTTGCCAACAGCCGACGACGGCATGGGGGGCGATGGGTCTCGGCCTTTGGCATCCCACAGTCTGTCCAGATCGAGGGAACGGTCCATCACATTGGTCGCCATCAGATGGACCACCCCTTCGGGGCTGCGCTGCACCCGGCCCTCGACCAGCATCAGGCGAGAGGCCATCACGGGGCGGCGCAAGGCCTCGAACTGGCGGGCCCAGAGGACGACATTGACGATGCCCGTCTCGTCCTCGAGCGTGATGAAGATGGCGTTGCCCTTGCCGGGTCGCTGACGGACCAGCACCAGTCCGGCCACCCGCGTGAAGCTGTTGTTGCGGCGGGCAGCGGCTTCGGTGGCGGTGGACACTCCGTCGCGGGCGAAGACCGGGCGCAGGATTTGCATGGGGTGTGCCTTCAGCGACAGGCGCATCGTCTGGTAGTCCGTCGCCACATGCTCGCCCAGATCCATCTCGGGCAGTGCCGCGTCCTTCTCCTGCCCAAGCTCCTGTACCCCGGCGGCCGCGAAAAGCGGCAACGTCTCGTCCTGCGGCAGGCGCCGCACCTCCCACAAAGCCTGCCTGCGGTCGAGCCCGATGGACCGGAACGCATCGGCATCGGCCAGCGCACGCATCGGCCGGCCATAGAGGCGCGCACGGGTTGCAAGGTCTTCGACAGAGGTGAAGCCATCCCGTCGGGCGTTCACCAGGCGCTCTGCATCCGCCTTGTGCACGCCTTCGGTCTGTCGGAACCCCAGTCGCAGCGCGAGCGCCCCGGTCGGGCCCCGTTCCAGCACATTGTCCCAAAGGCTGTGATTGATGTCGACGGGGCGCATCTCGACGTCGTGGTCGCGCGCATCCCGCACGATCTGGGCCGGGGCATAGAACCCCATCGGCTGTGAATTCAGCAGCGCGCAGGCAAAGATCGCCGGGTGATGGCATTTGATCCAGGACGAAATGTAGACCAGCTTGGCAAATGAAGCCGCATGGCTTTCGGGGAAGCCGTAGCTGCCGAAACCTTTGATCTGGCCATAGCAGTTCTCGGCGAACGCGCGGTCATAGCCGCGCGCCACCATCCGTTCCACCATAAGCGCCTCGAACTCGCCGATGGTGCCGACATTGCGGAAGGTTGCCATCGCCTTGCGTAGCTTGTTCGCCTCAACATCGGTGAACTTGGCGGCCACCATGGCAAGCTGCATTGCCTGCTCCTGAAACAAGGGTACGCCCTTGGTCTTGGCCAGAACTGAGTGGAGTTCGTCTGGGGGGCCATGTTCGGGCGCGGGCGAGGGGAATTCCACCTTCTCGTCCCCCGAACGACGCCGCAGATAAGGATGTACCATGTTGCCCTGAATGGGGCCGGGGCGAACGATGGCGACCTGGATCACGAGGTCGTAGAACTCGCGTGGCTTGAGGCGTGGCAGCATGTTGATCTGCGCGCGGCTTTCGACCTGGAAGACTCCGATCGAGTCCCCCTTGCACAGCATGTCGTAGGTCGCGGGGTCGTCTTTGGGCACGTCTGCCAGGTCCCAGTCGATCCCCTCATGTGCGCGCATCAAGTCCAGTGCCTTGCGGATGCAGGTCAGCATCCCGAGCGCGAGGATATCGACCTTCATCAGGCCGAGTGTATCGACATCGTCCTTGTCCCATTCAAGGAAGGTGCGGTCCTCCATCGCCGCATTGCCGATGGGGACCAGCTCGTCCAGTCGCCCGCGGGCAAGGACAAACCCACCGACGTGCTGCGACAGGTGGCGGGGAAAGCCGAGCAGGCGTCTGGCAAAGGCAACCGCACGGGCGATCCCGGGGTTGTCGGGGTCAAGTCCTGCCTGCATGACCTGGCTGCGGCTGATGTCGCTGCCCCAACTGCCCCATTGCACGCGCGACAGCGCAGCCGTCACATCCTCCGACAGGCCGAGCACCTTGCCCGCGTCGCGGATTGCACTTTTGGGCCGGTAGTGGATGACCGTGGCGATGATGCCCGCGCGATGGCGCCCATAGCGGGCATAGATGTGTTGGATGATCTCCTCGCGCCGCTCGTGCTCGAAATCCACATCGATGTCGGGGGGCTCGCGGCGTTCCTCGGACAAGAAGCGGGCGAACAGCAGATTGCCTTCGGCGGGATCGACGGCAGTGATCCCGAGGGCGAAGCAGACCGCCGAATTGGCCGCAGACCCGCGCCCCTGACAAAGGATGCCCTTGTCGTTGGCGACGCGCACGATGTCATGGATCGTCAGAAAATACCGGGCATAGTTGAGCTTGCCTATCAACGCGAGCTCATGGTGCAGCAGGATTTCGACCTTCTGGGGAATGCCGTCGGGATAGCGCATCGCGGCATGCCGGAAGGTCAGTTCTGTCAGCCACGCCAGCGCGTCCTTGCCAGGCGGCACAGGCTCGTCGGGGTATTCGTACTTTAGGTCGGCGAGTGTGAAATCGACACGCTCCAGCAGATCGGCCGTTGCGCGCAGCGCCTCTGGTGCATCGGCGAAAAGGCGGGCCATCTCGGCGGGCGATTTCAGGTGACGCTCGGCATTCGCCTCGAGCTGGCGACCGGCTTTCGCGATGCTCGTTCCTTTGCGGATGCAAGTCAGCACATCCTGCAATTCGCGGTCCGCAGGATCGGCATAAAGCACGTCGTTGGTGGCCAGAAGCGGCACGCGCGAAAGCGCTGCCAGCGCCTTCAGTCCTGCCAGCCTGCGCCTGTCATTGCCCCGGCGCGGCATGGTGGCGCCCAGCCAGACCGCACCGGGGGCCGCTTCGGCCAGACGGGGCAGGAGAGAGGCGAGGGGCGCCATGTTGCGGTCGGGCATCACCACCATCAGCAGTCCGTGCGTGTCGGACAGAAGATCGTCGAGCGTCAAGTGGCATTCGCCCTTCGTGGCCCGGAGGTTGCCTATGCTCAGCAGGCGGCACAGACGACCCCACCCGGCGCGGCTTTCAGGATGGACAACGATATCAGGCGTGCCATCGGCAAAACCGAGGCGTGCGCCCGTGACAAGGCGAAATGTGCGGGCACGTTCCTGGATGAGGGTCTGGAACGTCTCGGCCTCGGCCTCGTCTGCGGGAAAGGCTGCCGGCTCGAAGCTGTATTCACCAGGGCCGGATCCGTCTTGCCGCTTCACCAGCGGCAGCATGCCGTCCTCGCGCAATTCCTTCAGCGCCGCATAAGCCCGCACCACGCCCGCCACCGTATTGCGGTCGGCGATGCCGAGGCCGGCATGGCCAAGAAAGAGGCTGCGTAGCACCAGCTCCGACCCGAAGGATGCCCCGCGCAGAAACGAGAAATTGCTTGCCGCCACAAGTTCGGCATAGGGCAGGATCGGGGGGGTCATGCAAAAAGCCCGTGCAGAAACCAGCGGGGCCGGGCGTTGGTGTCCTCGAACAATCCTTCGCGGAAAATCCAGAAGCGATGTCCATACGAATCCTCGATCCGGTAGTAGTCGCGCGTCGCAGGGGCCTCGTTCCCATCCAGCCACCATTCGGGGGCAATCCGCTCGGGTCCCTCGGCGCGCGCGACCGCATGGACCACGCGCCGCCAGCGAAAGCGCAGGGGCGGGCCGTCGGGTACCTCGGCCACTGCCTCGATCAGTTGTGGCGGGGTGAACAGAGTCAGGGGCCGCGCCGGTGGATTGCCGGGTTCCGGTTCGGGCCAGGGCGCCGACGGCACGCTGGAGCCGGCAGGAACGCGCACCGCACTGTGCCGCGGATCGTGACTGTCGCGCGCGAGGAATCGCTGCACCTGCCTGCGTCCGAACCGCACCGCCAGCCGGTCGATCAGCGCGGTCAAATCCGCCTCGACCTCGGTCTGGCCGTCCAGTGTTATCTGGCGGTCGGCCATCGGCTCGGTCTGGGGGACGGCAAGACGGAAGGCATCGAAGCCGAAGCCGGGATCGACCGGATCGGCCAGCGTTTCAAGCTTCAGCCGCATCAGCCGCAGGATCGTCGGCACGGCACGACAGGGTGCGGCCGTGTCGATGCAGATACGCCGCACTGCGCCATCGCTGCGAAAGAAGCTCGCCTCGAAGTGCCGTCCGCCTTGCCCCCTCTGCGCGAGCATCTGGCAAACATCCTGTGCCAGATCACCCAGTATCCCCTCGATTGCGGGCATCTCCAGTATCGGTTCGGGGAACATCCGCGTGACCTGACAGTCCGGCAGAAGTCGCAGCGGGGTCAGGCGTGTGTCTTCCTGCCCCGTGATGCGGCGCAGCGCAGTGACCAGGCCCGCACCGAAACGGGCAGTCAGCATGTGCGCCGGGCGGTCCATCAGGTCGCCAAGCGTCCTGAGCCCCGCGCGGATCAGGGCGGTCGTGGTCTCTGCCTGCTGTTCCAGTGCGGCAACCGGCAGAGGACGCGCCATCTCTACCTCGGTCCCGGGCGGCAGGATGCCTGTCCTGCCGATCCCTGTCTTGCCAAAGCGGATGGCGGCGCGGGCCGCATCGGGCGTGCAGGCAATTGCAGCGCGGGCCGTGATCCCCGCTGCCGCCAAACGCGCGCTGATCTTGTCGATTAGTGCCTGCTCGCCGCCAAAAAGACCGTCACAGCCCGTGATGTCGAGGCGCAGCCCATCAGCCCCGTCCAGCGCGACCAGCGGCGTGTAGCGCTCGCAGGCGGCTGCCAGCGTGTGCAGAAGCTGGCTGTCTGCGACGGGATCGGTCTCTGCGACCTTCAAACCCGGCAGCCAGACCCGGGCATCGGCAAGGGTCATTCCGATGCGGAGGTTGTTTCGCGCGGACGCAGGGTTCAGCGCGGCGATGTGCAACCCGCCCCGGTCGCGGTCGACCAGCACCAGCGGCACGTCATCCGGCGTGGCGCCGCGGTTCGCCGTGGTCCGGCGCAGTCTGTCGGTCGGCAGATACGGAAACCAGAGCGCCATGTAGCGGCGGGGTCGGGACAGGCCGGGCGGGCCGTGCGAGGTCGTCGAAGGATCGGCTGTCACGGTTCCACTCCAGATGCCAGGTGCCCTGCGACACCCCGCCGCGATGGCGCAGAAGGTCGAGGATGATCACCGGGTTGCCGGGCGCATTGGCCGCGAGGACGCGGGACGGGGCCGCCCGTACCTGCCAGCGGGTTTCGGCAGCACTAGGGCAGGGTTGTGCAGAAATCCGTGCCATCAGGACGGGGGTTCCGGACGCCTGTGCCGCCAGGGCAAGTCGGCGGCTTGCCGTCAGGTCGAGGGCATGCGCGTCGTCCCAAAGTTCGATCACGACTGCGCCAAGGGCTGCACAGCGAGCCCCTTCCAGCCCGGCCTGAAGCACTGCCTGTGCATCGCGGACCTGCACGAAAAGGATCTCCGCCGGATCGAAACCGTACTCACGCAGCCCGGGAGGGTAGGGGGTTCCCCGTTCACGGCTCACGGCATCCTGTCGCGCCCACAGCAGCGGCCGCGGCGACGGGCCAAGCGCCAGTGCCAGGATCACGCCGATGGTCGAGGCGGCATCCGCTTCGGCTGCGGCATAGAACTCGTGCAAGGCCGCCCGCCCGATCATCAGACCTGGCAGGATGGGGTCAGGCCGATCTCGGGCATTCGTGGTCATGACATCCTTAGTTCATGCTTTGTTCTAATTTTTACCAGTCACCAAACAGAGTCAAGTGG
>JANPJD010000123.1:0-2994 GCA_031425325.1 Rhodobacterales bacterium | reverse complement strand
AAGGTCGTCGAACCGGTGCCCGTCGGGCGTGGTGCCGCCACAGCGCAGCAAACCGTGCGCGAAGGCGTGGTCGGGGCCTTCGGTCACCTGCAGGTCCTCCAGCCGGAAGGTGAAGGCGCCTTCGGTCTGCGGTTGCCAATCGTCCCAGCTGGCACGGTAGGCTGCGGTGCCATCGTGGCGCAGGGGCGGCAGGACGTCAAAGATCACTGCGTCGGCAGCGTGGTCCCGCAGGATGGCCTCAGCTTGCCCGCGCGCAGTGCGGTCGGCCCAGGCATTAAGGAGGTCGGCGATCGGGTTTGTCATGTCAGCGATCCGTTATGTAACGAATCAGTTATATAACGGATGAACCTATTTGGCAAGACTCCGTGGATAGTGCTTCCCGGACCGGCAGCGACAGCCAGCCGGCGACGAAACCTCCGCAACCGACGGCCAATCGGAAGAGCACCGATATAAGAAGGCGGATATGTTCATTGTGCGGATTGCTGTTCGGGTCCAGCATGAACCGAAGGTATGACAGGCTGTTGGCTTGGCGTTTGTAGATCTCGAACAGGATCCAGCGCAGGACGATTATTCCAAGGGTCGACAGCGCGATGTAAAGGCTGGAGGACACGCCAAGGCTTTCCGTCGTGGGCCAACAATGCCTGCACGCCAAGCCTGCTTGGGTTTTGCAGTCCTGCCAAGGTAAAAGCCATCTTTCCGACTGGTCAGAAGGGGTGATGTTCGCTACTCTGCCCGGCAGACCCGGGGGTACATCCGGGCTTTGAGGCAGAGCAGCGTGACAGGCGGTTTCCCATGACTGAGATGGTCTATGGCTCGAATCCCGTTAGGGTAACCGAGCCGGTACTTCCCCGTTGGTGGCGCACCATCGACAAATGGACGTTGACCTCGGTCTTCGTTCTCTTTGGTCTTGGGTTGCTGCTGGGGCTTGCAGCGTCGGTCCCCTTGGCGACGCGCAACGGGCTGGAGCCATTCTACTATGTCCAGCGCCAGGCGTTCTTTGGCGCGGTCGCGCTGGTGGTGATGATCGGCATCTCGATGATGTCGCCCGCCATGGTACGACGGCTGGGAGTGATGGGTTTTGCCGTGTCGATGGTGGCGTTGATGCTGCTGCCGGTCTTCGGCACCGATTTCGGCAAGGGTGCGGTACGCTGGTTTTCCTTTGGGTTCGCCTCGATCCAGCCATCCGAATTCCTGAAGCCCGGCTTTGTCATTGTCGTGGCCTGGCTGATCGCCTCGGCCCAGGATCTGAACGGCCCACCGGGAAAGACGATCAGCTTTGCGCTGATGCTGGTGGTGGTCGGGTTCCTGGCGATGCAGCCGGATTTCGGCCAGTCGGCTTTGGTGCTGTTCGTCTGGGGTGTGATCTATTTCATCGGCGGCGCGCCAATGACGCTGATCGTCGTCGTGGGCGGGATTGTGGGGCTGAGTGGCCTTGTGTTCTACGAATCCTCCGAGCACTTTGCGCGCCGGATCGACGGGTTCCTGTCGCCCGATGTCGACCCGCGCACGCAGCTTGGCTATGCGGCAAACGCGATTCAGGAGGGCGGGTTCTTCGGTGTGGGCGTGGGCGAGGGGCAGGTGAAATGGTCGCTGCCGGACGCACATACGGATTTCATCATTGCCGTCGCAGCCGAGGAATACGGGCTGATCCTCGTCCTGTTCATCCTGGCGCTCTACGGGGTGATCGTTGTCCGTTCGCTGGGCCGTCTCTTGGCCGAGCGTGACCCGTTCGCGCGGCTGGCGGGTGCGGGAATGGCCTGCATTTTCGGCGTGCAGGCGATGATCAACATGGGTGTTGCCGTGCGCCTTCTGCCCGCCAAGGGCATGACACTGCCGTTTGTGAGCTATGGCGGGTCGTCCGTCATCGCGGCGGGGATCACCATGGGCATGCTGCTGGCGCTGACGCGGGCGCGGCCGCGGGGTCAGATGAGTGACGTCTTCCGGCGGGGTCGCTGATGGCCAAGCTTCTGCTGATCGCGGCTGGTGGCACGGGCGGGCACATGTTTCCGGCTCAGGCGCTGGCCGAGGCGCTGCTGGCGCGGGGCTGGCGTGTGAAACTGTCTACCGATGATCGGGGCGCGCGCTATGCGGGCGGTTTCCCGGAGGCGGTGAAGGTAGAGAGGGTGGCGAGCGCCACGTTCGCGCGGGGCGGGGTGGCAGCAAAGGTGCTGGCACCGTTCCGGATTGCGGGCGGTGTCGTCGGAGCGCTTATCTCGCAGCTGCGCGACCGGCCTGTGGTGGTCGTGGGCTTCGGGGGCTACCCCTCGATCCCGGCTCTGACAGCGGCCTGGGTATTGCGGCGGCCCCGGATGATTCATGAACAGAACGGCGTGCTGGGGCGGGTGAACAAGGTCTTTGCCTCTCACGTTCACAAGATTGCCTGCGGGACTTGGCCCACAGCCTTGCCTGCGGCGGTGACCGGCGAGCCGACCGGAAACCCGGTACGGCAGGCCGTGCTGGACCGGGCGGCGGCCCCTTACATTCCGCCGGGGGATTACCCGATGGCGATGGTGGTGATCGGCGGCAGCCAGGGCGCGCGGGTGCTTTCGGATGTGGTGCCTGCGGCGGTGGCACTGCTGCCGGAGGGTCTGCGCGCGAATCTGCGTGTGGCGCATCAGGCACGAGACGAAGACGGTGCGCGGGCGTCTGCTGCTTATGATGCGGCAGGAGTGCGGGCCGAGATCGCGCCGTTCTTTACCGACATTCCGCGCCGCTTGTCCGAGGCGCAGTTGGTCATCAGCCGCTCGGGGGCCTCATCCGTGGCGGATATCAGTGTGATAGGGCGACCGTCGATTCTGATCCCCTTTGCCGCGGCGACAGGGGACCACCAGACGGCGAATGCCAAGGGGCTGGTCGACGCGGGCGGGGCTGTGATGTTGCCGGAAAAGGCGCTTGACGCGCAGGCCCTTGCAGGCCAAATCGCCGCGATCCTTGAAGACCCGGCGAAAGCCGAGACGATGGCGCGCGCGGCGCTGGGCGAAGGCAAGCCTGATG
>JANPJD010000122.1:0-23843 GCA_031425325.1 Rhodobacterales bacterium | reverse complement strand
CAGAAAGACCGCATCATTCGGTGTCCAGAGCGACCTGAGCGCCGTCTTCGGTAGTGTCAGACATATGCGAACTCGTGTCAGTTAGGGAAACCGCACGCGGGAACTTGGCAGACAGAGACGACCAGTGCTCGCCGGACCCTTGGACAGCGAAATGGCAGTCTCAGGCGACAAGCACCGCCCGCAAGCCGCAGAAATTACGCATGGATTCAGCGCGCCCTGCTCAGAAAGCATAGTCCTATGGGTGATTGGCGGAGGGAACGGGACTGCGGTCGAACCTTCTCTGAGCCCGGCCGAACAGGCAGAACCGACAAGATGACTGGTAACTATCTGACTTGCATATCATTTTCTCTGACGCCTTCGTTCCTCTGCGCCCATGTGGGGCGCGCGAAAGGAGTCGAAGATGCGTGAAACTTGTTTGAACCAGACAGAGCTGGCAGCACGCTGGAAAATCAGCCCGAGGACGCTGGAACGGTGGCGCTGGATAGGGGACGGGCCTCGGTTCCTGAAAATAGGCGGTCGTGTGATCTACAGGATTGAAGACGTGGAAGCGTTTGAGCGCGCCGCGCTGAGTGCTGCCGGAGAACAGTATCGAAAGGATTGAGCACCGCATGATTGCGTATTCTGGTCTGCCTTCATAAGCCACCGTTATCGTTCAGTAATCGACGTCCCGATTCTGCACCGATCTTGAACTTGGCTTGGCGGACTGATCTTCTCGGGCGCCTCTCTTGGGTGGACCAGCATATGCAGCAACCGCGAATAATTACCCGCCGTGATCTGTATGATCTTGTTTGGAGCAAGCCGATGTCGACGCTGGCCATTGAGTTCGGCATCTCCGACCGAGGTCTGGCCAAGGTCTGCGGTCGCCACCGTATTCCCGTGCCGCCGCGAGGCTATTGGGCGAAGGTGGCTGCCGGAGAACAACCGAAGGTGCCACCCTTCCTTGAATGGAAGGATCATGACGCAGCCTCGTCGAAATAGCCCTGCAGTCGGCTGACAAGCTCGGGCTCACCCAACGAGGCTAGGCACGTAATCTCGTTGTCGATCCTGATTCTCCGCACCGCTCGGCGAGTCACATCCTCCATTCGGCTCGCACCAATCCGGGCCGCAGTCGCTAGCCATGCTTCCGCAATTGCGCGAGCGAGCGTGGGGTCGGCCCCGATCGACGGCCTTTCGACAATCTGAACCGCTGCATCTTCTGACAGCGCCTCGAGGAGCTGCCAGCGCTGCGGCGTACTCGCGCCCCGATCCAGTGCGCGTGCTCGGAGCCAGAGCCGCTGGAATGTGTTTCGCAGGCCACCATGGAAGCGATCAGCGTGCCCGTCCTCAAAGCGCCAGAGCACCACATCCGGAGCGATACAGCATGCCACGAATGCCCAGACATCGTCCCTCAGCGCCTCACCGCCGCTGATGATGGAAGCCTCCACCAGCGACTGCGCGCAATCGGCATCGAATGACGCCCTAGCGGCGGCTCGACTCTCATTTGGAAATCCACGACTTCTGGCAAGAGCAACAATTTGCTTTTGCAGTGCCGTCAAATCGGCCCCGGCGGCTCGCGATCCGCCACTGGACGCGTATGACACTGAACTGCCGGCCGCCTCCATCCGTTCGCTGATGGAACCTGTTCGCAGCAAGTCTGGCAGGCCAATCAGTCGCCGAACGCCGTGACTGTCGAGGCGGGGCATGAGGCGGAACTCACTCATTGCGGAGCTCTCCTGCAAAGAGGCTTCCGATCGCGAGCTCGAAGCGTGCCGGGTCATGCTGTGCTAGTGTCCGCGCAGCCTCGGCCGACTGTCCTGGGAACGCCTGTTCCACCCATGCCTCGATCACTGCAGACACCGAGGAAGGACTGACTTCCGCGTGGTCCAGAGGAAAATGGTCGAGAGCGATGGCCGATCTGACCATCTGGGTGGCTACTGAGCACATTAGCATCCTCAGCGTGACCTCGTCCGCGTGTTGCACGGCTTCGACAAAAGCCGGCCTGTCCAGGTTGATCAGCAGGCGGACCGAAGTCGCGAAGTCGTGATGGAGGTTCTGCGGAGACCAGTCGAGGTACCAGAGCGCATCGCCATTACCGGTCGGGAACACAGTCGCGAAACTCACGGCTTCGATCGGAAAGCGCGCACCGAGCGGTTCCACCGCCGCGCGGAATTCGTCTCTCCAGAGCCTTGCACCTGTCGTAACTGGCGAGACCCGGCGGCGAACAGTACCCGACGATAGAAGAACGATCTCGGTCGCGAGCACGAAAAGCTCTGAGACCTCGCGACCATCGATTGCAAGCGCCAGTACAACAGCCTCGCGGCCGACCTGAATCACTTCCCGGGTAACAACTTTTTTCATGCGCTGAAGGCGGCGGCCGCCGGTGCCAAAAGTGACGATGCAGAGAAACTTGATCTCGTCGGGATTGAGCCCGGTGTCTGCGGCTACCCCTTCCACATCGACCTTGAAATGACGAACCGCTTCGAGGTTGGTCGAGTAGTCAAAGTGATCGAGGTGACCGTCCGCGAAGACGCAGGGTTCTCCGTCACGCGTGATAAGCCAGGACCCGGCACTGATCCGGTCCGGCGCGGGACGAAGGAAGGGATAGGCAATGGCCGTCATGACGATGCCTGCTCAGCTGCTGCCACTCGCACTCCGGCCGCAGCAACATCTGGCACGATGATCCGGGCACGATAGCTGCCGCTCTCGCCCGGCGTTGCGAGCAGTTCAGGCGATGTCGTCAGCTGATTGCCATCCTGATCTTCCCAGCAGACGAACGTGACGACGACGTCACCCTCGTCCGGGCTTGCCAAGACACCATCGATCACAGGGGCGGGTATGGCGGTGAGGCGGACTGCCGACTCCGTACTGTTGTCCACGTCGACCTCGAAGAGCGCTTCGGCCCCGGTCGCGCCTTCCTGCAGTGCAATGAAACGTGGCTCGCTGACCCGCCAGCTGCGGCCTCCGCCGCGACCACCGCCGCCTCGGCCACCCCCACGCGCTTGCCCACCGCCGCCTCCGGCACCCACCCCCGTACCTCCGATTGCGGGCATACAGTTGCCGAGAAGATCGGCCGCCTTGGCAAGCGGTGGCTGCTCGGATGCTCCCGACGTGGAGGACGAAGCCGGATATGCGTATGATGCCGCGAGATACTTCAGCCTTGCCAGCGCAACCCGAACGAAGGTCTTTGCCCAGCTCTTCGGCATTTTGTCCGGAATCCAGTCGTCGTGCGCAGGTGGCTCTGCGTCGGCGAAGGCTTGCTCAACGACGGGATCGTCGTCGCAGATGAAGACCCCGGCCCATTCGACGGTGTCCCCCGGCAGGTGTGTGCCCTCGATGTACTTCACGACCAGTTCAACCGGACGCATGAGCGCAATGTGCGCACTTGTGGCCGGGATGATGCTTTCAGCGGGGTCGCCGAGAAACTGCCGGGGTCTCCTGAAGCCGCGTCTGATGGAGCAGTGGCCGAGGTGCTGGATGGGCCGTTCGGAAGCGATCTTGTTCAGGTTTGGCCCTCCGGCCTTCACGGCGCGATAGGCCTCAACGAATAGGTCAAGCGGCGGGAAATCTTCGGGTGCCGGAAGCGGCAACAGCTCTCCATTAAGTTCGACCTCGATTGCCATGGCCCTTTGGCCATCGGTGCCGGCAAGCATCTTTGGCCAGAGGTACCAGAGCAGCGCCTCCCGGATTTCGGCCACAACTGCCTCGAGCGGGCGGTCCTCGAGACCAGGGTCGAGCACGACCAGCGTGGTTCCAGTGGCATCGGCCCCCCGGTCAGGAAGCCCGAGCGCCTTTCGCAGCCGAACGGCGCTACGACCGGTAACGGGATCGACGACATCCGCTTCGTCGCCATCGGCCACACCCCACCAGTGGCGTCCCGTCAGCCGGCCGTGGCGCTTGCTGTCGTAGGCATCGCCCAAGTGGCATCCAATGAAGCGATGAACGATCCGTTCAGAAGGAGTCAGCGAGACCGAGTCGACGAGGACCGTGGCGCATCTACTGAGCTGATAGAGCGAACTCTTCCCGTAACCATATGTGCCGCCACCGCCCGCCATGTCACGACGGGCGCCCATGTTGCGCACGAAGTTCACGAAATCGTTGTGTTCCCCTGGCTTCGGCAACACGTTCGCCCGCGATGGGCCACCAAGGCCACGGGTCCTCCAGTCGGAAATCTCCATAACGACCGGATGTTTCGAGGAAAGGTAGGCTCGCAGTGGGTCTGCCGACTGCTTGGACGGAGGGAGCTTGGCGAGGATCTCATCGCGGAGAATGGCAGCTTCCCCGGGCCGGAGCTCTCGCAAGCCAATTCGATACCCGACCCCGGACTCGACGAGCCGTGCATCCCAAGTGTTCTGGACCGTCTCCCTCACGACTGTCTCCAGCAGGGAAAGCGTAGGTGTGCCCAGAAGCTTCTTCATGCCGTCGGCAGCCATGCCGCCTGCAGCCGCGAAACATTCTGCATGGAGGTTCAAGGGTTCAGACATGACACCATCTCCTGAAGCGCAGTGTCGGCCTCAGCGGGCCTGACGCGGAACTCTGATGCAAAATCGAGATTCACCCGGTAGCGGAAGTGGCTGACCCCAGCAGGCATTTCACCCTCCGCGAACGAGGCGGGAGTGAGCCGCGGGAAGCCCTCGGTCACCGAATAGAATTCCAGCGAGAGGAGGGAGAACCTGAACGAGGACCACTCATCGGCCTGGGCCTCGTCGTATCCGAGCAGGGCGAGCCGATCGGCCACGCCGCGAGGATCGCTTGCGATCGTGCACGCATGCGTTGCCTCACCCACAACCGAAAGAGGCCCGGCCCCGTCATATTCCAGCACGCAGTGCGCGAGCAGCAGATGTCCACCGGGGGGCGCTGCCAGCTGGTCAATTGCAGATACCTCCACGACCCGGGACTGGGCACGAAGCGAAGTCTTGACCTCGATTGCCCGATCACCGCCACGGAAGTCGTGACGGCCGCCAGCCGGCCCGGTCCAGAGTTGCCAGGCGTCGGGTTCAACGAGAAGTAGCCGGTTCAGGATGATGAGCTCGCCAATCAGCCCGAGTGCGGTTTCGATCGAAGGACGCTCGCGGTTAGCGCCCAAGAGGAGATTGCGAAAGTCGGTGATTGCTTCCTCGAGCGCGTTCGCCGGCGCGGCGCCCCCCCTCAGGCGCCGAACGACTTCATCGACCAGCTTCTCGAAGACGGCCTCGAGACGTTCGCCGCGGCAGGCGACATCGATGAACCGGACCGGCAGTCCCTGCAGCAGAAGCACGCTGTCCTTGAGTTCAAGACCGTGCGTATCTTGGACCATCGGGAACCGCTCACCGGGTGCGAGCGGGACAAGAAGCCGCGCTTCGCGCTCAGCTCCTATCGCGAGACGGGCCGGACCCGCGCCAGCCGAGGCGTCAAGCACCAGAGAGGGCACTCCCAGATCGCTCGCCTGCGAACCTGACTCCTGCCGCAGGCGTTCCCAGCCGATGCCCGCACGGGTTCCGTCCGTCATGTCGCAGCCTGTCCGGCATCGCCGTCGATGTCGGCCTGAACGTCCTCCTCGTCGCCGTCGTCCTGGTTGATCGGGACGCGGACATAGCTCGTCTTCGCTCCCCGCTCTGGCAGAACGAGGCCAATTCCCAGCATGTCGCGCACCGCGCCGAGCGGTTCGCGTAGCTTCTCAGATCTCGGCACCGACGCCTCATCGATTGCGTAAAGGAGCAGCAGTGGAATCCGGTCACCGACCAGCGCCTGACGGAACTCCTTAACGCTGTCCCAAGACCTGTCATCGGGCGAGCCGGTGACGTCCATAAGCACGTCGTCCCGCGACATCAGAGCCTTGATGTCGGCGAGACCATCGCGTGTCAGCCCCTTGAGGCGTGCCCGGTTGACGAGGCCGACATTGCCGAAGGCACCAAGCGGCTCAACGGAGCGGCGGGTTCCGCCTGTTTCGACGATCGCGATGTCCCACGTTTCGTACGGCTGATCGGCCCTGCTCGCCTCGAGCCGAATGTACTCCAACAGCTTTCCCGAGATCAGATCGCGCTGGTCGCTTCTGTAAGTCTCCAGAAACTTCATGGCGAGATCGAAGGATACGCCTTCGATCAGACGGCCGCGCCGCACAGGCTTGATGCCTAGGCTCGCTGCCGCATCTACCAACTCGGACGCAGCCTTCCAGTTGTGCTGAAGAAAGTCCTCGTCGCGGTGCGGGAAGCGAATGGTCTGAATGTGCTCTCCCGAGAAGCTAACGTCGCATGCCTTGGCTGCATACATCTTCTTGGCAGCGGTGATGGCCAAACCAGGAATGCGTCGCACCCGGATCGAGAAGTCCGCCGGTGTCACCTCGCGTTTGCGGTACTGCTGAATGTCGGCCCGGATCTCGGCCTCAACCGTCGCCAGATCGCGGAACGACGTCCGCAAATCGTTGGTCATCCAGATCCGCGGGAGGTCCTCGTAGCCGGGCCGATATCCGAACCATCGGCCCATCTGAAGGAGCGTGTCGTACTGGTTCGATGAGCGCACAAAGTAGCTGACGACCAACCCCTCAATGGTGAGTCCACGCGCAAGCACCGAGCCGCCGACCACGATGTACTTCTTCGGCCCCGACGCGTAGTCGAGCCGCGTCTCGCTGTCGCTGTTCTCGACCACGATCGCGATGTCATCGAGAACCTTCTCGAGCTCAGGCTTCAGCGCGCTAAACGATGTCGGCGCAAGGCCAAAGCGGCCGGCATCGACCTTGGCCACCTCTTCGAGCCAGAGCTCTTCAAGTCGATCAATTGTCTTCTCATCGCCCTTCGAGATCTTCTTGGCGAGCCCTTTCTGCCAGGCCGCGATCTTGTCGGCAAGCGCGTGATGCGGGTGCGTGTAGACCGTCGTGTGCACCAGCATCGAACTGTGCTGGCGCGACTGCCCACGTACATTGCGGGCGGCGGTTGCAAGCACGAAGTAGGAAAGTGCCTTGTCGAGCGATTTCGGGATGCCGGGCTCGAAGGTGAACCGGTCCTTCGCTGACGGTGGTCGGACGAGGGCTACCTCGGCGTCATCGACCTCACGGATCATGTCGAGTCCGGACTCCTCCGGTTTCTCGTCATCGGCATCGATCGGGTCGCGCCCGAACAGGCTCTCCGGACCGAAATAACCTTCGGGCTTTGGCAGGCTAGTGATGAAGTCCTCGGGATATAGGTCGTCCAGGCCGCCGGTCGGCTTCTCCGGGTTGATCAGCACGTTTGCAAAGGGCGTCGCCGTGTATCCGACGTATTGGACCTTCGGCAGTGCTGCAAGAATCTTGCGGATAAGCGCGTTGATCGCCGTCATGTTGTACTGACTGCCGGTCGCATTGACGCCGGCCTGATCGCATTCGTCATCTACAATAAGAACAGGCATGCGCGCGCGGTGCGTTGGCGGCGTCTTCTCGATAGTGCCTAGAAGCGCTTCAAGTGGCGCCACATTCTTCTTCACGGCAGCGATCTGCACCGGATCCATAATCGAAAACCACTTACTCGCCGGCTTCCGGAAGTCGGAGTCGCTTGTAGTGTGGCTGTGCCACCCGTATTTGTTGCGCTCGACCAGATCGGACTCGATGCGATCCTGAGTCTGAGTTCGCAGCGAATTTGTCATGCCCGTCAGGATGATCACGAAGCGGTATCCGGCATCGACCGCCTTGGCGATGACCGCTTCCATGTTGGCAGTCTTCCCGCTCTGCACATAGCCGACCACCAATCCTCGGCCCCGGAACTCGCTCTGGGCGGGATTCTCGAGAAGCGAGACCACCTCGGTCGATGTTGCGTCGATGCTCGCGACAGTCTCCTTGGACCAGCCCTTGCGAGACAGCAGGAAGGCCTCGAGCTTTGGCCAGTGCAGATCGCCTGCGCGCGGACCGTCGTACCAGTGCGGCCGTCGCGGCTTGCGAAGCGAAAAGTTGCCAAGATACTCGATCTTCCGCTCGAACGCGGCTTCAAGCTCTCTGACAGCCGCCTTCCAGTTCGCCTCGTGCTGCGGGTCGAGCGGGCCAAGAAGTCGCTCGAAGGACGCGCGTGCTTCGTTGGCTGCGGTTTCGAGATCCAACCCGGCAGCCTGCTCCTTCCGGATGTTGCTGACCCATGCCTCGACCTGACCCGCCACGGGAGGGGGCAACGGCGCCGCGTCAGCTTCGCCGATCAGCGTCGCAACGGAAACGCCGTAATTCTGGGCCAGCGCCTTCAGCACGTCGATGCCCGGGTTCTTCGCCACACCGCGTTCGAGCTCGGACAGGTAGGCCTTGGACGACCCGACCTTTTCGGCGACCTGCTGGAGCGATTGGCCCGATTGGACACGCAGGTCCTTCAGAAGGGATGAAAGCGACATGGGTTCTCCGCGATGATCTGGAAGGGAATGCGGTCGCAGTCGAAGCGACATCTCCACAGGCCCGCCGTGGACTGGGCCCAACGACGCTTCTGCTCGGAATTTGCCTCGCCCTTACGCTTTATCCAGATGAGTTACACACAGCGCCGTATGCTGGCGCGAACCATATATCTCACTTGAGCGAACGATTGTCAATCGTTCGCTCAAGTGAACGTATGCGTTCGCTGGAGGCTGGCTTTTGAAGGGTGACGTGCACAGCCGCTGCTATCTGACGTGCTAGGAGCGGCGGCACGGCGTTTCCGACCTGGACATACTGCTGCGTTCGGTTGCCGAGAAACAGGTAATCGTCGGGAAAAGTCTGCAGCCGCGCGGCTTCGCGAACCGTTAGGCTCCGGCACTGGATCGGATCGGGGTGAATGAAGTAGTGGCCATCCTTCGAGATGTGGCTCGTGACCGTGGTCGATGCCTCGTCCGCCAGCTGAACCCGGAAGCGGTCATTGAAGACACCGCTGTGCCAGTTTCGGTGATCGGGGCTGAGCACCAGAGGGAAATCGGCGGCCTTCGGGCTGTAGCCGTGGACGGCTCCGAATACGGCAGCAAACAGGTAGCGGCCCAGATCCGACGCCATGTGCCCGCGCGTCTCATGCTGAGCGATCGCGCGAAGTTCCGGTCGCTCGATCCACTGCAGCAGCTCATCGTTTGAAGTGCCGTAGCCATCTGGCAACCGTGACGCAGCCCGAATGATCGGCGGGTTTTCCTTCACTCGCTCCGAAACGTTCAGGAATGCCTCACGGAGCGCCCGGTCGTCCTTCCCCTTGGAAATGCCAGCCAGCATGTTCGCGGCGCCGAGGACTTCTCCACACCAGACCGCCGCGTCGTCAAGCCCGCGGCTAATGCCGCTCCGCAAGGCAGGCATCGTATCGATGACATCGCGGACGGTCCGAACCCTTCCCGATACAGCGATCTGCGCATCGGCGGCCCGCCCTGCGAGGTCCGACCGGATGCCGACGATGATCACCCTGTGGCGACGCTGCGGGACTCCAAATGCCTCGGAGCGCACGATGAAATCCGAAGGCCGCCCCGCCACCTGCAGGCTGGCCTTGCCATCCTCGACCCGGACCGCACGAAGTTCGTAGTGATGGGCATGCCCGGTGCCGAGTGACGACAGATCCTCCATCAGCATCTCGAAGACAAGACGGCGCTCGACTGTGGACGAAAGCATGCCCTTGACGTTTTCCATCACGAAGGCGGCCGGGCGAAGCTTGTCGAGAACTCGGATGTATTCGCGAAAGAGATAGTGCCGCGCATCCTCCTCCGGGACATAGCCGACCTTGCCCCTGGAGCGGACTCGCCCCACAAGAGAATAGGCTTGGCAGGGCGGGCCGCCGATCAGAATCGTGTCGTCGTACTTTCGCCTCAGCGTGGCGATGGCACCATCTATGGCGGTCGCCGCAGCCTCGGTGCCGAGCTCAAGCGAGCGGGCTTCGTCGATGGTATGCTGCCACGCTTCGGCGTCGACGGCTGACCAGTCCGGTTCGGATGCAAGCCCGGCATGGAAATCGATGAACTCTTTCGGCAAGACGCCGTGACGCACACGGTACTCGCGCAGAAAGGCGCGCAGCGTCAGGGTCCTATGCGCCGACGCCTCCTTCTCGACCGAAATGCCGATCCGGAACGGCGCATGACCGTCCTCGACGAGGGAAGCGAACCCCTCGCCAAGGCCACCCGGGCCGGCAAACAGATCAACAATGCCGAAAGTGGAAGGCAAATCAGGCTCCTGACGAATTCCAGTCATCCGGTGTATACCAGGTCCAGGGACGAAGACCAGGGCGGATATGACCGATATCGTGGACCAACAGACCCGTTCCCGGATGATGGCGGGGATCAGGGGAAAGAACACCAAGCCCGAGCTGGCTCTCAGGCGCGCATTGCACGCGCGCGGTTTCCGCTTCCGGCTTCATTCCGGCAAGGTTGATGGTCGCCCGGACCTTGTTCTTCCGAAGCACCACGCCGTGGTCTTCGTGCACGGCTGCTTCTGGCACAGACATGAGGGGTGCCGCTACGCGACCGTTCCGGCAACCCGGTCGGATTTCTGGCGGGCGAAGTTCGATGCGAACGTCGCTCGAGACAGCGCCGTTCGCACAAGACTCCTCGAAGACGGGTGGCGTGTGGCGACGATATGGGAGTGCGCCTTGCGAAAGCCCGAGAAGATGAACAACGCTGTCAGAACATTCGAGGAATGGCTGCTAGGGACCGAAGGCCAGCTAGAGATCGGCGCCCCAGCCTGACCTCGCTCTCAAGAGAAGAAGCCAAGACGCCTGCTGTGATCAGTTGCAGGTGCTCTCCCGGCTAGTCAGAAATCGGTCTCCACGTAGACCCCCGAGCAGTCGTAAGCGACCGCTGCCGCCGTTGCGCCGTTGTTCAAGAACAGCCGCGGCGACAAGAACTGCGTGCCCGCAGGCATATCTGCGGTGATTTCCTGCTCGAACACCGCGCCTGACACCTCATCCACCACCCGCACCCATACGGAACTGCCGTTAGGCGGTGCCGCAATGAACAAGGTCACCACCCCACCCGTCGCTATACCGAAACTCGCGCCCATTTCGGTCAACGTGGGCGCGCCGGTGCCGTCGTTTGCGACCAGCTGCCAGCGGGTGTGGGTGCCGCGCTGGAAGCCAATGCCGATGCAGTTGATGGCGGCGGCCAGAGTCAGCGTTGTGGCCAGCGCGGCGGTCGATCCGTAAAGGCCGAAAAACCCCATACCAGTCGCCTGCAGCGTCGTCAGCGAAATCCGCGTCACGAAGGTCCAGCCGCCCAGCCCCGCCGCATTGCCGCGCCAGCAGGCCCAACCGGCAGAACGCTGGTCGGCGGCCGAATCCACCAATGCTGCCGAGGTCAGCCGCCAGCGGCGCATGCTGGCGGCCAAGTTTGTGGCGGCGAGCGTCGGGTGCGAGACCGTTCCGACCGAGGTAATGGGCAAGCCTTCGGTCGTGATCGTGGTGGTGACCGAGGGCGACCAGTTGGCGATCCGGTTGACCCCGAAGTGGGGTTGCAGCGGGAAGTCCCGGCCAGAAGGGCGCATGACGTCGATCCACGGTGCCCCCGCCCGGTTGCGCGCGTAAACGGCCGCCTTGCCAGAGGGCGGAGGGGATGGAGCGGCGCTGAGCCCCGGCAGGATCGTCGGCTGCGGCAGTTCCACCTGGCCGTTGGTGCGGTCGATCTTCAATGCATCGAAGAAGGCCGCACCATCTGGGCTGACCTTGAAGCTGAAATCGTCGTTGCCGAGCAAGCCGATCAGCGCCCTAGCCGAAAACCCGGTCTTGAAGGCGAAGGCCGCATCGTTCCCGGCCGCCGCCTTGTTCACCGTCGCCTCGATCCCGGCGCCAGCATTGTTGATCAGCACCGCAGGCGTGTTCATCGACAGCCGGTTGGTGCTGTCGGCCGTCGCCCCGCCGAGTCCGAGCAGCTGCGCGGTCAGGTTGGCCTGGGGCATGCCGACCTGCGTCACCGCATTGGCGAAGGTGACGGTCGGCGTGTTTACCACCGTGGTGCCCCCGGCCCCTGCCGTGGCCGAACCGATGTTGACGACGGTGGTCGATCCGGATGCGCCACCGGTGCCGAGGTTCACGGTCTTGGTGACGCCGGTGGTCGTCGCGCCGGTGCCCATGCCGTAGGTGGCGGTCGTAGTCGCCGTGCCGATGCTGGCCGATGCCGCCGAGACGGTGACAGTGCCCGAGGCGGTCAGCGTGCCGGAAAAGGTCTTGTTGCCGGTGAACGTCTGGGTGCCTGCGAGGATCGCCAACTCGCTGGACGTGTTGGGCAATATGAAGGTCCGCGTTGTGCCTGTTGTGATCCCCGACAGCGAAAACAGCGCCTTCTTCGTCGGATCGGCATCATTGACGAGGCTGAAGATCGCGTCAGACACATCCTGCGGCACGCCGACCGGCTCCCACACTGTGCCGTTCCAGACGAGGAACACCTGCTCGGCCGCAATCCAGACCAGCCAGCCTTGGCGCGGCACCAGGCGCATCCAGACGCCATCGACCCAGAAGGCGATGTTCATATCCCACCCCGCCCAGAGGCCCGTTGCGCCAGAGGCCACGAGGTGCCGGTCGCCGTCGGCGGGGCTTGCGGGCGGCGTGGTCCGCGTGCGGTCGAGGGCCGACAGTTGCACCATGGCATCGAGCAGGCGCAGGGCCTCGTTGTGGGTGACATGCTTCTGGGCTTGGGCGGCCAGAAGATATGGCAGGCCAAGATGCGTGGAGTTGTCAGACATGGGCGGGCCTTCAGAACTGGAGGGTGACGGCAGCGGGATCGCCGCGACCGAGGCGGTTCGAGAGCTGGTAGATGCGGACGGCCAGTGTCTGACCGGGGGCCAGCGGTGCGCCCCAGTCGGTGGTCTGCTGGGCGGCGGTGTAGAGGACGGAGGTCGTGCTGCTGGTCAGCGTGCGCTTGACCGCTGCCCCGTCGAGGATCTGGACGTCGTAGCTTTCTAGGTCCTCGGACAGCGGCACCTCGACCTGTTCCCAGGCATCGGCCACCAGCGCGCGGGATCGCCGCGTCCATCGGATCGTCAGATCGCCCGGGCTGCGCGCCGTGCGCCACGGCTGCGCGACATGGACCGGGGCGAAGGGCACGAGGCCGCGACCGGCGGGCGTGAAGGCCAGCGCGGTGTAGCTCGCTTCGCTGACGGATCGCGCCGCAGGGCCGATGCGCCAGTTCCACGGCAGACCGAGATCGGCCTCGGCGATCGGGAGCGGAGCCAGCGCTGAGTCCAGTACCACCACCCTTGCCCCGGCCGACGCGGGATTGCCCATCGCGCCTTCCGTCCCGCGTTGCCCGCGCAAAAGGCGGGTCAGGCGATAGCGCCCAGTGGCGATCAGCTCGGCGGCACCCGCCTGCACGATTTCCCATTTGCCCGGTGCTGCTTCCACCGCCAGCGCATTCGCACCACCGAACAGGGTCAGATCGGTGACACTATCCAGCGTGCCAGAAGCCATATCGACCACCAGAGCATTGCCGAGATCGAAGCGCGAGGTCGGACCCGGGTAGAGGTCTGAGACCAGCGTGCCGATCCGGGCGCGACTGCCAAAGGTGGTCAGCAAGGCGAACCCATCCGCCCCTGGGCTGCGGAACACCGCCATCTCGCCCGGCCAGGGAACGGCGTGCGCCGCGACAATTGGCCGGTGCGCGGGCTGGTCCTCGGACAGTTGCGGCAGGTCGAGGAGGACCACATCCGGCGCGCCGAAGACCACGGACCGAGTCAGCGTCACGGCGCGCGGATCGCCGGGTGGCAGGTCGTAGGCGGCGCGGTCCTGACGGACAGCCTCGATGCCACGCCCATCAGAGTCCGCGATGGACACCAGCCGCAACTCGATCTCGCGACCGTCATGGACCAGCCGGATCACGTCGGCCGGGTCGAATGCCAGCCGGGAGGGCGGCAACCGGAAGGTGGCGCTTTCGCGGCCGATCCAGGCTTCCATCAGCGCGCGGCGGCAACGGCGTTCGGCCTCTTCGGGCGGGATTGCCATCGGGAAGGACTCGGACGAGATGCGGGTCGTGTCGACGGTAATGCGACGGGCCTCAACCAGCGCCGCGTCATAGTCCTCATCGGCGCGTGCGACCTGCCATTTCAGCGCCTGCGGCAATTCGGTTTCCTGCGCGCGGACCAGTTCCAGCGCCTCGCCGTCGTGGGACGCCACAAGGTCGTCATGTGCCAAGGTCACAACGGACGCCCGCCCGCGCATTACGAAGCGGATCATGCCTTCGGTCTCGATGGCATCAAAGCCGAAATGCCGGGCCAGCGTGCTGATCGAGGATCGCGGGGCTTCAAGTGCGGTGATGGCATAGCCCTCCACCGCACCCCAGAGGCCGGACACGTCGATCAATGCTTCAGGCATCCCGGCGCGAAGGCAGAGATGGCGCACGAGGGCAGCAAGCGACACCGCCCCCAGCCGCCCGGTCAGCCAGTGGCCCAGCCGCCAGTTCGGTCCATCGGTCCAGACGTCGGTCAGTTCCGGAAAGAACGGATAGGGCCGCGCATCCCAGGTCCAGGCGGCGCATTCCGGCACATGCACCATCCGGTCGCCATAGACGGCAGAGATCGGGTTGTTGGCCGGGTCGCCCCAATGCAGGTAGCTCGCCTCCAGATAGGCGCGCTGAATTGCGTCATCGCGCCAGCCGCGAGAGAAATATGGCGTAAAGCTCTCGGACGACTTCGGATCGAAGAACACGTTGGGCTGATTGGTGCCCCGGTCGATGGCGGGGCAACCCAGTTCGGTGAAACGGATTGGTTTCGATTGCGGCACCCATGCGGTCGGTGTGCCGCTCTCCACTCCACCCGGCCGGTTGTAATGCGGGTTCGTCCACCAGGCGCGGATATCCTTGGGGCGAAACACCCAAGGCTTGGCCGCCGCACCATCGGTGATGGCCGTGCGAATCTGGGCGGACCGGTCAGCGGCACTTGCATAGAACCAATCGAAGCCTTCGCCGCCCGCTATGTTCGCCTGCAGATAGGCACGGTCGTAGATCGCGGGCCAACCCTCAAGGGCATCGGCATGGTCGAAGCCGTCGCGCCAATCGGACAGCGGCAGGTAGTTGTCGATGCCGACGAAGTCGATGTTGCCATCCGACCAGAGTGGGTCGAGGTGGAAATAGACGTCGCCGCTGCCGTCCTGCGGATGATGGCCGAAGTATTCCGACCAGTCGCCGGCGTACCCCACCTTGGTGCCCGCGCCGAGAATGGCGCTCACGTCGGCCGCGAGGCTCTTGAAGGCGGTCACGGCGGGATAGGTGCCGGCCGCCGACCGGATGGTGGTCAGGCCAGGCATCTCGGTGCCGATCAGGAAGGCATCGACCCCGCCTGCTGCCGCGCAAAGGTGGGCGTAGTGCAGCACCATGCGGCGCAGGCCCCAGTCGCTGGGCGAACCGGTGAAGCTGACGCTCTCGCCCGACACGCTGAAATTGCCCGGCGACGCCGCCCCAAACAGCGCCGACACTTGCGTTGCCGCCGTGCCGGTCTTGTCGACCGATCCGGCAAATCCGGCCGCCGGTGAACAAGTGATCCGCCCCCGCCACGGGAAGGCAGGTTGGCCCGGCGTGGCGGCATTGGCGCTGTAGGGGTTCGGCAGGGTGTTGCCGGGCGGCACATCCATCAGGAGGAACGGATAGAAGGTGACGCGCAGCCCACGCGCCTTCATCTCCTGGATCGCCTGCACCACTGCGAAATCTGCGGGCGTGCCGCCGTAGACCGGCCGATCCTCGGCGTCGCGGCTGACCAGATGGGCGCTGGCCCGGCTGACCGAGTTCACCGACCAGTTGGCGGGTGTGGTGGCTTTGGAGGCAACCTCGACGCCGGGCTTCACCTTGCAGACCCCAGCGCGCAGGTCGTTGCCGAACCAGGCCACGACGAGGCTGACGCTTTCGACCGCCGGGGCCATGGCCTGCAGCCGGTCCAGCGCCACCACGATGTCGGGCTGGTCGGGCAGCGCGTTCAGGTTCTCGGCCACGGTTGCACCGCCACTGCCCTTGCGTATAGCGGCGGTGGCATAGGTGAACTCGCCTGAGGCCGGGATCAGGGTGACGGCGCGGGTCAAGCCTTCGGCGGTGTCTGCATCTGCCAGCGGGCGGAACACCTCGAAGCTGAGTTGCGGCAGACGGTTCCCGAAGGTGGCCAGCGCCAGATCCTCGAACACGACATAGGCCGTGCCGCGATAGGCGGGCGTGTTGGCCGCGCCCATCTTGGCTGCAATGAACGGATCGGCCGTCTGCGCCTCGTTGCCGGGATACCAGCGCCAGGTCACGCCAGTCATGTCCATCGCCTTGCCGTCGGCCCAGACGCGACCGATGCCGGTGATCGGGCCTTTGCACAGTGCCACGGCAAAGCTGGCATAGTAGAGGTATTCGGTGGTCTTGACCTTGCCACCCCCACCGCCCTTGCCGCCACCTTGGGTCGTGGTCTTGGTCTCTTCGCGGAAATCGGTGGCCCAGATGATGTTGCCTCCAATGCGCATCCGGCCGTAAAGCCGCGGGATCACCGCGCCTTCGGTGGCCGAGGTGATGCGCAACGTGTCGAGCCGCGCGCCCTCGATCCGCTGCGCGGGGGCCAGCGAGGACACGATCCAGCTGTCGACCACGGACCCCACGGTCGATCCAATGAAGCCACCGATGGCCGCCCCGGAAAAACCGAGGATCGCGCCGCCAAAGGCCCCGCCGATGGCAGTGCCGACAGCGCCGAGGACGAGCGTGGCCATGGGAAACTCTCAGCGTTCGGGAAAGAGGAAGGCGAAGGCGATGCGGCGTCGCCACGTTGGGGTCAGCGGTTCCTCGATGACCCCAAGGCGCTCGTAGGCATGGAGGAAGATGTCGGGACCGGTCAGGATGCCGACATGCTTGGCAATGGCGCGGGGCATCATGCGGAACAGGATCAGCGCGCCGGGTGGGGCATCGGCGGGTGCGATTTCCGGCATCATGCGGCGCGCGCCCTCGGCCAGCACCTCGCGCGACCCGCTTTCGCCCCAGTCCCGACTGTAGGGCGGGATCGGGAATGGTTCGGGGCCTACCACCTCGCGCCAGACACCGCGCGCGAGGCCAAGGCAATCGCTGCCGACGCCCTTCAGGCTCGCCTGATCGTGGTAGGGCGTGCCGAGCCAGGACCTGGCGATGGCAATGACCCTGTCGGAATCGACCGTAATCACAGCACAGCCCCCTCGTGGCCGCCGTCTGTGGTGGCATAGCGCAGGACCGCATCCTGGCCGGGGATGTTGGGGAAGCCCCGGAAGTTCGCGACATTGGCGAACTTCGTGCCGCAGGTCGCGATGCGCTTGTCGCATCCGGCGCGGATCGTGAAGGTGTCCGTCCCGGCGATGGCGCGCACAGGGGCTTCCAGCAGGGTCAGGATGGCGACGCCATCGACGAGGTCGTGCGACAACACCTCGGCCCGGCGTCCGGCATTAGCGCCGCTGGTCCAGTCGAGTGTGCCGAAGGTGAACCAGCCGGAGGTGAAGCCGCCAAGCCCAGAGGCGGTAAACGCGCGGTCGCGCAGCAGGTCGATAATTGCGCCGGTGCCCTTGAACGCCGGGGCATCGAGACTGACCCCGCAGCGCGCATCGCCAAGGGCAGCATCGCATGTCGCCTGAAACGTCCGCCCGACGGTTTGGCCCAGCACATGGGCCAGTGATCGCACCTCGGCGACGAAGGCCAACCGCCCGCGCCGGATCTGACCGATAGCGCCACGCCGCATCAGCAGGCGCTGGGAGGTCGCGGCCCAGTTCACCCGCCACACTTCGACGGCCGCATTGTCCCAGCGGCCGTCGAGGATATCGGTCTCCGTGATCCGGTCTGAGGTCAGCACACCTTGGGCGTCCTGCGCATCGACGGAGAGGTCGGACCCCGACCGCACTTCGGAGGCGGCAAAGCCACTCTCCGGCTCGAAATCGGTGCCATCGAACATCAGGGTGCGGTCGTGATCGGTGAAGCCAAGCGTCACCCCATCGGCCCGCACGATCCGCCAGCACCAGGCCAGCGTTGTCGTGCCCTCGTCGAGATGGGCCTGCAGCGCGGGCGGGAGGGACTTCACTTCCGCCCCCAGCCCCGCCACAGGGCGACCGAGGCCAGTGCGGAGGAAATCACGCCTCCGGCGGTGCCGGTCAGCGCGTAGAGGTTGAAGGGCCGCAGATCAAAGCTGCCGGTCACCAGATCGAAATCCGCCAGCCCGGCCATGGCCAGCCCGGAGGCAGCAAGACAGGCCAGATAGACCAGCCCGCGTGCGAGGTTCCAGTTCATGATGTTGCCTTTCCTTTGAGAAATTCCATCAGCCGCTGCCACCACGACGGGGAGCCTGGCGATTGGGTAGGCACCGGGAGTGGCACGGTCGGCGGCACCGGCTGACCCGTTGGGCACAGCAGGGTCAGCGCCTCGGCCTCAGTCAGTCGTCGGACCGGCCGCGAGAAATCGACGCGACCATTGCGGTCGACCGCCCAGACCGGAATGGTGCCGGTCGGATAGCGGCCATCGCGGAACAGATCGCGTTCGGCCTTGCGGCGCGTGCGGATCGCGGCGGGTCGGAGCCAGCCCATGAACCCTTGCGCGGCAGCGGCGCGGTTGCCCGCGTTCAGGTGCCGGGTCAGCGATGCCTTGGTGATGCCGCCAGTATTGTAGTGGAAACTGACCAGCGCATCGAACTCGTGCGGCTGCAGCGGCACCTTCACCGCGCGCAGCACTTCTGCCTCATAGGCCACGATGTCGGCGCGGAAGAGCCGGAACGCCTCGCGGATCCCGGCGTCGAGATCGACGGGCATGCCACGCGGCATCCGTGCCGGATCGGGCGGCCCCGCCGAGGCAGTGTGGCCGATGCCGAAGGTCCAGACGTTTTTGACATCGAGATAGGGTCCGGGCACGAGTCCTTCGTGCCGGACGAGGGCCAGAAGCCCCCGATCAGTCATGTGCATGGGATCACCCGAAGATGGAGGACAGGATCAGGATCAGGGCGGCGATCAGCAGGCCGATGCGCAGACGGTGACTGAAGGCCTGTGCCGGGTCGGCGACATCGCAACGGATGGCGCGCGCGAGACGGAGAAGTTCATGCATCGGGGGTGCCTCCCTTGCCGCTGCGCAGCCGGGCGAGCACGACCTCGATGAAGGCGGGACCGAAAACGCCGACCAGATAGGCGGCAGAGCCCGCCGCACCCCCGGCCGGGATCGCTTGCGACGGCAGGCCGAGCCAGGCGGTGATGACCGCCATGGACAGACTACCCATCCCGGCTGCGATCAGGCCGCCCAGCAGAATGTGGCGCAGCGCATCCCGCAACCGCATTCGGGTGGTCAGAGCGTTGGTCGCCCCGCCGAGCGCTCCCCAAGCGGCGAGGATGACGGCGGTCGAGGTCGCCAAATCGCGCAGGACAGCGGCGACAAAGCCGGTTTCTTCGTTCATCGCCGGATCTCCAGCAGCGGAATGGATGTGATCGACCCCAGCCGCTCGAGATCGAGGGTGACGTCAAGCGTGTCGGTGTCAAAGCGGACGGGGACGTCGAATTCGAAACCGGCCGTGATTCCGACGCCCGCGCCCGGGGCGGTGGTGAAAGTCTCGCTGCCGGTGGCGGTGTTGATGCTCCAGCCGGTCATCTGTTCGACGCCGTTCAGGGCGATGCGGACGGCCCCTGCTACCGGCTTGGTGATGGCGCGGGACCAAGTTTGCGCGCCGGAGGTGTAGCGCTTCAGAATGGCGAAGGTGGTGACCGCGCCATTGCCGGTGCCGATGGGCTGGTCGGTCGGGGCCACCGACTGCGACGGCAGGCAGGACTTGTAGTCGGCCCAGTCCTTGTAGCGAAACCCATGCAGGCGGCCGTTGCGGGCTTCGAAGAAGGCGACGACCGCAGCCAGATCGTCAGCGCGGCGGATGCCGTAGGCAACATCATAGCGGCGGCGCGAGTTGGCCCAGCTGGCGTTGCGCTCCTCGTCGCCTGATGCAAGTTCCACGATCTGCGTGCGGCGTTCCGGCCCCCCGCGCGCACCGCGGCTGATGTTGTCCGGAAACCTGACTTCGTGGAATGCCATCACATGCCCCTTCGGCCCAGCGACACGGCGCGGGCGATGTCGCTCGCGACCTGCGTGCGCGATTGCCGGAAGCTTTCGGCATCGCGGGCCATGATGGTGACGTTGACCGCAGGCGCGCTGGTTTGGCCGTAGACCGCCGCTTCCCGGCGCGAGAGCACGCGCTCGCCACGTTGCAAGATCGCCGGAACCTCGTCGGGCTTGATCCCGGCCCAGCCACCTGCATGCATGCGTGGGGCATTCGCGAAGGCCAGAGCCGGAACCATGCGGCCCGGGCCCGGCGATCCGACCATGCCACCGGTGTGCAGGATATTGGCGAATATCCCGCCCGCACCGCCAAGAGCACCGGACAGGGCGTTGGCAATCGGCCCGAGGATGAACGTCCGCGCTGCCAGCTTGGCCAGATCGGCAATCATCGACGTCACCAGATCGCGAAAGTCGAGCTTGCCGGTCTTGACGAACTCGCCCACTGCATTCTCGGCCGAGGTGAAGGCCCCGACCAGCGCACTCCCGATATCACCGCCGATGTCGCGCGCCTTGGCGGCGTAGTCGGCGAGCGCCGCAGTCACAGCGCCCCAACCGGTCGCGGCCTGGTCGGCCCCTGCGGCAGCATCCGCCCCGGCTTCGCGCGCGGCTGCGCCCGCGCTTCCGGCAGCGGCTGCGGTGTCGTCCAGTTCGGTGTTCAGGGCATCCGCCGAACTGGCGGCATCTGCCAACGCCGTTTCGGCCTCCGATCCGGTGCCGGTCACCGCGTCGCGCAAGGCCTGCCAACTGGCCAGTGGACGGCCGACCGCATCGGCCAACATTCCAGCAGCCTCGCGATAGCCATCCGCGCGGGCGCGGGCATCCTCAGCCATCGCGCCAAGCCCGAGGTCGGGCGGCTCGAGGTAGGTCCGGGATAGCGCTGCCGAGAAGGCATCGGCCGCGGCAGCGCCAGCGGCCGTCGCCGCCCCCTCGAACGGGTTGCCGATCCGGCCCAATTCTAACGGATCCAGCGTGCCGATCCGCACCCCACCTTCGCCGACCGCCCAGTCCGGCAGCAGCTCCAAGGCCGCGTTCAGCCCGTTGATGAAATTGTTGATCCGGGTGACGACGCCGTTCAGCATCGCCTCGACGCCAGAGATCAATCCGTTCGCGGCCTGGAAGGCAAAGTCGCCGATGGCGCCGGGCAGACTGCCCCAGATTGCCACGGCCGCATCATAGGCCCCTTGGAAAATCGCAGCCGTCCGGTCGCCAAAGCTGACCACGCCCGCGATGGTGCCTTCGAGGGCCGATAGCCCTGCAGCCTTCAGCGCCTCCCAGCCCGCAGCCATGTTGGCGAAAGCGGCGTCGAGCGCGAGGCCGATGCGCGACCAGACCTCCGATGCCAGATCACCGAGCAGCCGGAACGCCTCGCCTACGCCACCGACACGGGTGACAAGTTGCGAGAACTGATAGACCAGTTCCCCCGCGCCGACGATCAGCGCGCCGATGCCGGTGCGGATCAGCGCCCCGCGCAGGAAGACCAGCGCCGTGGCAAGGCCACGCACTGACAGCGCGGCGGCGGCCAGCCCTGCCACCCAGCGACCGGCCATGAAGGCGGCGAAGGTCGCCGCATAGGTGGCAAGCCGTGCGAGATTGTCAAAGACGGCGGTGACCGCGCCGCCGACGGGCCCGGTGCCGCGCGCCATATCGGCCAGTGCAGTCGCCACCGTCTCCAGCGCCGGGGCGACGGCAGCGGTCAGGCGGTTGGTCAGGCCAAGCCAGATCAGGCTCAACTTGGCGATGGCATCGCCGGTGCGTTCGATCTGCACAGCGTCGGCCGCACTCACCGCCACCCCGAAATCCTGCACGTCCTGCGCCGCTTCCCGCAAGGTGGCGGCGTCGATGCGCAGAAATGCCAGTGCGGCCCGGTCGCCGAACAAGTCCGAAGCCACGGCAGCGCGTTCGGCCTCGGGCACGAACTGGTTCAGGGCCTCCTGGATGGCGGCAATTCGTTGATCGATTGGCAAGACCTGTAGTTCGGCGGCTGTCAGGTTCAGTCGCTGCAGTGCCCCCACCGCCGAGCCTGATCCGGCAGCAGCTTCGGAAAGCCGCGTGGTCAGCTTCTTGGTGGCCTGTTCGATTTCGCCCATCGACACACCGGCCAGTTCCCCAGCCCATGTCAGCACCTGAAGACTTTCGACGGTGGTCCGGAGCGAGGCCGCCATGTCGGCCTGAGCGCCGATGACCTCAAGCCCCGAGCGGACCATCGCCACACCCGCAGCGGCAGCAGCGGCGGTAACCGCCGCCAGCGCAATCCCGGCTTTGCGGGCGAAGCTCCCGAGCCGAGCGTTGGCCAGTTCCATCTCAGAGGACAGGCGGCCAAACCCGCGCGTGCCAGCCTCGCCAATCCCTTCCAGCTCCGCACGGACCTGACGGCCACCTTCTGCGACCAAGCGGACACTGACCCTTTTTTCAGCCATGGCCGTCTCCGATCTGTTCGTTGAGCTTGCGTACCATCACCGCCTCGATCTCTGGCAGCAGTTCGGCGGCGATCAGCAGGTCGATCCCGAGCGCCCGGGCCATCGCCAGCGCTGCGCCCATGTCCCAGCCAAGCACCGCGCCGGGGATCACGCGCAGTTGCCCACCGAGGCGGCCGACCAGATCCCAGACCTGCCAGCCATCTTCCGTCTTTGGCCGGTTCAGTCTTGCGGGGCAGTCTGGGCAACGCCCCGTGCAGGCAGCGCAGTAGCGGTCGCCCCCACCGAAGGACCATTCGGCAAGGGCGCGGAGACGTTTTTTTCCGCGTCCAGGATCAAGCCCTTGGCGACGTACTGGGTCTGGAACGCCTCGAAGACCGGCCAGATTTCCAGCAGGGCGTCGATGCCTTCGGGCGAAACGGGCACAGCATCGCCAGCGTCGTCGCCGACACCCTCCCAATCCAGCACCGCGCGCCGGGCGACGGCCTTGGCCATCACCAGCGCCAGTTCCTCCTGCGTGGCGGCGTCCGGCAGGGCTTCGATGGCCGGGTCGGCGCGGGCCGAGACCATCATGGCGGTGGTCAGGGGTGCGACGTGCAGGCGAAGGCCGGGGGCGAGGGTCAGCCACGTGGGCGTGGCAGTCAGGTTCAGTCTGATCATGATCAATAGCTCACAACAGTGTTGACGAGGACGGCGGTGCACATGCGGGCGGGGCTGACGGCCTTGGCGGCCTGCCAGTCGAAAGTGGCCTGGATGCCCTGCGGGCCCGGGATTTCGATGCGCGGGCGGGGCAGGTAGACGGCGTGGGCGGTGAAGGTGAAGCTGGCGTTGGCGCCGAGGCTCCAGGCGAAGACCAACTCGCAGGGCGTGCCGTCGATGGCCTGCGTAATCAGCGTGCTGTCGGCGAAGCGCACCTCCACCCTGCCGGTCAGCGCGGCCATACCGGGGTCGGCCCCTTCGATGCGGCCGTCCGAACGGATGGTCTCGATCCGGTCGAGACCATTGGAATAGGTCACCTCGGCGGAAATGACGTTGCCGAGCGGCGAGCCGTTGCGCGTGATCGCCCCGTTGAAATGCCCGAACCGCTGCAGGGCCAGCGAGGTGGGCGTGCCAGCGGCCGTGGTGGCCGCGACGCTTTCGCCCTGCGCCACCAACCGCGCCGTCGCTGTCAGCAGCCCCGACCGCGCCATCTGCCAAGTGAACTGATCGCAGACGCAGCCGGTATACATGGCATAGCGCGGCACCTCGGGCATGGCCGTTTCGATGGCCATGCTTGGCAGCGTCCAGTTGCCGGACTGGAAGGTGTGGGTCTTGGGCGTGGTGCCCGAGGTGACCGGTGCACCAAAGGCCGCCTTCAGCCAAAGGCCGAGGTTCTCGACATCGATCGGCACGACGACATCGCCGTCGGCGGTGACCGCGTCCTTGATCGGCGCCAGCGGGTCGCGCCCCTGGCCCAGCAGTTCCGAGGCGATCAGCGGCTGTTCGGAGCCGAGCGTGGTGCTGGCAAACGGCACTGTGCGATAGCCCGTGGCGGGCGCGGTGCCATAGACAGATTCGAAC
>JANPJD010000121.1:0-8037 GCA_031425325.1 Rhodobacterales bacterium | reverse complement strand
AGCATGACGAGGATTGCCGCCGGTGCGGCGTCGCCCAGCCGCTCGAGGCTTGCCTGTTCGTAGACGCGGGTGGCCAACGTATTGAAGTTGAACGGTCGCAGCAACAGCGTCGCGGGCAGTTCCTTGACGCAATCGACGAACACCACCAGCAGCGCCGTCGCGACCGAGCGGCGCATGAGCGGCAGGTAGACCGCCTGCAACGCCCCGCCTGCGCTGCGCCCCAGCGAGCGGGCGGCCATCGGCAGGTTGGGCGAGACGCGCCCGAACGAGGCATCGACCGCGCCCTGCGCGATGCCGAAGAAGCGCACCGAATAGGCCAGCACCAGCGCGGCCGCCGTCCCTGTCAGGAGCAGCCCCGGATCGCTGCCCGTCACCGCGAGTACAATATCCGCGACCCGCTGGTCGAGCGCCGCAAGCGGGATCAGAAGCCCCACCGCCAGCACCGCACCGGGGGCCGCATAGCCGATCGTCGTGACCGGCAGCAGCATCCGGGGCAGGGCGCGCCCCGCCATCCGCACCCCGTAGACGAGGAAGATCGCAGCCCCGACCGTCAGGACCGACGCGGCCCCCCCGACGACAAGCGTGTTTGCCAGCGCCTGCCCAAGGCCGGGCGAGATCCATGCCTCGGGGTGGCGCAGCGCTAGGCCAAGGATGACCCCGAGCGGCAGCACCAGCCCGATCGCCACGGGCAGCGCGCAAAGGCCGGTCGCGATCCAGCCCCGCGTGCCCGTCAGCCTTGCCTGCACGAGCGGGCGTGCCGACCGTGACATGCCGTGCACCCGCAGGTTCCGCCGCGCGCCGCGCTCGACCGCGACAAGGCCAAGGATCATCACCAGCATGACAAGCGCGATCTGCGCGGCACCCCCGGCATTGCCGCCCGACAGCCAGACCGAGAATATGCCCGTCGTCAGCGTCTGGACGCCGAAGTAGCTGACCGTGCCGTAGTCGTTCATCGTCTCCATCAGTGCCAGCGCCACACCCGCCGCGATGGCCGGACGCGCAAGCGGCAGTCCGACGCGGGCAAAGAGGCCCCAGGGCCCGGTGCCAAGGGCGCGTGCGACCTCATAGGCACAGCCCGACTGTTCGCGGAAGGCGGCGCGCGCCAGCAGGTAGACATAGGGATAAAGCGCCGCCGACAGGACGATCACCGCCGCCCCGCGCGAGCGGACCTGCGGAAACCAGTAGTCTCGGGCGTCGGCAAAGCCCCCGGCCTCGCGCAAGGCCGTCTGCACCGGCCCCGCATATTCAAGGAAATCGACCAGCGCATAGGCCCCGACATAGGCCGGGATCGCCAGCGGCAGCAGCAGCGCATGGTCGAGCACCCGGCTGAACGGGAAGCGGTACATCGACACGAGCCACGCCGTGCCGGTGCCCGCCACGGCCGTCAGAAGGCCGACCCCCGCCATCAGGATCAGCGTGTTGCCAAGGTAGCGCGGCAGCACGGTCGAGATCAGATGCGGCCAGATGTTCTCGACCGGGGTTGCCGCGATCCAGACGACCGACAGGATCGGCATCAAGACCAGCGCCGCAATCGCCAGCGCCCCTGCGGACCAGAGGTCGGGACGCGACAGACGGCCCCACCGCGTCGGGCTATTCAGACTGTTTTGCTCGGTCATCCTGGACCGGGCTTACAGGATGCCCGTTTCCCTGTCCAGAAAACCCCGTATAGACTTTTCCCACGCAGTTCCTTCAGCCCAAGGCGTTCCAGGTCCGATGCACGTCGTCTTTCACCTCGGCGTCCATTGCACGGACGAGGACCGCCTCTTGCGGGCGCTGCTTCGCAATCGTGGCCCGCTTGCTGCCGAGGGGGTGGCCGTGCCCGGACCCGCGCGCTACCGCACGCTGATCCGCGACACGCTCCAGTCCCTCAAGGGCGAGGTCGCCTTGGCAGAGATGCAGGCGCATGTGCTCGACCAGATACTCGAAGGCGGGGCCGAGGGCGTGCGCCGCCTCGTGCTGTCGAGCGACAGCTTCATCGCTTATCCGCAATGGGCGATCCGGGGGGCGTTCTATCCCAATGCGGGCCAGCGGCTGCGCGCGCTTGCCGACATCTTCCCGGACCATCCGGCCGAGTTCCATCTGGCAATCCGCAACCCCGCAAGCCTTCTGCCCGCGCTTCTTGCCCGGCAGCGCGACCGCAGCCTGACCGAGGTGCTGGAAGGCACCGATCCGCTGCTGCTGCGCTGGTCCGACATGATCGCCGGCATTCGCCGTGCCAATCCCGGAACCCCGCTGATCGTGTGGTGCGACGAGGATACGCCGCTTCTGTGGCCCGAGATCTTGCGCGGGCTGTCCGGCCATTCCGAAGAGGTCGCGCTGGACGGCGCGGACGAGTTCCTCGCTTCGCTGATGACCGACGAGGGGATGGCGCGCCTCCGGCTTTGCCTCGCCGGGCGTCCCGAGATCGACACGATGCAGCGCCGCGCGATTGTGTCTGACTTTCTCGAGCGCTTTGCCCTGCCCGAGCGGATGGAGGTCGAGGTCGACCTTCCGGGCTGGACGGCGGACTATGTCATGGCCCTGTCGCGCGCCTATGATGCCGATGTCGCGCGGCTTGCGCGGATGGAGGGCGTCTCGCTGATGCTGCCATGAGACGAGGGCCCGTTTCACGGCGGCGTGTCTTCCCATCGCAGGGCGCAGACACTAGGTCTTGCGACGAGCCTGAAAGGATCGGAACCATGCTGACACGTCTTTTCGCCGTCCTTCTTGCACTCTGTTTCCAGGCAGCCGTCCCGCTGGCCGTCCAGGCTCAGGCCGCCTCGCCCGCGCGGCTGGTCGAGGCGATGCGAATCCCCGAGATGATCGGCGTGATGCACGACGAGGGTATCGCCTACGGAGAGACCCTGCGGACCGAGCTGTTTCCCGAGGCGGGCAGCAACCGCTGGCCCGCGCTGGTGGCCGCGATCTACGATCGACCGGGCATGGAGCGCCGCTTTACCGACGCCTTCCTCGCCGAGCTTGGCGACGATCCTGACGTGCTGGGTCCGCTGGTCGAGTTCTTCGACTCCGAGCGGGGCAGGCGCATCGTGACGCTTGAAATCGAGGCGCGGCGCGCGATGCTCGACGAGGCGGTGGAAGAGGCCGCGCGCGTGGCGCTCGAGGATCAGACCGCTGCAGACGACCCGAGGCTCGAACTCCTGCGCCGTTTCGCCGAGGTGAACGACCTTGTCGAGCAGAACGTGGCGGGTTCGCTCAATGCCAACCTCGCCTTCTACCGTGGCCTTTCCGAGGGTGGTGCCCTGCCCGAGGGCGAGATGAGCGAAGGCGACATGCTGGCCGAAATCTGGAGCCAGGAAGAGGATGTCCGGGCCGAGACGGAAAGCTGGCTCTACCCCTTCCTGTCGCTTGCCTACCGGCCGCTCGAGGATGCGGATATCGAGGCCTACATCGCATTCTCCGAAACCATGGCGGCGCAGCGGATGAACGCGGCCTTGTTCTCGGCCTTCGACGACGTGTTCGTCGGCATCTCGAACGATCTGGGCCGGGCGGCGGCGGAAATGATGTCCGGGCAGGACATCTGACCGCATCGCGCGCTTGACATCGCAGGGTCGCTGGCCGATATGCACCCATCTCCGGTCGGGCTCTGCCCTGCCGGGGCTTTTTGTTTCATGTCGTCCCCGATAGCGGGGGCGCGCTGTCCGAGGCAAAGTCCAAACGCCGGTGCATGCCGGGGCCACAGGACGCGGTCAGAAGAAGGGAAAGACCCATGTTCGCGGTCCTCAAGACAGGCGGCAAGCAATACAAGGTGCAGCCCGGTGACGTGCTGCGCGTCGAGAAACTCGACGCCGTGGCTGGTGCCAAGGTGCAATTCAACGACATCCTGATGGTGGGCGGCGATACGCTGACCGTTGGCGTGCCGCTGGTGGCGGGTGCCGCCGTGCAGGCCGAGGTGATCGACCAGATCAAGGGCGAGAAGGTCATCCATTTCGTCAAGCGCCGCCGTAAGCACTCGTCGCAACGCACCAAGGGCCACCGCCAGCACCTGACGCTGGTGCGCGTGACCGACATCCTCGCCTCGGGCGCCGACGCCTCGGGCGTCGCGGTCGCGACCAACACGGCACATGCCCGCCGCGCGGCGCATGAGACGGGGGTAGCCCCCGCACCCGTGGCCGCCCCCATCGCTGCCGAGGCCCCCGCCAAACCGAAGCGCGCGCCCAAGGCGGCCGCCGCCCCCAAGGAGTAACGACAGATGGCACACAAGAAGGCAGGCGGTTCTTCCCGCAACGGTCGCGACTCGGCCGGACGCCGCCTTGGCGTCAAGCTCTATGGTGGCCAGGCCGCGATCCCCGGCAACATCATCGTGCGCCAGCGTGGCACGACCTGGTTCCCGGGTCAGGGCGTGGGCATGGGCACCGACCACACGATCTTCGCCGTGGTCGAGGGTCACGTCCAGTTCAAGAAGGGGCTCAAGGGCCGCACCTTCATTTCTGTCCTCCCCGTCGCGGAGGCCGCCGAGTAATCCGACCTCACGTTTAGAAGGCTGGGGGGATCGGCGGAAGCGCCGGTCCCCCTCTCGTTTTCCGGATCGGGGAACGCGCCGACATGCGTTCGCCATCTTGGCGGAATAGCAGACGACGACGGCCCGGCGTTTCCACGCCGGACATACGACCGGGGCGGCGATGGCCCGCCCCGTCCATGCGCTTCGAAGGAGGGAAGCCATGACACTCGAGTTTCCGGTGGCCCGCGCGGTCAGCGGCCCGGCCCTGCCCGGGATCGCCGCCGAGCATCTGCTGCTGCGTCCGGTCCGCATGTCGGATGCCGGGCTCTTTGCGCTCTACGCGGGCGATCGGCGCGTGGCCGAAAATACCCGCACGATTCCGCACCCCCTGCCGCCCGGTGCTGCCGAAGCCTTCGTCGCCCGGATGATGGCGGGCACGGGGTCAGAAAGCGCTTGGGTGATGGACGGCTCTGCCTCGGGCTTGGCCGAAGTGCTGGGCGTCATCTCGCTCAAGGCGATGGACCGGGGCCAGTCCGAGATCGGCTATTGGGTGGCACCCGCCTTCTGGAACGCGGGCTTCGCCTCCGAGGCTGTGCGCGCACTGGTGGCCGCGAATCCGCTCGGCTCGCGCACGATCTTTGCAGAAGTGTTCCAGGACAACCCCGGCTCGGCCCGCGTCCTCACGAACTGCGGCTTCGCCTATATCGGCGACGCCGAAAGCTTCAGCGTCGCGCGCAACGCGCGCGTTCAGACCTGGACCTATCTCAAGAAGCTGGATTGATGCGGATCGAGACGGCGCGGCTGATCATCCGGCCGCTCGACCCCGCCGATGCGCCTGCCTTGCAGCGCATCGGTGGACAGCCTGAGGTCGCGCGGATGCTGGGGACGGTTGGCTCGCCCTGGACGCTGGACGCGGTGCTCGCCTGGATCGAAGTTGCACGGTGGCGGGACCGGCCCGGTTACCGTCTTGCGGTCTGCCTGAGGAATGGCCTCTTGATTGGGCAGGCGGGGCTGGGGGGCACGCCTGTGTCATGCGGATATTTCATCGATCCCGATCATGCCGGGCAGGGCCATGCCACCGAAGCCGTCAGAGCCGTCCTCGCCGATGCCTTCCGCCGCTTTGACCTGCCCGAGGTCTGCGCCGATCATTTCGCAGATAACCCCGCTTCGGGGCGCGTCCTTGAGAAACTTGGCTTCGAGCGCACCCGCACCGGCATGGGTGGCAGCCTCGCAAGGCTTGAGCCTGCGCCGAATGTCCACTATCGCCTGAAGTGTACTGACCTGAAAGCCTGACCCCATGAAATTCCTTGACCTCGCCAAAGTTTACATACGCTCGGGCGGCGGCGGGGCGGGCTGCGTGTCGTTCCGGCGCGAGAAGTTCATCGAGTTCGGCGGCCCCGACGGCGGCGACGGTGGTAATGGCGGCTCGGTCTGGGCCGAAGCGGTCGACGGCCTCAACACGCTGATCGACTTCCGCTACCAGCAGCATTTCTTCGCCAAGTCCGGCCAGCCCGGCATGGGCAGCCAGCGCACCGGCAAGACCGGCGACGACATCGTGCTGAAAGTCCCCGTGGGGACCGAGATCCTCGACGAAGACGAAGAGACGGTGATCGCCGACCTCACCACCGTCGGCCAGCGCGTGCTGATCGCCAAGGGCGGCAACGGCGGCTGGGGCAACCTTCAGTTCAAGTCCTCGACCAACCGCTCGCCCACCCGCGCCAATCCGGGGCAAGAGGGGGTGGAGCGCACGATCTGGCTGCGGCTCAAGCTGATCGCCGATGCGGGCCTCGTGGGGCTTCCCAATGCGGGAAAGTCGACCTTCCTCGCCGCCACCTCGAACGCGCGGCCCAAGATCGCGGACTACCCCTTCACCACCCTGGTGCCGAACCTGGGCGTCGTCGGCATCGACGGGCACGAGTTCGTCATGGCCGACATTCCCGGCCTGATCGAGGGCGCGAGCGAGGGGCGGGGCCTTGGCGACCAGTTCCTCGCCCATGTGGAGCGGTGTTCGGTGCTCTTGCATCTCGTCGACGGCACCTCGTCGACGATCACCAAGGACTACCGCACCATCATCGGAGAGCTTGAGGCTTATGCCGGTGCCTTGGCCGAGAAGCCGCGTATCACCGCGTTGAACAAGATCGACGCGCTCGACGCCAAGACACTCGGCGCGCGCAAGCGCGCGCTGGAAAAGGCGTCGGGCGGGCGGGTCTTCACGATCTCGGGCGTCTCGGGCGAGGGCTTGCAGCATGTCCTGCGCGCCCTCTGGTTCGAGATCGTGGGCGACAGGGCCGAGGTGCCCGAGGAGGCGCCATGGCAGCCCTGACGGCCCGTCAGTCGACAGATCGGGCCGCCCCCGACATCGGCCGCGCGAAGCGGTTGGTCGTCAAGATCGGCTCGGCGCTGCTGGTCGATGCGGGCACGGGCCTCAAGCTCAACTGGCTGCGGGGGCTTGCGCTCGACGTGGCCGAGGCGCGGGGGCGCGGTTGCGACGTGGTGATCGTGTCCTCAGGCTCGATCGCGCTCGGGCGCAAGGTGCTGGGTCTGGGCTCGGGCGCGCTCACCCTCGAACAGGCACAGGCGGCGGCGGCGGTGGGGCAGATCCGCCTTGCGCGCGCGTATGAAGAGGTGCTGGCGCCGCATGGCATCGTGACGGGCCAGGTCCTCGTCACGCTCGAGGACACCGAGGACCGGCGGCGCTACTTGAATAGTCGCGCAACGATGGAGACGCTGCTCGGCTTCGGTGTCGTGCCCATCGTGAACGAGAACGACACCGTCGCCACCGACGAGATCCGCTACGGCGACAACGACCGGCTGGCCGCCCAGATCGCGGTCACCTGCGGCGCGGACCAGCTTGTGCTCTTGTCGGACGTGGACGGGTTCTACTCGGCCAACCCCAAGGAAGACGCAGGCGCGCGTCGCTTCGACCTGATCGAGGCGATCACGCCCGAGGTCGAGGCGATGGCGGGGGATGCGATCTCGGGCCTGTCGAAGGGCGGCATGAAGACCAAGCTCATGGCCGCCAAGATCGCCGTTGCGGGGGGCTGCGCCATGGCGATCACAGAAGGCTCGGTGCTGCGTCCCTTGCAGGCGCTGGCGGCGGGGGCGGCGCGGACATGGTTCCTCGCGCATGGCGATCCGCAGGCCGCGCGCAAGCGCTGGATCAACGCGATGAAACCAAAGGGCGAGCTCAAGGTGGACGCAGGCGCCGTGGCCGCCCTGCGTGCCGGCAAGTCGCTGCTGCCCGCCGGGGTCGGGGGCGTCAGCGGCACCTTCGGGCGCGGCGAGCCGGTCGCCATCACCGGGCCGGGCGGCGAGGCGCTGGGCAAGGGCCTCGTGCGCTACACCGCTGCCGAGGCGCGCGCTATCGCTGGGCACCGCACGGGCGAAATCGAGGCGATCCTCGGCTATCCGGGCCGGGCGGCGCTGGTGCATCGTGACGACCTGGTGATCTGAGCGCTTTCGGCGAGTGCCGGGGGGTACACGCCGCAGTTCCGGCCCGGCCCCGGGCCGGGCGTTCTTAGCGGAAACGCGCCACTGGCGCGGTTCCGCCCGCTCAACACCCCCCCGGGGATATTTGTGCCAAAGTGTAATTCTGGTTT
>JANPJD010000120.1:0-34955 GCA_031425325.1 Rhodobacterales bacterium | reverse complement strand
TCATCATCAAGGCGACGGCGGGCGGTGGCGGTCGGGGAATGAAAGTCGCAAAGGACGCGGCGGAACTCGAAATCGCATTCCGCACCGCGCGGTCCGAGGCGAAGGCAGCCTTCGGCAATGACGAGGTCTATATCGAGAAGTACCTCCAGACGCCGCGGCACATCGAAATCCAGGTGTTCGGCGACGGCAAGGGCGGGGCGGTGCATCTGGGCGAGCGCGACTGCTCGTTGCAGCGCCGCCACCAGAAGGTGTTCGAGGAGGCCCCCGGGCCCGCCATTACGCCTGCGCTGCGCGCGGGCATCGGCAAGGTCTGCGCCGACGCGATGTCGAAGATCCGCTACATCGGCGCGGGGACGATCGAGTTCCTCTACGAGAACGGCGAGTTCTACTTTATCGAGATGAACACCCGCCTTCAGGTTGAGCATCCGGTGACCGAGGCGATCTTCGGCGTCGATCTGGTGCGCGAGCAGATCCGCGTCGCCTCGGGCCTGCCGCTGTCGTTCACGCAGGACGAGCTCGAGATCAACGGCCACGCCATCGAGGTGCGGATCAACGCCGAGAAGCTGCCCGAATTCGCCCCGCGTCCGGGCCGGGTGAACGTGTTCCACGCGCCGGGGGGACTCGGCGTCCGGATGGATTCCGCGCTTTACGCGGGCTACACGATCCCGCCCCATTACGACAGCCTGATCGGCAAGCTGATCGTCCACGGCCGCGACCGGCCCGAGGCACTGGCCCGCCTGCGCCGTGCGCTGGGCGAGTTGATCATCGACGGGGTCGAGAACACCGTCCCGCTGTTCACCGCCCTGCTGGCCGAGCCCGACATCCAGAACGGCGAGTACAACATCCACTGGCTCGAGAAATGGCTCGCCCGCCAGTTTTCGTGACCCGTCGCCCGTGACCGACCCTGTGACGGACGGGATCACGCCCGAGCTTCTTTTGCGCGCCTATGCGATGGGCCTGTTTCCGATGGCCGAAAGCCGCGAGGACCCGACCCTTCATTGGGTCGATCCGCAGCGGCGCGGCGTATTTCACTTGCAGGATTTCTCCATTTCACGGTCCCTGCGCCGCGCTCTTCTCCGTCCGATTTATACAATTCGAACAAACTCCGCTTTCTCCGCCGTGGTCGAGGCTTGCGCCTCTCGGGACGAGACCTGGATCAACGCGCCTCTCAGGACGCTCTACGACTCGCTTCACGAGGCGGGTTTCGCGCATTCGCTCGAAGTCTGGGACGGTGAGACACTTGCGGGCGGCGTCTACGGGATCGCGCTGGGAGCTGCCTTCTTTGGCGAAAGCATGTTTTCGCGCCGCCGCGATGCGTCCAAGGTGGCTCTCGCCTGGCTGGTGGATAGGCTGCGCGCGGGCGGCTTCATGCTCTTCGACACGCAGTTCCTGACGCCGCACCTCGCCTCACTCGGCGCGGTAGAGATCGATCGGGCCGTCTATCACCGCAGGCTGGCGGCGGCGCTTGACCGCGAGGCGACGTTCACACCGGACGGCTATATGCCGACGGCTCAGTCCGTGGTGCAGCGCAGCAGCCAGACGTCGTAGCGCGGATGGTCGAGTGCGCTCAGCGCCGGGCTTGATGCAATCATCCAGCCGGAAAAGATCGGCTCGGGGCGCGCGCCGTCCATGATCGTCAGATGCGCGAAGGCATTCGACGACGGGTCCGCGACCGGATAGCGACATTCGTCCATGCGGATGGTCAGTCGCCCCCGCTCGACGCTCTGGTTGCGGGTGATGTCGATATCGGCAATCTCTCCCGACACCTTGTCCAGCCAGCGCACCTCGCCGCCCGGCGCTTCTGCCACGTCCTGCGCCGCGACAGGAAGGCCCGCAAGGCAGGCGATGAAGGAAAGCGTCCTCATTGCGCCTCCGGCTCGTCCGACGCGGCGAAGAAGCGCATCAGAAGCTGGATCAAGCCCACGGCGGCTTGCGTGTCCTCGATCTCGGCCCCCGCCTTCAGCGTCTCGAGCGCGCCGCCCGGCTGAAGTTCGACGAAAGTGCCGCCCAGCAGCCCTTCGGACGAAATCAGGATCGTGCTGTCCTCGGGGATCAGCACATCGCTGCGAACCGAGATCGTCGCATCCGCGAAATAGGTCTGCGGGTTCAGCGACAGGGCGGTCACCGTCCCCACCTTTACGCCCGCAAGGCGCACATCGGTGCCGACCGCTACGCCGTCGACCGAGCGGAAGCTCGCTGTCAGTGGATAGCTGTCGGGGCGGCTGGCCAGCCCTGTCGACTGGCCGGCATAAACCAGAAACCCGATCGCCGCGGCAAGGACCGCAGCCCCTGCCAGCACTTCTGATCTGTTCTCGGCCATCAGTCCGGCTGCCACGCCTCGTAGTCCCGGCGCGCGACCGGCTGACCCTGGCGGATCGAGCCGGGCGGCGCATAGGCGGCGGGGGTGCCGGTCAGGTTCGGAATGTGACCCTTTTCCCAGACCTTGCGTGGCAGCGGGGCCTCGGTCGGCGGTGCATCCCAGGTGAAATGCAGCCAGCCGTGCCATTCGGGCGCGATTCGCGAGGCTTCCATCTCGCCGTTGAAGATGACCCAGCGCTTCGAGTTGTCGGCGTTGCGGTAGAAGATGTTGCCCTGATCGTCGTCGCCGACGCGGATGCCCCGCCGTGCGGTGAAGATCTGCGTGCCCAGCGTCTGGCTGTTCCACCAAGTCAACATGCGGTTCAGAAAGGACATGCGCGGTCTCCGGGGCTTTGCCCTGATATGGCGGAAAGGGCGACCGAGGTCCAGAGCCAGCCGGTCGCAAGGTCCGTCATGCGGCGTCCGGCCGGTAGGCCGTAACCTCGATCTCGATCCGGTGGCGCGGGTCGATCAGCCCCGCCTCGATCATCGTGGCGGCAGGCGGGTTCGGGCCGAAAACCTCTTGCAGGATCGGCCAGCACGGCTCGAAATCTGCGCGGTCGGGCAGGACATAGGTCACCCGGACAACATCAGCGAAGTCCGCGCTGGCCGTTGCCAGCGCCTCGCCGATGATCCGAAGGGCAAGGCGGCACTGGTCGATCACTCCGTGCGGCACCTCGCCTGTCGCATGGTCCGTGCCGGTCGTACCCGAGACGTGCACCCAGCCGCCCGCGACGACGGCGCGGGCGTAGCCGATACGGTCTTCCCAGGTCGACCCGGTCGTGATCCGCCGCACGGCCACCCTTGGCGGGCCCTCAGCCCGCCGAGGCCTTTTCCTTGGCCTTGGGCGGTTCGGTGAAGATCAGAAGCGGCTTAGAGCCGGACTTCACCGCCTCTTCGTTGACCACGACCTCCTCGACGCCTTCCATGCCCGGCAGTTCGAACATCGTGTCCAAGAGGATGTCCTCCATGATCGAGCGCAGGCCCCGCGCGCCCGTCTTGCGCTTAATCGCGCGCCGCGCGATGGCGACGAGCGCGTCGGACAGGAAGGTCAGCTTCACGCCCTCGATCTCGAACAGGCGTTGGTACTGCTTGACGAGCGCGTTCTTCGGCTCGGTCAGGATCGTCACCAGCGCCGCCTCGTCGAGGTCGGTCAGCGTCGCGATCACGGGCAGGCGACCGACGAACTCAGGGATGAGGCCGAACTTGAGCAGGTCTTCGGGCTCCAGCTCCATGAACAGCTCGCCCGCGCCGCGCGCATCGGGGTCCTTCACATCTGCGCCAAAGCCGATGCCCGAGCCCTTGTTACGCTGCGCGATGATCTTCTCGAGCCCCGCAAAGGCCCCGCCGCAGATGAAGAGGATGTTCGTCGTATCCACCTGCAGGAATTCCTGCTGCGGATGCTTGCGACCACCCTGCGGAGGCACCGAGGCGACGGTGCCTTCCATGATCTTGAGAAGCGCCTGCTGCACGCCCTCGCCCGACACGTCGCGGGTGATGCTGGGATTGTCGGACTTGCGGGTGATCTTGTCGACCTCGTCGATATAGACGATGCCGCGCTGCGCGCGCTCGACGTTGTATTCGCTGGCCTGCAAGAGCTTCAGGATGATGTTCTCGACATCCTCGCCGACATAGCCCGCTTCGGTCAGCGTGGTCGCATCGGCCATGGTGAAAGGCACGTCCAGAATGCGGGCCAGCGTCTGCGCGAGCAGCGTCTTGCCGCAGCCGGTCGGGCCGATCAGCAGGATGTTCGACTTCGAAAGCTCGATGTCGGTCTTCGATGAATGGTTAAGCCGCTTGTAGTGGTTGTGGACCGCGACCGAGAGCACGCGCTTGGCGTGGATCTGGCCGATGACGTAATCGTCCAGCACCTTGCAGATTTCGCGCGGGGTGGGCACCCCGTCCGAGGATTTGAGACCCGAGGTCTTGGTCTCCTCGCGGATGATGTCCATGCACAGCTCGACACATTCGTCGCAGATGAACACGGTCGGTCCCGCGATCAGCTTGCGAACCTCGTGCTGGCTCTTGCCGCAGAACGAGCAATAGAGGGTGTTCTTGCTGTCGCCGCCGCCGGGGGTATTCGCCATCGTCGTCCTCTGCGTCTGGCCGCCTGCCAAAGGCAGGCTGCCGTTTGATCGTAAAGTCTAGGGCAGACCCCTGCCCTCTACAATGTCAAAACGCCCCGTTTCCGAACCGGCACAAGACCGGCCTCACTTTGCAGGATCGTCCATCTTTCCGCGGTTTTGCAGGATCTCGTCGATCAGACCCCACTCTTTTGCATCTTCGGCCGACATGAAGTTGTCGCGCTCAAGCGCCGCCTCGACCGCCTCGATGGGCTGGCCGGTGTGGTGGACGTAGATCTGGTTCAGCCGGTCCTTCAGCTTCTGCGTCTCGCGCGCATGGATCATGATGTCGGTGGCCTGGCCCTGGTAGCCACCCGAGGGCTGGTGGACCATCACGCGGCTGTTGGGCAGCGAAAAGCGCATCCCCTTTTCGCCCGCCGTCAGAAGAAGCGAGCCCATCGAAGCCGCCTGTCCGATCACCAGGGTCGAGACCTTGGGTTTGATGTACTGCATCGTGTCGTAGATCGACAAACCGCTCGTCACCACGCCACCGGGCGAGTTGATGTACATCGAGATTTCCTTGGACGGGTTCTCGGACTCGAGGAACAGAAGCTGCGCGCAGATCAGGCTCGACATGCCGTCATGCACCGGGCCGCCAAGGAAGATGATCCGCTCTTTCAGCATCCGCGAGTAGATGTCGTAGGCCCGTTCGCCCCGGCTGGTCTGTTCGACCACCATCGGCACGAGGGTGTTCATGTAGGTGTCGATCGGATCTCTCATCGGGGAAATGCCTCGTGTCTTCCTCAGCCCTAGCGCCTTCGGTCTTGCCAGAGTCTTAGTGGGGCGTGCCGGGGGCTGCAAGGGCACCTCCCCGCCGCGCCTGCGTTGAACCGCAGCGCGCCCGACCTACCTGCCGCGCCCAGCGGAGGACCAAATGACCGTCGACACGCCCCTTGCCGAGCCCACCCGCCTGTTCGAGCCGACCCGGACCGCCGGATTGCAGCGCCTTGCCGCCTTCCTGCCCCAGGCGGGGCGCGACTATGCCGCACGCCGCAACCACGACCTGCCGGGACATGCGGACGTGTCGCGCCTCTCGCCCTGGCTGCGCCATCGCCTGCTGACCGAGACCGAGGTGAACGAGGCGGTGCTGGCCCGCCACTCGGACAGCGCGGCGGCCAAGTTCCTGCAGGAAGTCGGCTGGCGCAGCTACTGGAAGGGCTGGCTCGAGATGCGGCCTTCTGTCTGGGGCGCCTACCGGCAGGGCCTGACCGCCGCGCTGAACCGGGTGCAGACCGAGGCGGGGCTGCGCGCAGACTTCGAGGCCGCCTGCCGCGGCGAGACGGGCATCGACGCCTTCGACCATTGGGCGCAGGAACTCGCCGCGACGGGCTATCTGCACAACCACGCGCGGATGTGGTTCGCCTCGATCTGGATCTTCACGCTGCGCCTGCCGTGGGAGCTTGGCGCGGATTTCTTCCTGCGCCATCTGCTCGACGGCGATCCTGCGTCGAACACGCTTAGCTGGCGCTGGGTCGGCGGCATCCAGACGCGCGGCAAGACATACCTCGCCCGGCCCGACAACATCGCGACCTACACCGACGGGCGGTTCCGTCCGGCGGGCCTTGCGACCAGCGCGCCGCCCTTGCCCTTCGTGCCGCATCCCGCCCCGCGGGCGCTGCCCGAGGCGGAGATGCGCCTTTCGGGTGGGCGAACGGGCTTCCTGCTGCACGAGGACGACCTTTCGCCGGGCTTCCTGCTGTCGGCCGTAAGCCCCGTCGCGACCGCGCTCCTGGCGCTTCCCGAGGCACGCTCGCCGCTTGCTGTCGCGCCCCATGTCGGCGTTTTCGTGCGCGGCGCGGTGCAGGACGCTGCCGCCCGATGGGCCGGACGGCTGGGTGAGGTGCGCGGCCTTGACGCAGACGCTTCGGCCACAGCGCTGGCCGACTGGGCGGCGGACGCAAGGCTCGCGCAGGTCGTGACCCCCTATGCACCGGTCGGCCCGATCGCGCGGCGGCTGGACGAGGTCGAGGCGCTGCTCACCGCGCGCGGCGTCGACCTCGTGCGGGTCATGCGCCCCGAAGATGCGGCAAGCTGGCCCAACGCGACGAAGGGGTTCTTCGACTACTGGGAAAGGACCGGCCCTCAGGTGCCGCAGAAGGTCCGGTAGCTTGCGCCGAACGTGGCAGGGGGCGGCAGGGCGAAGGCCTCGCGCCCTGGCACTTCCTCGAAAGGCGAGGTGATGGCCTGAAGCAACGCCTCGAACGGGCCGAAGTCGTCGTGCTCAACAGCCGCCGCCAGCGCCTCTTCGACCTTGTGATTGCGCGGGATCACGGCAGGATTCACGCGGTCCATCGCGGCGGCACGCGCGGCCGCCTCGCCCCCGTCGCGCGCGATGCGGGCGTGCCAGAGGGCCAGCCAGCCGTCGATGCCCGCAGGGTCGCCGAATTGCGCGCGCACGGGGCCGTCATCGCCCAGCGCGGCCCGCGACAGGCGGCGGAAGGTCAGCGTGAAATCCGCCTGCCCCGTCTCCATCGCCGCCAGCAGCGCTATCGCGAGGGCCGCGTCGCCCTCCTCGGCCCGCACCAGCCCCAGTTTCACGCGCATTCCCGCCAGCCAGGCGGCCTCGTATTCGGTCGCGTAGACCCCAAGCGCCTCGGTCGCCCCTTCGACCGCGCGCTCGGGCTCGGGGTCGATCTGCGCCAGCAGCGTCTCTGCCAGCCGCGCGAGGTTCCACTGCCCGATTGCGGGCTGATTGCCATACGCATAGCGACCCGTCTGGTCGATGGAGCTGAAGACCGTGCCTGCCGCATAGGCATCTAGGAAGGCGCAAGGGCCGTAGTCGATGGTCTCGCCCGACAGGGTCATGTTGTCGGTGTTCATCACGCCGTGGATGAACCCCACCCCCATCCAGCGCGCGATCAGCCGCGCCTGCCGCCGCGCCAATTCGGCCAGCAGGGCAAGGGCAGGTGTCTCGGCCCCGGCAAGGTCGGGATAATGGCGGGCGATGACATAGGCGGTCAGACGCTCGACCGCTGCCTCGTCGCGGCGCGCGGCAAAGAACTGGAACGTGCCGACGCGGATATGGCTGGCCGCCACCCGCGTCAGGACAGCGCCGGGCAGCGCCGTCTCGCGCTGCACCGTCTCGCCGGTCGTGGAAACTGCCAGCGCGCGTGTCGTGGGGATGCCCAAGCCGTGCATCGCTTCGCCGATCAGGTATTCGCGCAGCACCGGGCCGAGGGCGGCCTTGCCGTCGCCCCGGCGCGAGAAGGGCGTCTGCCCCGAGCCTTTCAGCGCAATGTCGCGCCGCTGGCCGTCGCGGTCGATCACCTCGCCCAGCAGCACCGCCCGCCCGTCGCCCAGTTGCGGCGAAAAACCGCCGAACTGGTGCCCGGCATAGGCCTGCGCCAGCGGATGCGCGCCCTCGGGAACGGCATTGCCCGAGAACACCGCAGCCCCCGCCTCGCCCCGCAGCGCTTCGGGATCGAGGCCAAGCTCGACGGCCAGCGCCTCGTTCAGCCGCACGAGGCGCGGACGCGGAACCGGCGCGGGCGGCCAGTCCACGAAAAACCCCGGCAGGTCACGCGCAAAGCTGTTGTCGAACCCGAAGGTGGGTCCGGCGTGCGGGGCGTGACCGTCGGGCATGGCGGGGCTCCTCAGGCGGCGTCGGTCGTCCGGCGCGGCAGTTTCCAGTTCGGGCGGATGAAATGGCAGGTGTAGCCGTTGGGAAGACGTTCCAGGTAATCCTGATGTTCCGGCTCCGCCTCCCAGAAGTCGCCTGCGGGCTTCACCTCGGTCACGACCTTACCCGGCCAGAGGCCCGAAGCTTCCACATCTGCAATTGTATCCAGCGCTTCGCGGTGCTGCGCCTCGTCGAGGTAGTAGATGCCCGAGCGATACGACAGGCCCCGGTCGTTGCCCTGCCGGTTCAGCGTCGTCGGGTCGTGGATCTGGAAGAAGAACTCCAGGATCTGCCGATAGCTGGTGCGGGCCGGATCGAACACGATCTCGATCCCCTCGGCATGGGTGCCGTGGTTGCGGTAGGTCGCGTTGGCGACATCGCCGCCAGTGTAGCCCACGCGCGTCCGCACCACGCCGGGCTGCTTGCGGATCAGGTCCTGCATCCCCCAGAAACACCCGCCCGCCAGGATCGCCGTCTCGAGTTTCTCTGCCATCTTCGCCTCCGTTGCGCTGGTCTGTCATGGATATGGCATCGCTGCCCCCCGAAGTCCAAGGCCCCTCGCCCAACGGTGATGCGAGGCCGTGTCTGGTGGCCCACCCCATACCGGCCAAAGCATCCGGGTGGCGTCCTGCAGCGGCTTTGACTATGTAGGCCGGACCGGACACACCGGACCGGATCGGATCGAGCGCTGATGTCTTGGATCGCCACGAAGGTTGATTTCCTGTTTCCCGCCCTGAAGGAGCGGGAGTTGTGGCGCCTGCTGCGCGAGAACATTCGGGCGCACCGCAAACTTTACGCGATAGCGGTCGCGGCAATGGTTGCGGTCGCAGCCACGACCGCCTCGGTCGCGTGGATCATGCGCTACATCGTCGATGCCATGACCATCCCAGAAAACCAGGGCATGGTGTTCGCCGTGGCCGGGGGCGTCGCGCTGATCTTCATGGTCAAGGGACTTGCGACTTATGTGCAGGTCGTGGCGCTGACCCGCGCGGGCAACCGGATCGTCGCCACGCAGCAGATCCGGCTTTACGATAAGCTGCTGCGGCAGGGCGTCTCGTTCTTCAACCTGACAGAGTCGTCCAACCTGCTGATGCGGGTCACGCAATCGGCGCAGTCGGCACGCCAGATCATCGACATCATCGTGACGGGCTTCGTGCGCGACCTGCTCAGTCTGATCGGGCTTGTCGGCGTGATGGTCTGGCAGCAACCGGTCCTGTCCACGGTCGCCCTGCTGATCGGCCCCGTCGCAATCTGGGGCGTGCGGGTCTTGCTGTCGAAAGTCCGCGCGATCATGAGCCAGGAACTGACCTCGGTCGCCGAGATCATCCGCGTCATCCAGGAAACCTCGACCGGCATCCGCATCATCAAGGCCTTCGCGCTGGAAGAGCGCATGGCCAAGCGCATGAACAAGGCCGTGCGCGAGGTCGAGAAACGCTCGAACGCCATTGCCCGGCTCGAGGCGATCACGAGCCCGCTTATGGACACGCTTTCAGGCTTTGCGATCGCGGCGGTCGTGGCCCTCAGCGCGGTCCAGTTGTTCGGCGTGCAAGGCACCACACCCGGCCAGCTCATGTCCTTCGTGACCGCCCTCCTCATGGCCTACGAGCCCGCCAAGCGCCTGTCGCGGATGCGGATCAGCATCGAGGCGGGAATGGTGGGCGTGCGGATGATGTTCAACCTGCTGGACGAGCCCGAAACCATGTCCGAGCATCCCGATCCGCTCGACATGCCCGCCGGGCCGGGCAGCATCCGCTTTGACGCCGTGACCTTCGGCTACGGCAAGGACCGCCCCGTGCTGCACGACGTGACGCTCGATTTCGCGCCGGGCAAGACGACCGCGCTCGTCGGCCCCTCGGGGGGCGGCAAGTCGACCATCCTCAACCTGATCTTGCGGCTTTACGACCCCGACGCGGGCAGCGTCACCATCGACGGCCTCGACATCCGCCGGGCGAGCTTCGCCACGCTGCGGACGCGCATCTCGTTCGTGGGGCAGGACACGTTCCTGTTCTCGGCCTCGGTGTTCGACAACATCCGCTTCGGCGCACCCGATGCCAGCGAAGCGCAGGTGATCGAGGCCTGCAAGGCCGCCAACGCCCACGAGTTCATCCTGGGCCTGAAGAAAGGCTACCAGACCGAGGTAGGCGAGAACGGCGCCTTCCTGTCGGGCGGCCAGAAGCAGCGCCTTGCCATCGCCCGCGCCATCCTGCGCGACGCGCCCATCCTGCTGCTGGACGAGGCGACGAGCGCGCTCGACAGCCGGTCCGAGTCGCTCGTGCAAGAGGCATTCGCCCGGCTGACGAAGGACCGCACCACCGTCGTCATCGCGCACCGCCTGTCGACGGTGCTCAATGCCGACAAGATCTGCGTGATCGAGGGCGGCAGGCTGGTCGAGGAGGGTCCAGTCGCTGCCCTGCTGGCCCGCCCCGGCCCGTTCCGCACCCTCTATGATCAGCAGTTCGGCGCGGCCGAGCAGCGCAACGCGGGCTGAATGGTGCCGCACCTCCTATTCGTCACGGGCACCCGCGCCGACTTCGGCAAGCTCGAGCCGCTGGCCACGGCCGCACGGGATGCGGGCTTCGGGGTCGCCTTCTTCGTCACCGGCATGCACTTGCTGGAACGCTACGGGCGTACCAAGCTTGAGGTCGCGAAGGTGGCGGGGGCCGATGTGTTCGAGTTCCAGAACCAGCGCGAGGGCGATCCGCAAGACATGATCCTCGCCAAGACCGTGCTCGGCTTTTCCGACTTCCTGACCGAGCATCGCCCCGACCTTGTGGTGATCCACGGCGACCGGATCGAGGCGCTGGCGGCCAGCCTTGTCTGCGCCACGAACTACGTGCGCTCCGCGCATGTCGAGGGGGGCGAGGTGTCGGGCACGATCGACGAGATGTTTCGCCACTGCAACTCGAAGCTCGCGACGCACCATTTCGTCAGTTCCGCCGACGCTGCGCGGCGCGTGATGGCCCTCGGCGAGCCTGCCGACAGCGTGCATGTGATCGGCTCGCCCGAGCTTGACTTCCATGCCCAGCCCTCGGGCGTCGGCATCGCCGAGGTCAGGGCGCGCTACGACATTCCGTTCGAGGAATACGGGATCGGCATCTTCCACCCCGTCACCTCGGAAGCCGACAGCATGGGCGCGCAAGCCGAGGCGCTGTTCGGCGCGCTCGACGCCTCGGGTCGCAGCTTCGTGCTGATCGCGCCCAACAACGATCCGGGATCGGCGGCGATCTTTGCCGCGATCGCGCGGCTGCCCGCCGCCAGGTTCCGCCTGATCCCCTCGATGCGCTTCGCGCACTTCTCCGAACTGATGAAGAACGCAAGCGTGATGGTCGGCAATTCGAGCGCGGGGGTGCGCGAGGCCCCGTTTCTCGGCCTGCCCTCGCTCGACATCGGCACGCGCCAGACCGACCGGGCGCAGGCAGCTTCGGTCGTGGCCTGCGACGCCTTCGACCGCGCAGCGATCCTTGGCTTTCTGATCGACCGCTGGGGGCAACGCGGCGCACGGCACACCGGCTTTGGCGAAGGGCGCGCCGCCGACCGCTTCGTCGCCGTCCTGCGCGACCCCGTCTTCTGGGAGCGGGGCTTGCAAAAGCGCTTCACCGATGCGGGCTGAGACGACCCATACCGGCCTTACGCTTGCCGCTTATCTTGCGCTGTCCCGTTTCGCCGCCCCTTTCGCTGAGAGCCACCTCAGAAAGCGCCTGTCACGCGGCAAGGAGGTGCCTGCGCGCTGGCGCGAGAAATTGGCCGAGCCATCGGTCGCGCGCCCCGATGGCCCGCTTGTGTGGATGCATGCGGTAGGGCTTGGCGAGGTGCTGGCGCTGCGCGGCCTGATCGCCGCGATGACCGAGGCCGATCCGGGCCTTTCCGTGCTGGTGACCTCGTCGGCCCGTGCCTCGGGCGAGGTCTTTGCCCGCAACGCACCCGCCCGCGCAATCCATCAGTTCCTCCCGCTCGACACGGCACCGCTGGTCACGCGCTTCCTCGACCACTGGCGCCCCGACCTTGCAGTCTGGGCCGAGCAGGATCTCTGGCCCCGCTTCGTGGTAGAGACGCAGCGCCGGGGCATCCCGCTTGCCATGATCAACGCGCGGATGGGCGGTCGAGCCTTCGCCTCGCGCAAGCGGGCGCGCGGCATGTACGGCGACCTCTACCGGCGCTTCGACCTTTTGGCGGCACAGGATGAGGTGACCGCGAGCCACCTTTGCGCGCTGGCGCCTGGGCTGACGGTGGCGGTCACCGGATCGCTCAAGGCCACCGCGCCCACACTTGCCGATGCGCCCGACCGTGCGGCGCTGGTCGGTGCGCTGGCCGCGCGCGACATCTGGCTCGTGGCATCGAGCCACGCCGAGGACGAGGCGGTGGCGCTGGCGGTCGAGGCAGCGCGGCCTGCGGCGAGCCTCCTGATCCTCGCCCCGCGCGAGCCGTCGCGGCTCGACGCCATCCGCGCGGCTTGCGCGGGCGCTGGCTTGCCTGCCGCGCAACGCTCGAACGGCGAGGTGCCTGACGGCGCGACGCGCGTCTGGATCGCCGACAGCTTTGGCGAGATGGGCCTATGGTATCGCCTCGCCCGCGCGGCCTTGATCGGCGGATCGTTCGGCCCGGTCGAGGGGCACAACCCTTGGGAGGCCGTGCGCCTCGGCTGTCCCGTCCTGCACGGGCCGAAGGTTGCCAACTTCGCCGCCGATTACGCAGCCCTGACGCAAGCTGAAGCCGTCCGTCCCGTGACTTCAGCGGGAGAGATCACGGCGGCCCTGTCGTCCCCCGTCCTTGCCGCGATGGCCGCGCGCGCCTCGGACCTTCAGGCCAAGGCGGATGCCGGCCTCGGCGCGATCCGCGACCGGCTGCTTGCGCTGATGCCGGGCGCGCAATGAGCCGGCCCTTCCCCTCGGCCCGGATGCGGCTGGTCCTTGCAGTCTACGGCGCGCTCTGGACGGTGCTCTTGCCGCTCGTCCTTCTCTACCTGCGTCGCCGCGGCCAGCGCGATCCCGACTACGGCGGGCATCTGGCCGAGCGCTTCGGCCGCTATCCCGACCCCGTGCCGGGCGCGGTCTGGGTCCATGCGGTCTCCCTGGGCGAAGTGCGCTCGGCGGTGCCCCTGATCCGCGCACTGTTGGATCGTGGCGAGCGGATCGTCACGACCCATTTCACCCCCGCCGGACGGCGCGAGGCCGAGGCGGTCTTCGCCGCCGAGATCGCGGCGGACCAACTGCGCGCCGTCTGGGTTCCGTTTGAGTTCTCATGGGCCTATGCCCGGTTCTTTGCGTCATTCCGTCCTCGCTGCGGCCTCGTGATGGAGATCGAGGTCTGGCCGCGGATGATCGCCGCGAGCCGCCGCCACGGCGTGCCTCTGTTCATGTGCAACGCGCAGTATCCCTCAAACAGCATGGCACGCGACGCGCGCGGCCTCGGGCTGCGGGCCGAGTTGATGACGGGCTTCGCGGGGGCGCTCGTGAAGTCGGACCTTCAGGCAAGGCGCTTCGCCTCGGTCGGGGTCGGGACCATCGCCGTCACTGGCGAGTTGCGCTTCGACCAGCCGGTCCCCGAGGGCCTTGTCGCGCGGGGGCTGGCCGCGCGTGCCTGGCTTGCCCCGGACCGCCCGGTCGTCGCCTTCGCAAGCGTGGTCGCGGGCGAGGACGCGCACTTCATCGAGGCCGCACGGCAAACCCGCGAGGCCCATCGCGCCGCCGGTCTTGCGCCCCCGCTGGTGGTCTACATCCCCCGCAAGCCCGAGCGGTTCGCCGAGGTCGGGCGGATGCTGGCCGAGGCGGGCCTCGTGACCGGGGCGCGCAGCGCGCTATTCGACGCCGGGTTCCAGCCGCAGGGGCGGGCACCTGCCCTCGACGTGCTCCTCGGCGACTCGCTGGGCGAGATGTACGGCTACCTTGCCATGGCCGACCGCGTGGTGGTGGGCGGTGGCTTCACGTCTGGCGGGTCGCACAACATCTCCGAGGCGCTTGCCCTCACGAAGCCCGTGATGGTCGGCCCCGCGATCCACACCATCGAGTATCCCGCTGTCGAGGCCATCGAGGCCGGCGTTTGCCGTCAGTTGGCGGATGCCGCAGCTCTGACCGCTGCCCTGTCGCCCGGCCACCCGCCCGACCCCGACCCTGCCCGCATCGCCGCCTTCGTCGCCGCCCACTCCGGCGCCGCGACCCGCACGCTCGAGGCCTTGGATCGGATGACCGCACGGTAAGTGCGTGCCTTGTAGGCGGATGGTTCAGAACGGATGAAAGGTGGTGCCCAGAGCCGGAATCGAACCAGCGACACGCGGATTTTCAATCCCAAATTGTGGTTGGAAGATCAGCTGGTTAAGGCCGAATTTTCTGTCAAACCCACCACGGGAAATCAACCATTTGGCGGCCGATTGTCAAACCATTTGCGGGTCCGGAAAGGGGCCATTCGGGGATGCTGCGGCGGTATTTCCCAGCCTATCAAGCGCCATGATCCGCCGCCCCTGACGGGCTTCCGCGCTCCCTTTCCGGGGACCCGCGCATGAGTTGGAAGATCGCCAATCTCTGCGCCGATCGGATCTTCGGCAGCGCTGCGCGCAAGCAGATCATCATGTTCCTGGCCGACAAGGCCAGCGATGACGGCTCGGGCATCTGGTGCTCCAAAGGCACCATCCAGCGTCACACGGAACTGGGCGAAAGCACGGTCAAGCGGACCATCACCGATTTTCTGCACGAGGGCGTCCTGATCGAGACCGGACGCCGCCCCTGCAAGAACGGTTTCACCGTGATCTACCGGATCGTCCTGGACCGGGTGATGGCCTTGGACAGCGCCGCCGAACCCGATAAGGGGACGGGGTCCACTCTGGTCCCCGTCCAGCTTGACCCTCGTAGGGGGTCCACCATGGACGGGGTACGGGGTCCAGGGTGGACCCCAAACCACCCTGAAACCATCCATAAACCACCTTCGCGCAAGCGCGCGGAGGCGGCGGTGGATGAAAGGACTGAAAGGATTTTTGCCGCCTACCCCAAGGACAGGCAGCGCGGGAGAGCGGCGAGCCTCGGGGCGATCGCCGAGGCGCTGGCCGAGGGTGTCGACGCGGGCGACCTGCTAAAGGCCGTGCAGGCCTACACGACCGAGAGCGCGGGCTTCACCCGGGCGAAGGTCTGTTTCTCCGACAATTGGTTCGCGGCCCGCCGGTGGCAGCGCTTTCTCGAGGCGATGGCGGAAGAGCAGCAGGCGCGGATCGCCCTCGCTGCCGACCACCACGCACGGCTGGCCGCTTGGGTGCGTGACCGCAGCCCGATGTGCAAACACATCACCGCGCCGCAGGTGGCAGCCCTCGTAGGGGCCGGGCTGGTCACCGAAGGCCAGTTGCGCGCTGCCGGGCTGGAGGCATGAGGGGCACGTTCTCCGCAGAGTGTATCGCGCATCGCGTACCATGAATCGTGTCGCGCGCCTTTTGCGCCGCGTCCTCTGCGTTGTGCATCGCGTCCTTTGCGCCGCGTTTCACGCTCCGTGCTGCGCGAACCGTGTCGCCAGCTTCGCGCGCCCTGCACCCCGGCGCACCGAGCAATCCCACCGAAACGGACTCCAAGCCCCGGACCTGCCTCCGCTAACGCTGGGAGGCGGGGGCTTGGAGGAAGTTGGCAAGAAATAGGAACGTAATCTTCACATGCGCCACCATCGCAAATTGACTGACGAGGAACGCCGCAAGATCATCGCGGCCCGCGGTCAAGGCACACCAGTCGCCGCACTTTCCCGCCGCTTTAGCGTCTCGCCCCGGACAATCTACAACACGCTGAGCAAGGCAAAAGGCGCGCGCCCTGCCCGCACCAAAACGGTCAGTATGCGCGTTAGCGACCGCGATCTGACGGGCTTCACCGCGGCGCTTGCAGCACGCGGTATCTCCGACCGCCCCGCCGCAATGCGCCGCCTCATGGGGGCCGCCGACAAGGTCCTGATGGCACCTGACCCCACGATCGCCGCCAAGCTGAACAGCTGGACCGCCGAGGTCCGAACCCACGGCACCGCGATCAACCGGATCGCCCTCAAACTGAACGAGGCGAAGCTGCTCTCCCGTTCCCTGCCCTACACGGCCGAGGACGAAGCGGCCATCCGCGCGCTGATGGCCTTCACGTTCACCCTAATCGCCGATTTCCAAGCCCTGTGGGACGCGAAGCGGGAGGCGATGTCCCGAGAGGTCGACGAGCTGCTGGCTGGTTTGAAGTCGGTTGGCCGGTAGTCGAGCCATCCTGAAGTCTTGCAGCGCGAGGCAAACCGTGCCAAGCCACCGTTCCATCTCCATACCCTTGACATGTACGGCGCGTTACCGTACACATCGCAGGCACAGGAGACACGCCATGTTCGCCATGACACCAGCCAGCCCGACCCAGGGAAAAATGGACGCCCGCAAGGAGCTGCGCCTGCATCGTGCTGATGAAGAGCGTATCCGCGCCGCCGCCGCCGCGACCGGGCTGCAAGAAGCCGATTTCATCCGCCAGGCAGCCCTCCTGCGCGCGCAGGAGGTGGAACAACGACTGTCCCTTTCGATCCTGCCGGTCGATGCGTTCGATGCTTTCAGGGCCGCCGTGGACGCGCCAGGCAAAGTGGTGCCCGGCCTGGCCCGTGCGTCAGAAGCGTCGAAAGGCCTGCTGACGGATGCAGGCTGAACCGCCAGCGGATCGACCCGCCCTGACTATCGCAAAATTCGAAAAGGCGCTGCATGATCGCAGCGCCTTTTCGTGCGGCTTTGGGCCCATCGACCACTTCCTGAAATCCTCGTTGTCAGACCAGACAAAGGCGGGGATGGTTGCGGCATGGATCGCGACGGCAGGTGAGGATCCGGCCGTGCTGGGTTTCTACACGCTCGGCGCACTGGCCGTTCGGTCTGACTTCGGCCCAAAGACCTGGCAGCGGTCCCGGGTGCCCGATGTGCCGGTGATCTACATCCGCGCAGTCGCAATCCGACAGGACATGCAGGGCAGAGGGCTTGGAACGGCACTTGTCATCGACGCGATGCGGCGCTGCCTGGGCATTGCGGAGCAGATGGGCGCTGCGGCCATCGTGCTCGACGTACTCGAAGACGACCGTTTCGACCGCCGCTGGCGTTTTTACGAGGATCTGGGGTTTCAGCCTCTGGGTGATCCAATGAACCCGACGCGCGTCTTCATCCCAATGTCGGATGTCCGGGCGACGCTTGGCGGCTGATCAATCGGGAGACGCCACTCCACTATGATCGGAGTGAAGAGAAGGGCGGGAAGCGGTCGCATATCGCTGTTGCGCGGATGTCAGCTATCAGTCCTGCGGAGTTCGCTGAGTCTCTCAGGTCGCGCCTCAAATAGCTCACATCAAGGGAACGTATCTATCGGGAGAGGTTCAGCAGTTGGTCGCCCTTGTCCAACCATGAACGGGTCCGGCGACAGGTTCTTTGCGATCCACTGGGAATTCACGCTGCCAGAAAGCCCAATGAAGACGAGGCGCGTTTCGGTGATGTCATCCACCCAAGGCCGGCCGACCGTTATGGTTGCCTGCCGACCCGAGACCTGCAGTAGACAGCGGTGGTCGGGCTTGTCGGAAAGGTTCAGGATACCCTTTACCCGAACCACACCCCTGGGGAGGGCTGCAAGCAGGGCATGGAGGCGATGCAGTGAGATGGGGTCCGTCGTTCGGTAGGTCGTGCTTTCAAATCGGGGTACCGCGCCGGTGTGGTCGGGCGCATCGGCGCTCTTGCCAATGCCCAGTATCGCGGGCAAAGGGACGGCGGCATGTTCGGCGGTCAGGATCGGCACGGATGGTGAGACCGACCGCACCCAGGCGCGCGCGGCATCGCCCCCTCGAGCTAGATCGACCTTGTTCAGAACCACAAGACCGGCGCAGGCGACCTGCCGCACTGCGAGGGGTAGAAGGTCTGCATCCGGATTGGCCATGCTCGCCGCGTCGACCACCGTCACGACCCCATCAAGTGGCGCATAGTGCGCGAGTTCAGGATCAGCCAGCGTCTCGGCTATCTCGAATGGGTCTGAGACGCCGGAGGCTTCGATCAGGATGCGGTCCGGCGGGTCCGGTCGGCGCACCACCTTGGCAACTGTTGCCAGGAGGCCCTGGCTCAGGTTGCAACAGATGCAGCCGTTTTCGAGGGCGACGACGTCTTCGGTCGCCTCGCGCAGCAATTCGGCGTCGATGTTCACTGCCCCGAGGTCGTTGACCAACACCGCGATCTTCAATCCCTGCGGGTCGCGCAGGACATGGGACAGGAGCGTGGTCTTTCCGGCCCCCAGGAAGCCCGTGAAGAGGGTGATCGGTACCATCGCCTAGACTCGGCGCCGAACCGCGCGTCCCGGCCGCGCATCACCTTGCCGCGCGCCGTCCCGGATCACCGGCGTGCCGTTCACCACCAGATGCCGGACGCCGACCGACAACTGTGCAGGAGCCACGAACGTCGCCTTGTCCGCGATCGTGTTCAGGTCGAAGACGACAATGTCGGCGTCCGCCCCCACCTGCAGCCTCCCTTTGGTCTGCATCTGCGGGGTTGATGTCTCTAGAATTTGCGCGGGGATGAGGCTGGTCTTTGCGAGCGCCTCGGAGAGGGATATAGCCTGCCGGTCGCGCACCCATTGGCCGAGGAACCGCGCATAGCACCCGGACGAACGGGGGTGGGCGAAGGCCCCCTCGGGCAGCGGCCATACGTCACCCTGAACGAGCGAAGGACCCACAGCCCAGGGCATCGCGTCCGAGGCGATGGCCGCACCGGGAAACAGGACTGAAACATCGAGCAGACGGCGATCCTCTTCGTTGTCATCCGGGCGCAGGAAATGCATGACGACCACGGCTCCGGGTTCGCTCGCCTGAAGCTCTTCGATTTTCGCCTGGGTCAACGGAACGCCGTTGAACTCGAGGCTGGAGGCGTCCGGCGCACCCCAACGTTCAAGCCAGTTGCCGCGATACAGCTCGGCACCGACGGCAGATGACCCGGCACCATAGGGATAGGACTCGAGCGTGACCGGGAGACCCCGCGCTTGCGCTCCCTTCAAAAGTTCCGCGCAGGCCTCGACATCGCGCCCGGCGCTGCTGTTCAGGTGGCAGACATGCATGTGGGCACCCGTCGCGGCTGATAACGCGACCAGTTCCTCCAATGCCTCGAAGGCGCTGAGCGGCTCGATGACACTGAGGTAGCGCACATGCGTAAAGGTCGGCACTTCGTAACGGGCTGCAAGCTGGGCCAGCGCGTAGTATTCCTTGCGCCCATAGCCCGGCGCATAGCCCGCGTTGACGCCGATACCGATCCCGCCATCCCGAAGCCCAGCCTCGACACGGTCAAGGATGCGTTCAAGCTCTGCCGGGGTAGCCAGCGTGTTTTGCCAGTTGTTGAAGGAAAATGCCTGCTGGAACCATTCGAGCGTGCCGTCTGGCTCGATCCCCTCCTTCTCGGCGATCCGCGCATAGGTCCAGGCGACCGAGGCTCCGTAGTTGATCGGACGCCCCTCTGCTGCCGTCAGGTCGTAGAACCGCGAGATCGGCAAAAGGCCGGACTCCAGCTCCAGTGCGGTCGTCACCCCGTCGAAGGCCTGCACCCAAGCGGCAGGAAGCTGCTGACCATGCGCATGCAGATCGATGAAGCCGGGGGCGACGATCATCGCCGTGGCATCAAGGGTCTCGGTGCCTGTCAGCGGGGCCTCGGAGAGCGCCGCGATGCGACCCCCCTTGATGCCTACGTTGCGGATGGCGTCAAAGCCGGTTTCCGGATCGACCACCCTTCCACCTACGAGCACGAGGTCATAGGGCCCTTCCTCGTTCGGTCGCATCATAATCGGCTGCGCACGGGCGGCGGCGGGCAGGATCAGCGTGCTGGCCACGCCAAGGGAAAGAAGCGTGCGGCGGTCCAGTTCAAGTTCTGACATGGAATACTCCGCAGCGATGGTCGAAATCTGTCCACAGTTCAAACGGGAAGTTGTGCATGGCCTAAGTTGCGAGGAGTTCGAACACGGACACGGCGCCCACTTTTGCGCCGAGCGGGATTGCATTCAAATCCACGACGAAATTTGGGTTGTGGGCCGAGAACGGGAAGAGCCGCCCGTCAGCCACCGCAGCCTGAAACAGCGCTGGCTCCGCGATACCGACTGCCATGTAGGCCACCTTGACGTCGGGATTGTCGCCCCTCAGCAAGTGCGCATCCTCCGATCCGGTCGCCGGCGGGAACTCGGTGACGACGTTGGTCTCCCCGAGAAGGGAAGCGAGCGGCGCCTGAAGCCGGTCCACGACCTCGGCATCGTTCACAAGCGCAGGGGAGTTGCCCTTCATCACGATGGTGGGCATGCGGTCAGGCGGCATCCCGTAGGTCGTCGCGATCCCGTTGGAAACAGCGACGATGGCATCGATCATCTGCTTGCGTATCTCGGGGGTGAAGTAGCGGATATTGACCTTTACGAGCGCAGACGACGGAATCACGTTGTTATCGGTGCCTGCCTGGATCGAACCGACGGTCAGAACCCCGGTTTCCAAGGGCGGAAGCACCCGAGCCACGATTGCTTGGTATTCGGTGACGGCGTAGGCCGCCATGATGACGGGGTCTTTGGTCATGTGCGGCATCGACCCGTGCCCGCCGACTCCGTGAAAGGTCACGTCGATCTGGTCCGTTCCAGCCATGATCGTGCCCGACCGCGCCGCAACAAGGCCGGTGCCGACCGGCGCTGTATGCAATGCCAGAAGATAGTCTGGAACCGGCACCCCATGCGTTGTATAAAGTCCGTCCGCAACCATTGCCGCCGCTCCGGTAATGGGCTCCTCGGCGGGCTGGCCCACGAAGATTAGCGTGCCTGACCATGCGTCCCTATTTTCCGCCAAGACCTTGGCGACACCCAGCATCCAGGTCACGTGCGCGTCGTGTCCGCACATGTGGGCGACGGGCACCTCCGCCCCGTCCGGGCGGGTGACGCGGACCGTGCTCGCGTAGTCAAGGCCGGTCGCTTCCTCGACCGCATTGGCGTCCATGTCGGCGCGATACATCACCGTTGGGCCGGCACCGTTTCTCAGGATGCCGACGACGCCGGTCACGCCGATGCCCGTCTTGACGTCGTATCCCAGCGCGGTCAGTTCGCGCGCCACGATGGCCGCGGTCCGCGCCTCCATGAAACCCAGTTCAGGGTTCCGGTGAATGTCCTTGAAAATGTCGACTAGGCGCGTGCCGTCCTGATCGATCGAGGTGGTGATCTGCTCCATCAGGGCGGGGGACAACTGCATCCCGGGGGCGCTGGCCTCCTGCGCTTCGGCCGAACCGCTCATCAGGATGACAGGCGTGGCGGCCGCCAGGGCACTTGAGGCGGCTAGGAAGCCCCGCCGCGACAGAGCGGCCTTCCATTCCTTTGCATCTTCGCCAAAGCAGTCGCGCGAGACGAACGCGCTGTATTTCTTTCCAAGACGCAGAAGCATCGCTGTCTATCCTCCGACCGTTTGAGCTGTGGCAAGGTGCTGGGTTCCGGCAGAACAGGCCGCGAAGCCGCGCTGTAGCCAACCAGAGTTGAGTTTGCGGCCAATGACCACAAGGCGGCTGGATCGCGACTCATAGGGCCGCCAGGGACGCTGGTGGTCGCCCTCCAAAACTTTCTGAACGCCCTGAATTACGAAGCGGTCCGGATCGTCGCGGAAGGCGATCACGCCCTTTAACCGAAGCAAGTCGCGCGCGCAGACAACGGTCACGTCCTCGATCCAGGCGAAAAAACGCGCGGGGTCAAGTTCGTCTGCGGAAAGCGAAACCGATGTGATATCGACATCGTGGCGACCCAGATGTTCATGGGCACAGCCCTCGCCACAGACATGATCCGCAGGCGCGAGATGATCGTGACGCGCCGCGGCCACGTCCAGCCGGGCCAGGTCATGGGCTCGACAGTCGAGAAGTATGTCCAGAGGCACCTGCCCGCGCACAGCGCGGTGGACCCGGGCTCTCGGGTTGATTGCCGCAAGCAAGGTCTCCACCGCGGTCCTAGCCCCCTCGGGCACCGAGTCGATCTTGTTCAAGACAAGGACGTCGGCGAAAGCGACTTGGTCATCGACCTCTCGGGCACTGGTGCGCAATTCTGCAAAGTTCAGCGCGTCTACCATCGCGATTACTGCATCGAGCCGTGTGCCCTCGCGCAGGCCGCCTTCGACGAGGAAGGTCTGGGCGACCGGCACGGGATCGGCAAGGCCGCTGCATTCCACGATTATCGCATCCACGGGATCAGGGGCGGACAGCACCTGATCTATGGCCTCCACCAGATCGCCCCGCACCGAGCAGCATAAACAGCCGTTCGCAAGTTCGGTCAGGTTCTCCTGCGCAGTTAGTATGAGGTCGGCGTCAATCCCGATCTCGCCAAACTCATTGACGATGACCGCGTAGCGGCGCCCGTGATCTTCCGAAAGTATTCGGTTCAGGAGGGTCGTCTTTCCCGCGCCGAGATAGCCTGTGACGATGGTAACCGGTACGGGTGGCCGCGACCCGGTCCCCGGCGCTTTTTCTCTCGACGTAGCGTTAGCCTCGGCGTTCACGGTTATGCTCGTGCGCTGCAAATCGTTGGAGCCCCAGCGTTCCTGAGCACGCGGGACGGAGGCGGTTCTCGCTCCGCCCCCTGGGCTTAACGAGACGTCCGTCGCAGTCGTCTGATCCAGGCGAATTCGCCAAACTCATGGATGTCCTCTCGGTTAAGCTGTCAAGAGTATTGCAGAAAATGCGCTCTAGGTCGCCACCATTTTCACGGCCAGTGCTCAGGATGGTCTTGTATTGGCCGGAATCCGGGCCACCTTTCTCGGCTGATCCGGGATGCGCTTTCCAGGCGCCTCGGGGAAAGGTCGCCGGAACAGAAACTGCACCGCTTTAGCCGATGGAGCGCGAAGATGGGGCCAAGCCAATCCAGGCAGGTTAGGTTGTCGCTCGAAAAAGGCGAGTTCGACCGTCGTCAACGACCGGCCCTGTATGAGGTCGTCAACGCACTGGTGAACCTGACGGCCGAAGTTCAGAGAACACTTAATCTTCGTCCCGAACCTTGTCAGATTTACCTGATCATCGCTGTCGCAGTCGTTCAGCGCTATGCTCGCGGGGAAAGTTCAGGAATTCATGACGGCAGCGATCCGCTGCCGGAAGCACTAACCAGCTCAATATCCCGTCGCCGTATCGCCGAAATTAGCGGCATCCCGAGAGAAACGGTTGCGCGACACGTTCGGTATCTGATCGAGCGCGGGCTTGTCGCCGAGACAGGCACTGGGAAACTTGTAACCCCGCCCGGGTTGCTGCGGAGCATCGGACCTACAGGGTTGCCGGAACGCCTTGTTGGGGAGGTTGCCTCCGTGGCGCACAGGCTCATCAAACTGGGCGTACTACGACTTGAAGTCTAGACCGGCGTACAGACGTGCCCGCCGCATGACCTCGAGATTGCAGGATGTTGGTGATGCGACTTGGGCATCTCAAGCTTGGTAGATTCCACGCCGATGCTGCCATTCGCCACTTGGCCTCGAACGGCAGGTTTGGGCCGTTCGCGATCACGCTTCGGTCATGCACCCCGCACATCCAACCGCCCCCGCAGATACCGCTCTACCCCTACCGCCAGCGCAAAAGCCGGGGAGCCCAGCACCACACCCGCCGCAGCCAGAGCCGCCACCCACGCCATCAGCATGGACACGGCTTCAGACCCTATCGCCATGACCACTGCCCAGCTCGCAAGATACGCCACACCGCACAGCCCCACCGCGCGGATCACCAGGTGGATGTAGCGCGCGAGGTCCCTCTGCATCCGCTCCACCGCGAATATGCTGCGGACCTTGCTCAGCGAGGTTTTTCGCTTCGCCATCCCCAAAGGCTTGATCTCGGCAAACTTTGCCACTGGAGTGATCCCGAAACCCCGCCCTGCCAGCCTCGCCTATGCCAACCGCCCGTGGGAGCCTGTGGAGTGCGATATGGTCCTCGAACACGCGCCGCCGCATGTGAAGGTGGTGTTGGCCGTTCTGATGAACACAGGCCTCGATCCGTCCGACGCGCTGAACCTGCAGCGCGACCAGATCGATGGCGAAACCATCTGGGGTGTGCGGGGCAAGACTGGGATCGAAGTCGCCATTCCAATCGGCCCCACGTTGCGCGCAGCACTGAAACATGCGCCAACGCACGATGCGCCTGCCTTGCTGGCCAGTTCACGTGGCGAGCAATGGACCTACAACGGCTTCTCCACCGTCTGGCACCGCTTCAAGACGGGGCTGGAGGCCGAGGGGTTGATCCAGCCTGGCCTCACCCTCAAGGGCCTGCGCCACACGGTTGCCACCACGCTGCGCGAGGCAGGGCTGGATGAACGCCGCATCGCGGACCTGTTGGGGCAGAAAACCCTGTCCATGGCGCGGCACTATTCTCGCTCCGCCAACCTCACCGCAAAGAACCGCGAGACGATGGCGACTCTCGAAACCGAGAACGCGCGCCGGGCGCAAATTGTCAAACCTTCCGTCAAAGGCGTCAAACCCAAACCGAAAGAACCATCGGAATGAAAACAAACACTAACGATTTTAGGTATATAAGTGGTGCCCAGAGCCGGAATCGAACCAGCGACACGCGGATTTTCAATCCGCTGCTCTACCAACTGAGCTATCTGGGCCCCGGTCCAGCGCATGCGTACGCTCGGGTGAGGGCGTGATAAGCGAGGGGGAAGGGGCTGTCCAGAGGGCGGGCGCGGTTTTTTGCGACCGGCATCCCTGCGGCGGCGGTCAGTTCTGCTCGGGCGGGTCGGGGCGACGCTCGGGGCGGTCGGGGTCGTCTTCCGCCTCTTCGACCGGGATGGCGTAGCTGCCGGTCAGCCAGCGTCCGAGGTCGACATCGGCGCAGCGGCGCGAGCAGAACGGGCGATACCGCGCATCAACCGGCCTGCGACAGATCGGGCAGCTCATCGCAGCACCTCGGTCAGCGGCACCCGGTCGCGCTTGCGGACCAGCTCGTAAAGGCCGAGCGTCGTCCAGCCCGCAAGGCTCGTCTCGGCCCCCTCGCCCTTGAAGGCCGCACGCAACACCTGCTCCAGCACGGCGCGGTCCTTCTTTGGCATCGGCGCGAAATCGACCACCACCTGCCCGCCGAGGCCGCGCAGGCGCAACTGGCGCGGCAGATCGCGGGCCGCCGCGATGTTGGCCTTGAGGCTTGCGGCGGGCGAGGTGTCAGGCCCGGTGTTCACATCCACCGCGACGAGGGCGCGGGTCGGCTCGATCATCGCATGACCACCGCCCGGCAGGACAACGCGGGGCGCGCGCAGGCCGTCGATCATCTCGGCCACGCCGAACGCGGCAAATGCCCCCTCGCCGTCGGCAACCTCGTCAGGCGCCGGATCGGCCCAGTCACGCCAGGCCGCCTCCCACGCGCCGGGCGCGTCGGCCAGCAGTTCCGGAGGCCCGAACGTGTCCGCCAGCACCGCCTCGGCCAGCGCCCGCACGGCCTCGATGTCGGCGGCGACCTCGGCCTCGTCGGCAATCGCCGAGGCCGAGCGCAGGATGACGCCAACCGCCGCGTCCGCACCCGCCATCGCACGCGCCGCCAGCGCACCGAGGGCCTCACGCACCTCGTCGTCATGGATGCGCCGAGAGACGTTCAGCCCCGGCGCGCCAGGGGTCAGGATCACATGGCGGCTGCGGAACAGAAGACGCAGCGTCACGGGCACGGCCTTGCCCGGCTCGGCCGCTCCGCTGACCTGCACCAGCACCGACTGCCCCGGCGCAAGGCCCCCGGCCTGCCGAAGGAAACCCGACGTGCCGCCCGGCAGGCGCACGAAGACGCCGCCCTGCCCCTTGACCGGGCGATCCACCGTCGCGCGACAGATCGCACCGGGCAACGGGGTGTCGGTCTCGACATCGATCAGCAGATCCTCAAGCTGGCCGTCGACGATCAGCGCCGCCGCCTCGCGCCCGTCCAGCCGATCAAGGACGACGACGCGTCCTTTCATGCGGGCACCTCCGCCGTCCGGCCCCAGACCGGAACCCCGGCCGTGGCCAGAAGGCTCGCCGTCTCGGCAAGCGGCAGCCCGACGATGCCGCTGAAGCTGCCGGAAATCCACGGGATGAACGCGGCCGCAGGGCCCTGGATCGCGTAACCCCCGGCCTTGCCCTGCCATTCGCCGCTGTCGAGATAGCCGTTCAGCTCGGCGTCCGAGAGGCGCTTCATGCGGACCACGCTGACGCTGTCGCGCGACCACATTGCGGTGCCGCGCCGCACCGTGACGGCGGTGACCACCTGATGCCGTCGACCGCCCAGGGCCACGAGGAAGGCCGCAGCCTCGGCGGCGTCGATTGGCTTGCCGAGGATCCGGCGGCCAAGCGCCACGGTCGTGTCGGCGCAGATCACGACGTCGTCGGGGGCCGCCTGCACCGCCAGCGCCTTTTCGCGCGACAGGCGCAGGCAATAGGGCCGGGGCAGTTCGCCCTTGGCCGGGGTCTCGTCGATCTCGGGGGGACGCACGGCATCGGGCACGATTCCGATCTGTGCCAGCAGTTCGCGCCTGCGAGGCGAGCCCGAACCGAGGATCAGCTTCACTTGAAGCGGTAGTTGATGCGGCCCTTGGACAGGTCGTAGGGCGTCATCTCGACCTGCACCTTGTCGCCCGCCAGAACGCGGATGCGGTTCTTTCGCATCTTGCCCGCCATCGTCGCGATCAGTTCATGGCCGTTGTCCAGCTCGACCCTGAATGTCGCGTTCGGCAGGAGTTCCTTGACGACACCGGGGAATTCGAGCGTGTCTTCCTTGGCCATGGTCTCTCCGTAAATGCCTCTGCCCGCGTCAAGCGCGGGTCCGGGCGCTCCTTGCGCCCGGCGCACCGCTTTTTCAAGCGAAAAGTGTCATGAGGACCTAAGCCTGCCGGGCTGGGGTCAGGCTGACCGGGCTGCCGCAGCGGCGTCGTCCGGTGGTACGGATGCGGCGACCGGATCGGACATCGTCCCCGATGCCGATTCCGGCGCCTCGGGCTGCGTCATGTCCTGCGGGGCCGACACCCAGGCCCAAGCCTCGGCCATCTGGGTGACCTCAAACACCCGCGCCTCGACCGGAATGATCGCATCCGACACGGTGATCATCGCGCCCGCCCAGGCGGGTGGGGCGACCACGGCATAGCGGCGGACATGCTTCAGCGAGCGGACCTGTGCGACCATCTGCAACGGGTTGAACATCGCGCCGAGTTCCGCCCCCTCGTAGCCGGGCATCTCGATCAGGATGTCGACCGTCTCGCCCCGGTCGAAGGCGTCGCTGAGTTCCGTCGCCATCGCCTCGACATCGGCCGAGGTCAGCTTGCCCGCAATGCGATAGGCGTAAAGCGGCGGCTGGCTCGGGATGCGCGAGATCGCGTTTCCACCGGCCAGATGGTGGGCGCGGTCGGCCTCGGTCTGTGTTCGCAGCCCCTTGCTGGCCTGCCGCCAAAGGGCCAGTCCCGCAGCCGCCGCAACGCCCGCCAATGCCAAAGCCCGTGCCTTCATCGTCGCCTCCGTGTACCCATCCGTGGTCATGCGCTCAACGCGACCGTCCGTCTGATGTTCCCCCGCTGCGCTCTTGCCGCGCGGGCAGACCGCGTGCTTATGTTGGCGCTGGCGGAGCGCAAGGGAGGGGCGGATCGCGTGCGTAGACGGGCTGTGACATTCGGGCTGGCGGCCTCGGCTGCGGCCATCGCGACCGGTTGGCGGCCAGCCGTCGCCGCAGGCCCGGTCGAGGGACGCGACGTCATGCGGACCTGGTATCGCCTTGTGCTCGAGCTTGTGCGGCACACGCCGACCTATTCTCCGCCCGTTGCAAGCCGGGCCTTCGCCTGTCTCGGGATCACAGCGTTCGAGGCGGTGGCGGGCGGCGATGCGCGGCTTCTGTCGCTGGCGGGCCAGTTGCCGGACCTGACCCCCCTTCCCCCGCGCGAGGCGGCCCCCCATGACGAGGCGCTGGTCCTCCATGCGGCGCTCGGCGCGGGCGTCCGGCATTTCTTCGCCAACACCGGCCCGACCGGCCAGCGCGCCATGGCGGCGATGCAACGGCACTTCGATGAGCGGCTGGCTGGCGGCCTGTCGCCCGAGGTGGCGCAGTGCAGCATCGAGGCGGGCGAGCGTGTCGCGGCCCATGTGATCGCCTGGTCCGCGACGGATGGCGGGGCAGTGGTCGAGAACATGGGCTTCGCTGCCAGCGCCGTGCCGCCCTCGCGCCCCGAGCAATGGGTTCCCACCAGTCTGATCGCGCAGCAGCAGGCCCCGCTTCTGCCGACATGGGGGCAGAACCGGCCCTTCGCGATGCCCTCGGCTGCTGCCTGCGGCCTGCCGCCACCCCCCGCCTACAGCGAAATGCCGGGCTCGGCCTTCCACGCCGAGGCGATGGAGGTGGTCAAAACGGTCGCCGCCCTGACCGACAAACAGCGGAGGATCGCGCGCTTCTGGGCCGACGATCCGATGCTTTCGCCGACCCCGCCCGGCCACTGGGTCTCGATCGCGGCGCAGGTGCTTGCCACGCAGGACGCGCCGCTCGACCGGATGGCCGAGGTGCAGGCCCGTCTGGGGATCGCATTGGCCGACGCCTTCATCGCCTGCTGGGCCACAAAGTTCGAATACGACCTTTTGCGCCCGGTGACCTACATCCGCCGCGTGATCGACCCGGCCTGGGAGCCGCTTCTGAACACGCCGCCCTTCCCCGAATACCCGAGCGGCCACAGCACGCAGTCGGGTGCGGCGGCAGCCGTCCTGACCGCAATGTTCGGCGAGGATTTCGCGTTCGAGGATGCGACCCACGTCGACGACGGCCTGCCTGCGCGGAGCTTTCCCAGCTTTGCCGCCGCGGCAGAGGAGGCGGGGCTGTCGCGCCTTTACGGCGGTATTCACTTCCGCGCGGCGATCGAGCGCGGGCTCGAACAGGGCGTTTGCGTCGGCGCCCACGCGACCGCCCTTCGGATGCGCGCATGAGGCGCTGCGTTGTCGCGGGGGCCGCTGCCCTTTGCCTCGCCCTGCAGGTCCGTGCGGACGAGCCTCTGTCCCCCCGCTTCGTCGAGGAGACAGCGGCCTCGGGCATCACCACGGCCTATGACGGCGAATGGGAGTTCATGGTCGGCGGCGGGGTCGCCACCTTCGATTGCAGCGGCGACGGCAAGCCCGAGGTTTTCGTCGCAGGTGGCGCGGGGATGGCGGCACTCTATCGCAACAACAGCGCGCTTGCGGGCGCTCTGCGTTTCGCTCCGGTCGCCTCGGGGCTGGAACTGGAGAGCGTGACGGGGGCCTATCCGCTCGATATAGATGCGGACGGGTTGACGGACCTCGTCCTTCTGCGCGTGGGCGAGGACATCGTGATGCGCGGCGAGGGGGACTGCCGCTTCGCCCGCGCGAACGAAGCCTGGGGCTTTGAGGGCGGCGACGCGTGGTCGACCGCCTTCGCCGCCACGTGGGAGGCGGGGGCCGCCTGGCCCACGCTGGCCATCGGCACCTATATCGACCGCGCCGAAGAGGCCTTCCCCTGGGGCTCCTGCACCGACACCCACCTGTTCCGGCCCGGCGGTCGCGGCTTCGCCCCGCCCCTGCCCCTCGCGCCGGGCTTCTGCGCGCTATCCATGCTGTTCACCGACTGGAACCGCTCGGGCACCCCCGCGCTGCGGATCTCGAACGACCGGGAATACTACAAGGGCGGCCGCGAGCAGCTTTGGCGGATCGAGCCGGGCAAGGCCCCGGTCGAGTTCACCGAGGCCGAGGGCTGGAAAACGCTGAGGATCTGGGGGATGGGCATCGCCTCGGCCGACCTAGATACCGACGGCTTCCCCGAATACTTCCTGACAAGCATGGCCGACAACAAACTGCAACGCCTGACGCCCCCTGCGCTTCAGGCAGGCCGCCCCACTTATGGCGACGTGGCCTTCAAGCTGGGCGTCACGGCGCACCGCCCCTATACGGGGAGCGAGACGCGGCCCAGCACCGCCTGGCACGCGCAGTTCGACGACGTGAACAATGATGGGCGCGCTGACCTCTTTGTCGCTAAGGGCAACGTGGCCGAGATGCCCGACTTCGCGCAGGACGATCCGAACAACCTTCTGGTCCAGCGCAGCGACGGCACCTTCGCCGAGATGGGCGACGTCGCCGGGGTCGCCAGCATGGCCATCTCGCGCGGCGGGCAGTTGGTGGACCTGAACCTTGACGGTCTGCTCGATCTTGTCGTGGTAAACCGCTGGCAGGGCGCGCAGGTCTGGCGCAACGTGACCGAGGGGGCGGGGGGCTGGGTGCAATTGCGGCTGGCGCAGGAAGGGGCGAACCGCGACGCGATCGGCGCGTGGATCGAGGTGCGGGACGGCGACCGGGTGCAACGCCGCGAGATCACCGCAGGCGGCGGCCACGCAAGCGGCCATCTCGGCTGGCGTCACTTCGGGGTCGGTCAGGCCACTACGGTCGAGGTACGCGTCCTGTGGCCCAATGCCGAGGCGGGCGACTGGCAGCCGGTGGCCTCGGATACGTTCCAGACGCTGTCACCGGGCCGCGCGCCGATCGTATGGCAGCCCTGAAACGCCGCGTGACCTTCCCTGTCGGCTGCGCTATCCTGTTTGCATCACAACCAATTCAGCAGTCAGGCGACGATGAACACACTTCATGGCAAGCGCGTCCTGGTTGTCGAGGACGAATTCCTGATCTCGCTGGTCGCCTGCGACCTGCTTGAGGACATGGGTGCCATCCCGGTCGGTCCGGCAGCCTCGGTCGCGCAAGGGCTCGTGCTGGTCGACGAGGGCGGCCTCGACGCTGCCGTGCTCGACGTGAACCTCGGCGGCCAGCAGAGCGAGCCGCTTGCCCGCCTTCTGTCCGAGCGTGGCGTGCCGATCCTGATCGCGAGCGGGCAACCCCTGCCCGACTGGGCCGTGCCGGGCACGCCTCTGCTCGGCAAGCCCTACACACCCGAGGATTTCTCGGCCCGCCTCGAGGCACTGTTCGCACGGTAGGGGAATTGGTCGGAGTGGAGGGATTCGAACCCCCGACATCCTGCTCCCAAAGCAGGCGCGCTACCAGACTGCGCTACACTCCGCCGTGCCGGACCGGATCTGACCGTTCCGACGTGATCCCTTTAGCTGTCCAAGCGCGGGTTGGAAAGCCGCTATTCCCCGCAAGGCCAGACGGCGGTGTCCTGATCGAGAGCAGGGTGGCGCAACTCGGCGCCCGGAGCGATCCCGAGTTGACGTGCCAATCCACCGTTGATCTCGAGCACCGCGACCACGCCTTCGCCACCGTCGATCGGTGTCAGGTCGCCCGGCACTGCCATCGCATGCACCCGCGTTACGCGTCCCGCCGCATCGGCAAAGATCATATCGAGCGGGATCAGCGTATTCTTCATCCAGAAGCTGACCCTCTGCGGCCCGGGATAGACGAACAGCATCCCCGCTGACCGTGCCAGGCTTTCGCGAAACATCAGTCCCTTCGCGCGGGCGGCAGCCGTGTCGGCCACTTCGACCGCAAAGCGGGCCTGACCGAAGCCGCCACGCAGGTCCACCGCATCTGCGCGACACGCCGCGTGCAGCGGGCCTGCCATGACAAACATGGCGATGACGGCGAACCACTTCATGTGGCCTGCCGCGTCGCCGTTTCCCAAGAGATCACCTGCACGGCCATACGCCCGCGCTTTCCCTCGACGATCCGCAAAGCCACTGCCTCGCCTGCCTGAAGGTCTGCGAAGCCCGAATGTCGCAGAACCTCGACATGTATGAACACATCCTCACTTCGACCGAAGACATTGGCGAAACCGAACCCCTTGCCCTTGTCGAACCATTTCACCCGTGCAGGCTCCATGGCAAGTGCGGCGAGGTCTTCCGAGGTCACGACCGCGGCATCTTCGGACAATCCGATCCCACCCGCGGGCGGCTCGATCGCCAGGACCTCGACGGCCTGGAGGCCGCGCTGGGTCTGCTGAACCCGCACCGTGATACCCGCCCCGTCCGAGACGGACCCCTGACCGTAGTTCCTAAGCACATTGGCGTGCAGAAGGATATCGGTCGGGTTTCCTTCGCTTACCACGAAGCCGAAGCCTTTGGCGGGATCGAACCACTTCACATGCCCCTGCATGATCGGTGTGTTCTCTTCTTCGTCGGTGCGGTCCAGAGTCGTATTCCTGCTGTCGGTTTCGAACCCGAGACTTGCAGCGGATTCGCCGGGTGTTTCAAGCATGAAACTGCATATGTCGACCCCCTTGGCAGATTTACGCGGCCCTCACGGGCTGAGACGTTCGACCTGCCACCCGCTGCCCGTCCCCTCGCGCGACCAGCGGAACCGGTCGTGCAACCTGAATGCGCCATCCGCCCAGAACTCGATCTCGACCGGCCTGATCCGAATGCCTCCCCAGAACGGGGGGCGGGGGGGATTTGTTCCATGCTCTGCCGTCACGCGCGCCACCTCGGCCATCAGCGAGACGCGCGACGGCAAAGGCTGCGACTGCGCCGACGCCCAGGCCCCGAGCCGGCTTTTCAGCGAGCGCGACGCGTAATAGGCGTCCGCCGCTGGACCTTCCTCGCGCTCGGTGAGGCCCCTGACCCGGATCTGGCGGCGCAGCGACTTCCAGTGCAGCACGAAGGCAGCCTTGCCGCTTGCGTCGATTTCGCGGCCCTTGCGACTGCCGTAATTCGTGTAGAACACGAAGGCATCCGCCTCGATGTCCTTCAGCAGGACCATCCGCACATTGGGAAGGCCCGTCGCGTCCACCGTCGCAAGTGCGATGGCCTCCGGATCATTCGGCTCGAGCGGCACGGCCTCGGCCAGCCAGTCGCGCGCCAGTGCGAACGGGTCGTCGCCCGCGAAGATGCCGCTTCTGTCCATTGTCATCCTTCTCCGGGGGCGCGCCCCCCTGCCCTTGATACGCCACGGCGGATCGCCTAGACCTCGAACGCAGCGGACGAAGGGTGGGCGGGGGACAGCGAATGTCAACGGGCGTTGTGGCGGGGCTTCTGGCAGGCAAGCGGGGCCTCATCATGGGCCTTGCGAACGACAAGTCGATTGCCTGGGGCATCGCGAAATGCTGCGCCGAGCATGGGGCGACACTCGCCTTCTCGTATCAGGGCGAGCAGCTGAAGAAGCGCGTCGAGCCGCTCGCAGCCTCGATCGGCATGACCGAGATGGTCGAGTGCGACGTGGCCGACGAAGGCTCGCTCGATGCGCTGTTCGACCACCTTCGCGCGTCATGGGGCACACTCGACTTCGTGGTTCATGCCATCGGTTTCTCGGACAAGGCCGAGCTCCGTGGTCGCTATGTCGACACCTCGGCCGCGAACTTCCGCATGACGATGGACATCTCGGTCTACAGCTTCACCGCCGTCTGCCAGCGCGCCGCCGCGATGATGCCCGAGGGCGGATCGCTGCTCACGCTCACCTATTACGGCGCCGAGAAGGTCATGCCGCATTACAACGTCATGGGCTTGGCCAAGGCCGCGCTGGAAACCAGCGTGCAGTACATCGCCGAGGACCTTGGCAAGGACGGCATCCGCGTCAACGCGATCTCGGCGGGTCCGATCAAGACGCTCGCGGCTTCGGGGATCGGCGACTTCCGCTACATCATGAAGTGGAACGAACTGAACTCGCCGCTCCGCCGCAACGTGACGCAGGAAGAGGTTGGCAAGGCCGCGCTCTACCTTTTGTCCGATCTCGGCAGCGGCACGACGGGCGAAGTGCTGCATGTCGATGCAGGCTATCACGTCGTGGGCATGAAGGCGGTCGACGCCCCCGACATCGACGCGACGCGCAAGGAGGCCGCGCAGTGACGCTGGCGGCGTTCCTCGCCGCCTGGGCGCTGCACCTCTTGGCCGCCGCCTCGCCAGGCCCCGCCGTCCTGATGACCGCGCGCACGGGCGTGACCGAAGGCTTCCGCACCGCCGCCGTCCTGTCGGTCGGGATCGGCGCGGGGGCGGTCGTCTGGGCGGTGGCGGCCCTCTTCGGATTGGCGTTGCTGTTCCAGGTCGCTCCCGCCGCCCTTTGGGCGTTCAAGATCGCAGGCGCGCTGTTCCTTCTGTGGCTCGCCTTCGGTATGTGGCGGCATGCGCGCGAGCCGCTGCCAGAAGCGGCCCCTGGCGCGGCCCCGCGCAGCCCCGCCTCGGCGCTGCGCCTCGGCCTTCTGACCCAGCTCGCGAACCCCAAGCCGGCCGTCTTCTTCGGCGCGGTCTTCATCGGCACGGTCCCGCCCGGCACGACCTGGCCCTGGCTGGTCGGCCTGCTGGCCGCGGTGTTCCTGAACGAGCTTGCCTGCAACATCGTCGTCGCCCGCGCCTTCTCCTTCACCTCGGTGCGCGCGGGCTACATGCGCCTCAAGTCGACCATCGACCGGGGCTTTGCGGGCATCCTCGCGGCGCTCGGCCTCAAGGTTGCGCTGACGTGATCGGCTTCTTCTGTCCAGAAATATCCCGGGGGTGCGGGGGCTGGCCCCTGCCCTGCCCCTCTGCAAGGACCACCCGATGAACGACCGCCTGCCGCACGAGAAGGGCTTCCACGTCAGCTGGGACCAGATCCACCGCGACAGCCGCGCGCTGGCCTGGCGGCTTCAGGGCCAGGGCCCCGACGACGGCAACTGGCGCGCGGTCGTCGCAATCACACGCGGCGGCATGATCCCCGGGATGATCGTCAGCCGCGAGCTCGACATTCGCGTCGTCGACACGATCAGCGTGAAAAGCTACTCGCACCAGTCCCAGCGCGAAGCGCAGGTCACGAAAAGCCCGCAGGTCGACCTGATGGGCGACGGGACGGGCATCCTGATCGTCGACGACCTTGTCGACACCGGCAAGACGCTCGACCTCGTGCGGCGCCTCTACCCCAAGGCGCATTTCGCCACCGTCTATGCCAAGCCCTCGGGCCGCCCGATGGTCGACACCTATATCACCGAGGTCAGCCAGGACACCTGGATCTTCTTCCCCTGGGACATGGCGCTGCAATACGTGCAACCGTTCCGGGGCGCGGATTGA
>JANPJD010000119.1:0-5909 GCA_031425325.1 Rhodobacterales bacterium | reverse complement strand
GGGGCTGGCACCGCCCAATGCGTGAGAAAGGCGTAAGGGGGCGGGATAATCCGCCGCCGGGAAAGGGAGGATCGCAATGTTCTACACACCGAAGAAGGCGATACATTCACGCATAAGTCGTCGCAAGTTTCTGGAACTTGGCGGTGCCGGCGCGACCATGCTGGGGACGGGAACCCTGGGTGTGGGCCTGAACTCGACGATCATGGCGACCCGCGTCTCGGCGCAATCGTCCGACGAAGCCAAGTGGAAGCAGTTCGCGGGCTCGAAGCTCGTCTTCCTGTCCGAGAATACGCCGCCGTCCTTCGCCATCCGCGAAAAGCTCACCGCATTCTACGACCTGACCGGGATCACGGTCGAAATCCTTACCGACGACCTTCCTGTCGTGCAGCAGAAGGCCGGCATCGACCTGCGGTCGGGCACGGCGGATTACGTGCTGCAATATGCTCAGGACAAGCCGATCGGCGCGCCCTTTGCCGACTTCTACGCCGACCTGACGCCGATGTTCGGGGACGAGACGCTGCCGCAAGACCCCGAGGGCTACGGTGACGAGGTCTGGTTCGAGAACTTCCTGACGGCGTGCGGGCGGTTCTACGACGGAGACCGCATCATGGCCCTGCCCTATGATGCGGCTGTCGCCTGCACCTTCTACCGTCAGGACGTGTTCGAGGCGAACACCAAGGATTTCGAGGCCGAGTACGGCTACCGGCTTGAGTTCAACAACGACACGACCTGGCAGAACGTGCTCGACTTTGCGACGTTCTTCAAGAAAGCCAAGGATGCGGGCAAGGATGTGCCCTATGGCTATGCCCAGCACCAGGGCTCTTTCGCCTGGACGACGCAGCTCGACATCCAGCGCATGTGTTTCGCCAACGGCCGTTGGATCGACTATGCGATCGATGACAAGCTCGGCTCGAGGGAACCCGGTGCGACGAACTGGGGCGACGAGCAGTCGGTTCTGATCCTCGAGAAGTTCAAGGCGCTGGCCGACGTGTCGCATCCAGATAACCTCGCGAACGGGACACTGGAACTGAACACCGTGTACCAGTCTGGCAACATCGCGATGCAGGTCCAGTACCACGAGTTCGCGGCCTCGGTCGAAGACGAGGGCACCTCGCTGGCCGCTGGCGGCAAGACCGGTTATGCCCCCTGCCCGAAAGGCGCTGCAGACTGGATCAAGAATGGCGGCGAGGCAGTCAACGGCACGAACTGCGGCATCGGTGGTATCGCAATCAACGCCAATGCCGACGAGGCGTTGCAGCGCGCGGCTTACATCTTTGCGATGTGGTCGACCTCGGCTGACAACCAGTACGATGTGCTCAAGGGCCTTGGCGGCACCCCGACCCGCAAGTCGGTGCTGGCGCGCGAGGACGTGATCGCGGCGGGCCAGCGCCCGACCACCATGCCCAACGCGCTGACGTTCGATCCGGTCTACAACTTTGGCATCAAGGACCCGAACTTCACGCTCGGGCCGAAGATCCCCAAGGCGAACGAGTATCACTCGATCATCGCGTCGACGACGCAGCGGATGCTTGCGGGCGAACTCGACCCCGCCGCGACCGGAGCCGAGCTGAAAGCGCAACTCGACGAGTTGAACGCAAGCTGATCGTTCGGCACAAAGAACTCGGACCGCCAATGCAGGATGATCGTGCAGTGGCGGTCCCTCAGCCTGACGCAATCACCGAACCAGATGCGCCTGCCAAGCGGCAGGTCGCATAAGCGAGGCCGCAATGACTGCAACCTTGTCGGACGCGAGCGATGCAACCTACGCACAGGATCGCTTTCGCGCCCGAAAGGTCTCTTCGGAAGTCGAGGCGCGTCCGCTCTCGGCAGAGCTGCCCGTCCCCAAGACTTTCAACCGGGCGGCGCGCAAGGCCTACTATTTCTATCTGATGGCCCCCGCCATCGCGCTTCTGGCGTTCATCTCGCTCTACCCGTTCTTCTGGTTGATCGTGATGGCCTTCCAGAAGGGCGACATGGGCCCGGTCGAGTGGGTCGGGTTCAAGAATTTCGCCAACCTCGCCAGCGACGGGCGCTTTCTGTCCGGCTGGGTGCTGCTGCTGAAATACAGCGCCATGTGCCTTTTCCTTCAGGTCGGCATCGGGGTGCTTCTGGCACTGATCGTCAATGGCTCGCGGTATGAGAAGTTCCTCGTGACCGCCCTTCTGATGCCGATGATGATGGCCCCGGCGGTCGCTGGGCTGCTGTGGCTCTTCCTCTACAACGGCACGTTCGGCTGGTATCACTGGCTGTTCCAGAGCCTCGGCATCCTCGGGTCGGGGTCGATCCTGTCGAGTGCGGACACCGCGATGTATGCGATCGTGCTGGTGGACGTATGGCAATGGACGCCGCTCATCACGCTGATCGCACTCGCGGGCCTCAAGCGGGTGCCGCGCGACCAGATGGAGGCGAACATGGTCGACGGCGCCTCTCCCGCGCGCAACTTTTTCGCCATCGTGCTGCCCAATCTCTACCCGGTCCTGCTGATCGCCGTCCTGCTGAGGTTCATGGACAACTTCCGCTTCATCGACCACATCCTCGTGCTGACGGGGGGCGGGCCGGCCAACGCAACCAAGATCCTGCCGGTCTACTTGTTCGAGGTGGCCTTCAAGTTCTTCGACCTCGGGCGGGGGGCCGCGATCGCGCTGGTTCTGCTGGTGGTCACGATCATCCTCGGCAAGATCCTGGTCGGCGTGTTCGACCGGCCCACTTCGGGAGGGCGCTGACATGGCTTCGCGCGACGTCGTCCACTACGACAGCCCGCTTCAGCGGGTTCTCCGGGTCCTCGCGATCATCTTCGTGGTCCTCTACCTCGTCTGGACGATCCTTCCCTTCGTCGTGATGTTCGTGTCGTCCTTCAAGGACCTGCTCGAGGCCTTCAAGCTTCCTGCCGTCGGCGACTGGATGGGCATAGGTGTATTCTTCGACTTCACGCCGACGACGAAGCACTACGCGACGCTGTTCGAAGAGAACAACTTCGGCCGCTACATCGCGAACAGCCTGATCGCCGCAGGTGGTTCGGCCATCATCTCGGTGATCTTCGGGTCGCTGGCCGCCTATTCGCTGAGCCGGGTCGAGTTCCGGGGCAAGAAGGACCTGTTCTTCTGGATTATCTCGACCCGGATGGCCCCAGTCGTTGCCGTCATGGTGCCCCTGTTCGCGATTTTCAGGTCGCTTGACCTTGTCGGCACCCTGCCGGGGCTGATCCTGGCCTACACGACGTTCAACCTGCCCTTCGCGATCTGGATCCTGAAAGGCTTCTTCGACAATGTGCCCTATGGCATCGAAGAGGCGCAGATGGTCGATGGTGCCACGCGCTTTCAGGCGTTCCTGTCGATCCTGCCGCTGGTCGCACCGGGCATTGGCGCGTTCATCGTGCTATGCGTGCTGTTCGCGTGGAACGACTTCCTGTTCGCGGCGATCATCGGCTCGGGCGGCGCAAAGACCTTGCCCGTCGCGACCCGCGAACTGGTTCAGCCGCAGAACATCCAGTGGGGCGCCATCATGGCAGCCGGCGTCGTGACGACTGCGCCGATGATGCTGCTGGGCCTTGTGATCCGCAAATACCTCGTGACCGGCCTGACCATGGGCGCCGTCAAGGAATGACTGATGCCGGGCCCGGCCCGAAGCTTGGAAGAATAAGGGGAGAAGGCCATGGCTACCGTCACGATCAGGAACGTCTGGAAATACTACGGCCAGACCCCTGCGGTCAAAGATCTGAACCTGACCTGCCCGGACGGAAGCTTCGTCTCGATCCTCGGTCCGTCGGGCTGCGGCAAGTCATCGACCATGCGGATGCTCGCAGGGCTGGAGCATATCAGCGCGGGCGATATCACCTTCGACGACACCCGCATCAACGACCTTGCCCCGAAGGACCGCGATGTCGCCATGGTGTTCGAGAACTATGCGCTCTACCCGCACAAGACCGTCTTCGAGAACATTGCCAACCCGCTTCGGCTTCGCAAGGCGTCCGATGCCACGATCAAGGATCGGGTCAACGGCGCGGCCAAACTGCTTGAGATCGGTCACCTGCTGGAGCGCCGACCGCACGAGTTGTCGGGCGGACAGAAACAGCGCGTGGCAATCGGGCGGGCCATCGTGCGTGAGCCGAAGCTGTTCCTGTTCGACGAGCCGATCGCTCACCTCGATGCCAAGCTGCGCGCCCACATGCGCGGCGAGATCAAGCATCTGCAAAAGACGCTTGGCACGACGATGATCTACGTCACGCATGACCAGCTCGAAGCTTTGTCGATGGCCGATTTCATCGCGGTCATGCACGACGGCGAATTGCAGCAATGGGGCACGCCGAGCGAGATCTTCAACCACCCCGTCAACGCCTGGGTCGCGGGTTTCGTCGGCGAGCCCGCGATGAACTTCGTGACAGCCGGAGTGCAGGGATCGGGCGACGGTGTTGTCCTGACGCACCCGAACTTCGAGATCCCCCTGCTGCCATCGCAGGTCGCCAAGCTCGACGGCTCGTCCAAGGACGGCACCGTGCGGATGGGCGTCCGCCCGGATGCCCTGTCGATCAGCCTGACCAGACCCGAAGGTCCGTCCATCAGCGGCGTCATTTTCGTGAACGAACTGCTCGGCGGCGATATGCTGGTCGAGGTGCAGCTTCAGGACGTGCGGATGCGGGTCAAGACCACGCCGGAGTTTCCTGGCCAGCCCGGTGATGCCTGCTGGCTGACCGTCAATCGCGACAAATGGCACATCTTCGACGCAGGCGATGGGCATGCCTATTTCTGACGCCCCCGCCACGTCCGCCTATGCGGAAGGATTGGCAGCGTTCGTTGCCGCACACGTTCCCGCCCGAGGCGCGGGCGGAGTTTTGCAAGCCTATACGGCCGTGCGGCAGATGCCCTATTTCTCAGGGCCCGATAGAACGCCCCTGACCGCGCTGCGTGAGGGGCGGGGGGCCTGCACCGCCAAGCATGTCATCCTGCGCGATGTGCTGCGCGCCATCGGACGACGGGCCGACGTCGAGATCGTGCAGGGCGATTTCGCGGCGGCGATCCCGCCGCACCCTTCGCAGGACGCGGCCCTTGCCGAGATGGTCCGGCAGGGTGACGTCATGGATTTCCACTGCCGCGTCGTGCTGCGGGGCGTCGATGGTGATCGACGGCTCGATGCGACATGGCCCGATGCGCTGGCACCTTTCGGCTTTGCGGTGAACCGTGACTGGACGGGACAGGGCGACACGCTTCAGGCCATCCCCGACGCCATCGTGCGCGCCACGCCCGAGGATGTTCTGGCGGCCAAGGCCGAGCTGCTGGCCACACTCGATCCGCCGATGATCGCGCGGCGGCTGGAGTTCCTGCGCCTTCTGTCTGGCTGGATGGCGGGACTGAAGACGACCGAAACGTGGGGGAGAGCGTGATGGCGACACAGAAACGGGTCTTCGTGGGGATCGACGCAGGCACCACCGGCTGCATGGTGATTATCTTCGACGAGCGGGGCAAGAACCTGGGGCAAGGCTATCAGGAATACACCTGCACCTCGCCTCAGCCGGGCTGGATCGAGCAGGATCTCGACGAGGTCTGGCGGGGCATCTGTGCTGCGACCAAACAGGCCGTCGCCAAGGCCGATGTACCGGCTTCGGCCTATTATTCGGTCGGCCTGTCAAGCCAGCGCGGCACCTTCGGCATGCTCGACGCGGACCGACGCCCGCTGATGAACAGCCTTGTGTGGAACTGCGGGCGTGCACTGAAAAGCGTGGCGGCGATCTCGGCCGAGTTCGGGGCCGAGGAACACCAGCGGCACACCGGCATGCAGATCAGCCCGCTCTGGTCGGCGGCGAAGATCATCTGGCTGCGCGAGAACCGGCCGGACATTTTCGATGCGACCCGCTGGTTCGTCAACGGACAAGAGTTCTTCCTCTGGCGGATGGGCGCGGACGACTGGGCGACCGA
>JANPJD010000118.1:0-6744 GCA_031425325.1 Rhodobacterales bacterium | reverse complement strand
CTGTTCGGTCTGGGCGTCACGGCGGGCGAAAGCCTGGGCGCCGCAGTTGTTTCGGCGAACGCGGTGGCGGTGGCGGGGCTGTGGCGCACGGATGCCGCGACGACCAACCTGCCCGCATCCGCCACCTCGGGGCTGCTCGAGGTGTTCCACGGCACGGGCGGCGACACGGTGCATCAGCGCTGGAGCGCCACGACCGCCGACAGCGCGACGCGGGTCTGGCAGCGCCGGGCGACCGGTGGGGCCTGGCAGGCCTGGGCGATGGTGATGAACCAATCCACTCTGCTCGGGCCGGTAAGCCAAAGTGCGGGCGTGCCGACCGGGGCCGCGATCGAACGTGGATCAAACGCGAACGGCGAGTTCGTGCGCTTCGCCGATGGCACGCTGATCTGTACGCGCACCACGCTGAGTGCCGCCAACGCGTCGACCGCGAGCGGCGCGCTCTTCCGCTCGGCAGATGTGACCTGGACCTTTCCGTCGGCCTTCGTGGCTGCCCCAGTCGTGACAGGGGGCGTGGACGACGCGGATGCGTGGCTTGTCGCGGCGGTGCCCGGCACGGGATCGGTCAGCTTGCGCGCGCTGTCTTCGATGACGAAAGCGGCGGCACTGACGTTGCGCGCGCTGGCGGTGGGGCGTTGGGTCTAGGGCGTCGCCGCAACCGCGAAACGGGGTGACTCCCCCCGCCCGGCTTGCTATGTGCGGGGCGCGAAAACCGGAGGTTGCCCCTTGCAGATCGAAGAAACCGCCCTGCCGGGCGTGGTCATCCTGACGCCGCGCCGCTTCGGCGACGATCGCGGCTTCTTCAGCGAAAGCTGGAGCCGCAAGGTGCTGGCATCGCACGGGATCGACATCGACTTCGTACAGGACAACCACTCGGTCTCGGCCCGCACGGGCACGCTGCGGGGGCTGCACTTCCAGTCGCCGCCGCACGCGCAGGCCAAGCTCGTGCGTTGCGGGCGGGGGCGGCTGTTCGACGTGGCGGTCGATATTCGCGGGGGAAGTGCCACCTATGGAAAATGGGTCGGGGTGGAGTTGAGCTTCGAGAACGGCAAGCAACTGCTGATCCCTGAAGGCTTCCTGCACGGCTTCGTCACGCGCGAGCCCGACACCGAGATCGTCTACAAGTGCAGCGACTACTACGCGCCCGAGTGTGACGGCGCGGTGCGGTTCGACGATCCGGCGATCGGGATCGACTGGGGCCTGACGGGCGAACCGGTCCTAAGCGAGAAGGACGCGAAGGCGCCGCTTCTTTCGCAAATCGGAACACCGTTCGGGAGGCTTGCATGAAGATCCTCGTCACGGGCGGCGCGGGCTTCATCGGCTCGGCAGTGGTGCGCCATGCGGTGCGGGCGGGACATGAGGTCGTCAACCTCGACGCGCTGACCTATGCCGCGAACCTTACGAACGTCGAGCCGGTCGCCAATGCGCCGGGTTACGTTTTCGAACATTCGGACATCCGCGACCGCGCCGCGCTGGATCGCATCTTCGCCGCGCATCAGCCTGATGCGGTTATGCATCTTGCCGCCGAAAGCCATGTCGACCGCTCGATCGACGGGCCTGCGGATTTCGTGGAAACGAACATCACCGGCACATTCAACCTGCTCGAGGCGGCGCGGACCTATTGGGCCGCCAAGGGCAAGCCCGAAGCGTTCCGCTTCCACCACATCTCGACCGACGAGGTCTATGGCACGCTCGGCCCCGAGGGGCAGTTCACCGAGGACACGCCCTACGCGCCCAATTCGCCCTACTCGGCGTCGAAGGCTGCGAGCGATCATCTGGTGCGGTCCTGGCACGAGACTTACGGGCTGCCGGTTCTGGTCACCAACTGCTCGAACAATTACGGGCCGTATCACTTTCCCGAAAAGCTGATCCCGGTGGTGATCCTGAAGGCGCTGGCGGGGCAGCCGATCCCGGTCTACGGCGCGGGCGAGAATGTGCGCGACTGGCTTTACGTCGAGGATCACGCCGACGCGCTGCTTACCGTGCTGGAAAAGGGTGCCGTCGGACGGACCTACAACATCGGTGGCGAGAACGAGCGGCGCAACATCGACCTCGTGCGGACGATCTGCGCGATCCTCGACGAGAGGCGGCCCCGTGCGACACCGCATGCCGACCTCATCACCTTCGTGGCCGACCGGCCGGGGCACGATGCGCGCTATGCCATTGATCCCACACGGATCAGGACCGAACTCGGCTGGCGGCCCTCGGTCACCGTCGAGGAGGGGCTGGCGCGTACAGTGCAATGGTATCTCGACAACGAGCACTGGTGGCGGCCCTTGCAGGAGCGTCAGGGCGTGGGACAGCGCCTTGGGGTCAAGGCGTGAGGCTTCTGGTGTTCGGCGCGACCGGGCAGGTCGCGCTTGCGCTGCACGCGCGGGTGCCGGAGGCGCGGTTCCTGTCGCGCGCCGAGGCCGACCTTGGCGATCCGGCGGCCTGTGCGGCGGCGGTTGCCGGGGCGGACGTGGATGCGATCATCAACGCAGCAGCCTGGACGGCGGTCGACAAAGCCGAGGCCGAGGAAGCGGCGGCGACGGTCGTGAACGGCGACGCGCCTGCGGCGATGGCGCGGGCGGCGGCGGCGCGGGGCATACCGTTCGTGCATGTCTCGACGGATTACGTGTTCGACGGATCGGGGACGCGGCCCTGGCAGCCGGGGGATGCGACCGGACCGCTTGGGGCCTATGGCCGCTCGAAGCTCGCGGGTGAGACCGGCGTGCGCGATGCGGGCGGGGTTCACGCGATCCTGCGGACCTCGTGGGTGTTCTCGGCGCAGGGTGCAAACTTCGTCAAGACGATGCTCCGGCTGGGCAAGACGCGCGACAGCCTCAGCGTAGTGGCCGACCAGATCGGCGGGCCGACGGCGGCGGGCGACATCGCGGATGCGCTGCTGGTGATCGCTGATCGGCTGCGCGGCAATCCGGGCCTGACGGGCACCTATCACTTCGCGGGCGCGCCGGACGTGTCCTGGGCAGAGTTCGCGCGCGAGGTCTTCGCGCAGTCGGGCATGGCGACGACTGTGACGGATATTCCGGCATCGGCCTATCCGACACCGGCGCACCGCCCGGCAAACTCGCGGATGGACTGCACGGCGACAGAAGCCGCCTTCGGCATCGCGCGGCCCGACTGGCGGGTCAGTCTCGGCGCGGTGCTGCGTGACTTGGGAGAAACGGCATGACACAGCGCAAGGGTATCATTCTGGCCGGAGGGTCGGGCACCCGGCTTTACCCGATCACGGTCTCGGTCTCGAAGCAGTTGCTGCCGATCTACGACAAGCCGATGATCTACTATCCGCTGTCGGTCCTGATGCTGGCAGGCATCCGCGAAATCGCGATCATCACCACGCCGCAGGATGCCGATCAGTTCCAGCGCGCGCTGGGGGACGGCTCGCTCTGGGGGGTGTCGTTCACCTACATCACGCAGCCCTCGCCCGACGGGCTGGCGCAGGCCTATTTGCTGGCCGAGGATTTCCTGGACGGCGCGCCCTCGGCGATGGTGCTGGGGGACAACATCTTTTACGGCCACGGCCTGCCCGAGATGCTGGCCGCGGCGGATGCGCGGACCGATGGCGGAACGGTGTTCGGCTATCAGGTGGCAGACCCCGAGCGCTATGGCGTCGTGCAGTTCGATGCGGACGGGCGGGTCACGCATATCATCGAGAAGCCAAAGGTGCCGCCGTCGGACTTTGCGGTGACGGGGCTCTACTTCCTGGACGGGACGGCCTCCGAGCGGGCGCGGGCGGTCAAGAAATCGGAGCGGGGCGAGCTAGAGATCGTGACGCTGCTCGAGATGTATCTCGCCGAGGGGGCCTTGCAGGTCGAACGCATGGGGCGCGGTTATGCCTGGCTCGACACCGGGACGCATGCGAGCCTGCTCGATGCCGGAAACTTCGTGCGGACGCTGGAGAACCGGCAGGGAATGCAGTCGGGTTGCCCCGAGGAGATCGCTTTCGAGCAGGGCTGGATCAGCCGCGAGCAGCTTTTGGACCGCGCGGCGGCCTACGCCAAGAACGATTACGGCAAGTATCTGAAGCGCGTGGCCGAGCGGCGCGTCACCAGCCGCTGAAGCCGCCGTCCACGTTCACCATCTGGCCGGTCATGTAGCCCGCCTGCGGGCTGCAGAGGAACAGCATCGCGTCGGCGATCTCGTCAGGCTGCGCCATGCGGCCCGCCATGATGAGTTCGCCCACCCGGCGCTGGAACTCGTCCGAATGGCCGTTGAAGACGGCACCGGGGGCGATGGTGTTGACCGTGGCTTTCCGGGGCGCCCAATAGCCCGCGAGCCAGAGCGTCAGGCCGTGGACGCCCGCCTTGGTCGTCGAATAGGCCGAGAAGGACTTGAAAGGCATCCCTTCGTAGATTGCATGGTGCGGGCCGTTCAGCGCATACATCGAGGCCACGTTGATCAGCGCGCAGGGCCAGTTGCCCACGATGTCGCGGTCCATCTGGCGCGCGATCATGAACGCCCCGGTCAGGTTGGTGCGGAGCGTCTTTTCCCAGTCCGACACGCTTGTGTCGGCGAAGGACGGAAAGGGCTTGCCCGCGCCCATCAGCAGCTCGCCCGTGATGGCCGCGTTGTTCAGAACCACGTTCGGTTGCCACCCGTCGCCCAGGATGCGCGCGAAGATGCCCGTCACCTGATCCTCGTCGGCGACGTCGAGGTCGTAAAAGCGGAAGCGCGGGTTGTCGCCGTGCGCCACCATCAGCGCCTCGGCCCGGTGGCCCGGCAGGTCGCTTGCGATGACGCGCGCGCCTTCGGCCAGCATTCGGCGGACGTAGGTGGACCCGAGGACGCCTCCCGATCCGGTGATGAAGATGGTGCGGCCGCTTAGGGTATCAGGCATGAAGTCGCTCTCTCAGCAGGAACTCCACCCACTTGAAGTCGAGGGCCGAGTCGATGTCCACGCAGCGCTCGGGCGGCATGAGATAGGGGATCACGCGCCCGCCCCAGAGGCTGTCCGAACGGCGCAGGTAGTCGGGGGCCACGACATAGGTCGAGGCCGCGTGTTCGTAGACAGTCGGGGCCTGCTGGCGCGCGACGACGCCACCCGGCAGGAGTTTCGAGACATGCAGCGCGCCGGTTTCGTCGGGTTCCACCAGGTTGAAGTAGGGATTCTTGCGCGCCTCGCAGCAGGACATAACCATGTCGGGCTGCGCCTCGGCGAAAAGGATCAGCGCGTTCTCGATGTCTTCGGGCAGGCGCAGGGGCGACGTGCAGTCGAGGTCGAGAAAGGCCGTGGCGGGGCCGGTCAGCGCCTCGGCCGCGGCAAGCGCGTGCTGCCAGACGCCCCACTTTCCGGCGGTATCGGTCGCGAGATGCGCGGGTCGCAGGCCGATGTCGAGCGCGCCGCGCTGCGTCGCATGGGCAAGAAGCGCCTCGTCATCGGTCGAGACCACGACCGCATCGACGAGCGGAGTGTTCAGCAGCTGGTCGAGCGACCAGTCGATCAGGGGCTTGCCGCAGATGGGGCGCGTGTTCTTGCCCGGCAGGCCCTTGGAGCCTTTGCGCGCGCCGATATGGCCGATGATCATGATGCGGTCGTCATGTGTAATCCCCCTCGACCCGGCCCGTGAAGCGCCGCGCGCCCCAGGCCCGCGCGATGGCCCGGCAGGTGCCCGCCACCAGGTCGAGGCGCGGCAGCAGCGGGTCTTGGGGCATGGCCGTTCCGCGCACCAGATGCAGGAAATCGCCCATCGCCGCAAGGAACATGGCGTTGCGTTCGAACGGCAGGTCCAGCCTGCGCTCACCGGCCTTGTCCGAAAGGTCGTAGCGCCCCGCGATGAGGTCGAAATCCGCAACGCTCTCGGGCGTGCGCAGCACGATGCGCCGGTAGCTGACGGGCGAGAGGTAGTCCATCGCGACCGAGCCGATCAGGCCGGGGCCGTGAAGGGGCACACGGCTGGCGAAATCGACGCCCGGAAAAGCCGCATGGCCGAGGCTGTCCGGCATGCCGAGGGCCGCCTGCGGCAGCAGGGTCAGCGCGAGGTCGATCTCGTGGCAGAGGTCCAGCAGGACGCCGCCCCCTTCGCGCCGCGCGGCATAGCTTTGCGCGAAGCTCCAATCGCGGCGCCAGAGCCGCACGTCGTGGCCGATGCCGAACTGCGCGTCATAGGTGCCCGAGAGGTCAAGCGCCGCCAGCGCCCGCACCGCCGGGTGATAGCGCATCATGAAGCCAACCATCGAGCGTGGCGCAACCGGTGCCGCCGCCGCCAGGATCGCCTCGACCACGCCTGCATCATGCGAAAGCGGCTTCTCGATGTAGAGCGGCAGGCCGCGTGCCACGCAAAGCCGCACGGGGTCGAGCCGCACATCCGTCGCCGTCGCGATGACCGCGCCGTCCGCCCCGTCGAGTTGGCTGTCGCCGAACGCCCGCCACGGCAGCAGCGCGGTGGCGATCCCCAGCGCCTGGAGGTTGGCGTGGTGGCGCTGGCCGATGGCCCCTGCCCCAATCACGGGAATGAACATGGCCCGCCCCCTCGGCACGATGCTGACGGCAACCATCGCAGCCCCGGACACCGGGATCAACCGGCACCCGATCCGCCCGGCCCGTCTTTTGGCAGCCATGGTACCGTACTGCCGGACGAGCCCGGCCCCCTCCACGATCCCGTCTTGCCACCCTGTCCCCCGCCCGCTAAACCCGCCCCGACGGAGCGGTGGCCGAGTGGTCGAAGGCGCACGCCTGGAAAGTGTGTAGGCGGGAGACCGTCTCGAGGGTTCGAATCCCTCTCGCTCCGCCATCAACCCCTTGAT